>DIKR01000109.1:0-14500 GCA_002424625.1 Desulfuromonadaceae bacterium UBA5613
TGCTCTTTGTGGTGGCGGCGCTGGCAGGGCGATGGCGGCGAGGGTGAAGCCCCATATTTACCGGTAGGGGCGCACCTATGTGTGCGCCCGTATTTGCTACAAGGCGGGCGCACACCCAGGTGCGCCCCTTGTATATTTAAACGAGTTGAACCTGACGTTGTACAACTGTTACAGTTTGCTCCGGGACGCCGGGGTAAAGAGAGAAAGGTGAATCTGTTGCGCCCCTGAGGGTTCGACCCTGCTTGGTAGATTGGATCCCTTTCTCTCTCTTTGTTCCTCAAGGTTGGACGGTATCTGAAGCCTCCCATCGGGATGAGCTTGCATACGCAAGGATAGCTTGGGACAAAGGTCTTTACCCTCAATAACTTTAAGGAGTTGGATTGTGCCTCTATCTCTCGGAATCGACATCGCCAAGAAGAAGTTTGACGCTGCCCTGCTGCGGGACGGCAAGTTCAAAACCAAGGTTTTTGAGAACACACCGACCGGGTTTGCGGCACTGAGCGACTGGCTCAAGCAGCACGGGGCAGACAAGGTTCATGCCTGCATGGAAGCAACCGGCATCCTCTATGAGGGGCTAGCCGTCTTTCTGGCCGATGCCGGGCATGACGTGAGCGTCATCAACCCCTTGCAAATCAAGGCCTTCGGGGAGTCCCTCTTGTCGCGAACCAAGACCGACAAGGCCGATGCCCGCCTGATCGCTCGTTTTTGCGAAGCGCTCGTGCCGATGCGATGGCTCCCCGATCCGCCGGAGATTCGCCAGCTGAAGGCCTTGGGACGACGGCGGGAGGCACTAATTGAGATGCGCACCCAGGAACTCAACCGGGACCTTTCCGCCGACTCCCGCGTTCAGGAATCGATTCAGGCCGTTATTAGCGTGCTCAACAAAGAGATCGACGATATCGCCAAACGGATCAAGGACCATATCAATCATCATCCCGACCTGAAGAACAAGAGCGATCTGCTCCGCAGCATTCCTGGAATTGGCGACGTCTGCATCGAAGCCGTCTTGTCGGAGACCAATGGATTCGCCAACTTCAGCAAGGTTGAACAAGTCATTGCTTATATGGGGCTCTCCCCGAGGGAGAAGAGCTCTGGATCCTCGGTACGAGGCAAATCGGGCCTGTGTAAGACCGGTAACCGCCGACTGAGAAAGGTTCTCTATATGCCGGCCCTAGTCGCCATGCAGCACAACCCGATGGTCAAAGCCTTTTCAAAACGTCTCAAGGAAAAAGCAAAGAACGGCAAACTGATTGCCTGTGCCTGTATGAAGAAACTGGTGCAAATCATGTTTGGTGTCCTCAAGAACAATCAACCGTTTGACCCAGCTTACAACGTGAAATTTTCTTGACCCCGGATAACGGTATCTACCAAACAACAAAAAGGGACGCCACTTCATCGGGCGTCCCTTTTTGTTGTTTATGGAATGTTTATAAATCAGGCGCGCGAGACGAAGCGGCCGTCACGGGTGTCGACTTTGATCCGTTCATCCGATTCAAGATAGCCAGGAACCTGAATGCGCAGGCCGGTCTCGAGGATTGCTTCTTTGGTCTGGGCAGTGGCAGTAGCATTCTTGATCGCCGGGGCGGTCTCGGTCACCAGCAGTTCGACAATCATCGGCGGATCGATACTGACTACCCGCCCCTGGAAGACGCCGAGCTGTACTTCCTGTCCATCGACGAGAAATCCCGCAATCGGCGCGAAGAGCTCCTCGTTAATCTCGAACTGCTCGTAGTTTTCAAGATCCATGAAGACGCCACCGTCGCCGGAAGCATACAGGAATTGCCCCTTGCGCCGCTCGAAATCGGCCTCGTCAACCTTATCGCCGGATTTAAAGGCTTTTTCCAGGACCTGGCCGGTCAGCATGTTGCGGTACTTGGTCTTGACCAGGGTATTCCCGCCCCGGGCCGAGGGGGACTGCATGGTGTAATCGAGAATGATACAAGGGGCAGCATCGAGCTGGAAGACCAGCCCGCGTTTGAAATCTGCGGTGGTTAACATGAAAGACTCCGTTTCTGGATGATGGCCAGTATGCGGCCTATTTTAAATAACATCTTTAATTTAAAGCTTCCCGTAGATTTCCGGGCGCCGGTCGCGAAAACAGGGAATCTGCTGGCGATACTCCTGCATCTCGGCAAAGTCGAGCGCGGCGACGATACAAGAATCGACCTCACCGGCTTCCGCCAGCACCTCACCGCGGGCGGAAAGGAGGAGGCTCATGCCGAAGAAATCGAGTTTTCCCTGCACTCCGCAGCAGTTGGCAGCGACAACAAAGAGCTGATTTTCAATGGCGCGGGCGCGCAACAGGGTGCGCCAGTGCTCTTGCCGCGGTTTCGGCCACTCGGCGGGAAGACAGATAATCTCGGCGCCATCAAGGGCCATGCGGCGAAAGAGCTCAGGAAAACGCAGATCGTAGCAGATGGCAATACCGAGCCGGCCGACGCTGGTCGTGACAACCAGATACTGGTCGCCGGCGTGAAGATAGCGATCTTCATTCATCGTCGAAAAAAGGTGGAGCTTGCGATACTTACCGACGATCTCCCCTTGATCGATGACCCAGGCGGTGTTGCAGACCTTGTCGCCATCGCTCTCAGCAAGGCTGCCGACGATGGTCAGGCCGAGTTCGCCACTCAAAGCCTGCAGTCGTGTCAGAATTTCCGGGCTTTGCGTCGCCAACTCTGCCAGCTGGCGATAATCGTAACCGCTGCTCCACATCTCCGGCAGAACCGCGAGTTGGGCCCCCTGCGCTGCGACACTCCGCAGCCCCTGCTCTGCTGCCAGCCAATTGGCTTCGACATCGCCGAGACGGATATTAAACTGGACAGCAGCGACATTCAGAGTACGAGGCAGCATAGATGAACCTCCGCAGGAGTAATCAATAGTAGCAAACGGTCGGCATTATAGACAGCAACCGCGGAGGCCGCAATATTTTTTCATCAGAAGTCGGCAAGCACCCCGACCGCCTTTCCCTTGACTCTCAACCGCAGCCCAGAGTAAAAACAACACTGCGAATCGTCTACCCCTTTTGCTCAGGATATGTATGGTGTGCGACAATACGACTGCGCAATCACTCCCGAGCGGATTCGGCCTGTACCTGCACACCCCCTTTTGTCGCAGCAAGTGCCCCTATTGTGACTTCTTCTCCATCGTCCCCGCAAAGATGCAGGAGATCGGAAGTTACCCGGCTCTTCTGATACAAGAACTCCGGCAGTCGGCAAAGTCGTGGGACGGTCCGTTGACCTCGATCTTCTTCGGAGGCGGCACCCCTTCCCTCCTGCCGGTTCAGGGGATCCAGGAGATTCTAGACTCCGCTTGCGCCACCTTCGGGTTTGCCGATGCGATCGAAATCTCCCTCGAAGCAAACCCCGGGACCGTCTCCCCCCGCTATCTTGATCAGTTACGCGCTGCCGGGGTCAACCGCCTCTCTCTCGGCATTCAGGCCCTGGCTGACGAAGATCTGGCGAAACTCGGCCGTGTCCACTCCCGCCAGGACAGCCTCAATGCTGTTAACGCCGCCCGCCGCGCCGGCTTTGATAATCTCTCCCTTGATCTCATCTACAGCCGCCCCGAGCAGGATCTTGACAAGTTACGGGGAGAGATCGATCAGCTCGTGCAGCTGCAACCTCAACACCTCTCCTGCTATGGTCTTACGATCGAGGAGGGAACGCCCTTTGCGCTAATGGAGGAAACCGGGAGTCTGGCGCTTCCCGGTGAGGACGCTGCGGTCGCGGCCTACCGTTGTGTCCACGAAGAGCTGAGCAAGGCCGGCTTTAACCACTACGAAATCTCCAACTTTGCCCGGCCCGGCTATGAATGTCGTCACAACCTCAGCTACTGGCGCCGCCGTCCCTACCTCGGCCTCGGCGCCGGAGCTCATTCGCTATGCGGCAACGGTTGGGGCGAACGCCTCTCGGTCCCCCCCGACCTCGCTCTTTACCGGCAACGCCTGGCTAGCGGAATGGCAACCGCAGAATCGATCGAAGTCTGCGATCAACAACTCGCCATGGCCGAGACCCTTTACCTCGGCCTGCGGACCGCGGAAGGAGTCAGCGACGCTGCCTTTTCCCACCGCTTCGGCCGCAGCATCGCCGAGGTCTTCCCCGTCGCCATCAAGCGCTGCGGGAATCGGCTCAAACAAGACTACGGCCGCTGGTCCTTCGATGTGGACGGCTGGCTCCTTTACGATCATCTGATAGCCAACTTTCTTTAATCCAGTTTCATAAAACCGACCACCCCAGCCCCTCCTTAAGCAAGGAGGGGAGTTTTATCTCCCGGAGGCTTCATGCACGCACTGCTTAACTGGCTGGTCGAAACGATCGGCAATCTCGGCTATCCCGGCATCTTCCTGCTTATGGCGATGGAGAGCTCCATCTTCCCGGTTCCGAGCGAACTGGTCATGCCCCCGGCCGGCTACCTTGCCCAGCAGGGGAAGATGCACATCGGTCTGGCGATTCTTGCCGGCACCGTCGGCAGTCTGGCCGGTGCCTATGCCAACTATTTTGCCGCCCAGTACCTCGGCCGCCCCCTCCTTTACCGTTACGGTAAATATGTGCTGATCAGTCCGGAGAAGTTGCAGCGGATGGAGACCTTCTTCCAGCGTCACGGCGAGATCTCCACCTTCATCGGCCGCCTGTTGCCAGTGATCCGCCACCTGATCTCCATCCCGGCCGGCCTCTCGGGGATGAACCATCTCCGTTTCTCCCTCTACACCCTTGCCGGCGCCGGAATCTGGTGCACCATCCTCGCCTGGATCGGTTACATCATCGGTGAAAACCAGGAGTTGATCATGCAGTATTCCCATCAGGCCCTCCTCTGGGTGATCATCGCCAGCGGTGCCCTGATCGTCGGTTACATCTGGTGGCAACGCCGTTACGGCAAGCCGTAAGGATGCAGACCATGAACACCAACAACCCGATCCGTTGCGGCTGGTGCAGCAGCGACCCGCACTACATCGCCTACCATGATCTGGAATGGGGTGTGCCTCTGCACGATGACCAACGCCTCTTTGAGATGCTTATCCTTGAAGGGGCACAAGCCGGCCTGAGCTGGCTGACGATTCTGAAAAAACGCGAGAACTACCGCCGCGCTTATGACAATTTTGACATCGCCACTGTCGCCGCCTTTAGCGCGACCGATTGTGAACGACTGTTACAGGACAGCGGCCTCGTCCGCAACCGCCTCAAGGTGGCGGCCTCGATCAACAATGCCCGTGCCGTGTTGCAGATCCAGCAGGAATTCGGCTCTCTCGATGCCTTCCTGTGGCGCTTTGTCGATGGCATTCCCCGACAAAACAGCTGGCAAACCCTGGCGGAACTGCCAACCCGCACCGCTGTGTCGGATCATCTCAGTAAAGAACTGCTGACCCGCGGCTGCAAGTTCGTCGGCTCAACCATCTGCTATTCCATGATGCAGGCGATCGGCATGGTCAACGATCACACGATCGATTGTTTTCGCTACCGGGAATGCAGGGGAGGAGGATGATCCGACGTTTCACTTACCCCCAGTTCTTGCCTTATCCGCACTTTGAGCCATAATAATAAAAAATTCGGAGAGCCATTAATCGTATCGCAAGAAGTGCCTGAGCTCGGCTGGGAGCTTCTCTTTTCTGTTATCGGCAGTGGCTATGCAAGTCAAGGCGCAGGAGGAAAACCATGAGTGAATCGCTTTTCTCCAGCATCGAAGGACGACTCCTTGCCATCGGCCTGACGCTGACAGCACTGATGTTTCTGGCGTTCGGAATTGCCGGACACCTGTATCCCGACAAAGTTCTTCCTTATGCGGCAATGACCGGGCTTAACTTATTCATCGGCAGGGGAGCGGGCATGAGCTTCGGCTACGCGAATGGCTACAGTCATGCCCAGGTTGTGCCATTCAACATACTGGTCGAAACCATTCAGGTCCTCGTGGTGTATCCGTTATTCGCGTTGAGTTCGCGGCAACTGATCCAGCTGCACGTCCTCAAGCCATTCATCACACGCATACAACACGCCGCTGAGTCTCAAGGTGGGATGGTCCGGCCCTTCGGCATCGCCGGTCTGTTTTTATTCGTCTTTGTCCCGTTCTGGATGAGCGGCCCGGTGGTGGGGGCCATCATCGGCTTCCTGATCGGATTGCGCCCTTGGGTAAACCTCGGCGTCGTGCTGAGCTCGACCTATGTCGCCATCGGCATCTGGGCGCTGCTGCTGAACGAACTCAGCGAGTGGTCGGCCACTGTCAACCAATTCGCCCCCTGGGCCCTGGTCATCGCCATCGTGCTGCTTGTCATTGCCATGAATATGCTGCACCGGCGCCGCGACCGACTTGGCAAAGATGAGTAAGAGCAGATTGAACAGGATGATAAAATGAAGAAAAATCCGAGCATCACAACAATCAGCGGACGCTACTTCCTCACCGACCGGATCCGGGACGAAGTCAGCTTCCAAAGCACCCCTCAATCGCAAGGTCAACCCCGACCGCTGGTGCAAAAAGCCTTTCCAGCCGGGAGCAGAATCATCCCCCTCCCCGGCCGTGAAAGCTGGCTGATCCCTCCCTTTGATCTCGAAGACGCCATTGCCGAACGCCAGAGTCATCGCCACTTTACAAGGGAACCCCTGACCCTTGCGGAACTCGCCTTTCTCCTTTGGGCAACGCAAGGCGTAAGGAAATCGCTCCACCCGGCAGCAGTACAGCGCACCGTCCCCTCAGCCGGCTGCCGTCACCCCTTTGAAACTTATCTTGCTATTCTTCACGTCGAAGGTCTCGACAGCGGACTGTATCGTTATCTCCCTCTGGAGCATTCTCTTGTCCACCTGCGTGAGGTCGACAACCTGCCAGCGCACCTCGTTGCCGCCAGTCGCGGCCAAAGATTCAGTGGTGAGGCAGCAGTCACCTTTCTCTGGTCCGTCCTCCCGGAGCGCACCGAATGGCGCTATGGCGAAGCTTCCTACAAAGTCATCGCCCTCGATGCCGGCCATCTTTGCCAGAATCTTTATCTCGCCTGCACCGCCATCAAGGCCGGCACCTGCGCCATCGCCGCCTACAACCAGACCCTGGCGGATGAACTGCTGGCTGTTGACGGGGTGGAGGAGTTCACTATCTATATTGCACCGGTAGGGAAAGTTTCTGCGGGGCGATGAGCATAGAAACGCCGGCCGCACTGCACTGGCAAGTCTATATCCTCCTTTGCTCGGATAATTCCCTTTACACCGGGATTACGACGGATATCGCAAGGCGCTTCCAACAGCATGTCGACGGGCGCGGTGCAAAATATTTTCGCGGGCGGCAGCCGTTGCAGGTGGTTTATCTTGAAGCAGACCACAGTCGTTCTTCTGCCAGCCGCAGAGAAGGTTTTATCAAAAAATTGAAACGCGCAGAAAAAGAGCTCTTGCTGTTACAGCAAAAGAGCGAGGTCCCCTGACGGGAACCTCGCTCTTTTCATTTTTAGGGACAAAACCGTCGATCAGGCGACGGTCGTCGGCGGCACAAAGACGCGCGCCCCTAACTCCTGATCGAGCATGAGCAGACCACGGCCATCCCCTTCCACCCGCGTGAGCTTGCGGATGATCAACGAAAAATTCGATTCTTCTTCGATCTGTTCAGTGACAAACCACTGCAAAAAGATCTTCGCCCCGTGATGATTCTCTTCACTAGCAACATCCATGAGCTTGTTAATACTGTCGGTGACAAAATTTTCGTGTTTGAGCCCGTAGGTCATCGCATCAAGAGGCGAAGCAAAATCGTTTTTGGGTGCAGGAAAAGCGCGGAAATCGGTGCGCCCCTGCGTGTCACAAAGAAATGCGAAAAACTTCTCGCCATGTGTCATCTCTTCTAAAGCCTGCACCCGCATCCAGTTGGCAAAGCCGGGGAGATCTTCCGATTGAAAGTAGCCGGCCATGGCCATGTAAAGATAGGCGGAAAAGAACTCATTCTTCATTTGTTCATTGAGCGCATCCTGCAACCGTTGTGTCAACATCGTTTCCTCCTCAAAAAAGTAATATTTCTCGTGCAAGATTAATGAAGATAGCAACGGGTGTCAAGGAAACCACCTTTTGATTATTTGACAAGGCGCAATTTTGCGCTCTTGACCTCTGGCGGCGGGTTGGGTGGCGGTGGTGGCGGCTCGGGGTCATCACTCGGAATGATCCCGCCATGCCACATGTTCTGAATGGCTTCACCCAACGTGGCACACTGTTTCATGCAGACACGGCGCACCGGGCAGGTGGTACAATCAGCCGTGCCGGCGGCGACGTGCAAGGCATGGATGACCAGTTCAACACTCTCTGCCTGATTCAGGGGGATAAAGTACATGAAATCTCCGTACGGGTTTAAAGGGTGCGCTCTGCCGCCGTGATAAAGGCAGCGAGTTTCTTCATCATCACTGCAAATTCGATGGGGCGCAACGATTGCGGGCCATCGCTGGCCGCCTTCTCCGGACAGGGATGAACTTCAACGATCAGACCATCCGCCCCGGCCGCAACGGAAGCATAAGACATCGACGGCACCAGATGGGCGTGACCAGTGGCGTGGGAAGGATCGACAACAACGGGAAGATGGGTCAACTCTTTCAGTACCGGCACCGCCGAGATGTCGAGGGTATTACGGGTGGCGGTCTCAAAGGTACGAATACCGCGCTCGCAAAGGATAACCCGCCGGTTACCTTCCGAAAGAATATACTCGGCGCTCATCAGATATTCCTGAATCGTCGTTGCCATGCCGCGCTTGAGAAGAATCGGCTTGTCGATCTGGCCGACAGTTTTGAGCAGGGCGAAGTTCTGCACATTTCGGGCGCCGATCTGCAGGATATCCGAGTACTTGGCTACCAGTTCGACATCCAGAGGATTAACAACCTCAGTGACGATCGGCAGCCCGCTGGCTTCCCGCGCCAGAGCCAAAAGACGGAGACCTTCTTCCTCCATCCCTTGAAAGGAGTAAGGACTGGTGCGCGGCTTGAAAGCACCGCCACGCAGCACCGTTGCACCCGCCGCCTTGACCGCCAGCGCTGTCTCGACGATTTGCGACTCACTCTCGACCGAACAAGGACCGGCCATAATGATCACCTGCGGTCCTCCGATGACCAGTCCCGGTGCGATCTCGAAAACGCTCGTTTCGCGTTTGACTTCGCGACTAGCTAACTTGTACGGCTTCAGGATCGGCACGACACTCTCGACCCCGGAGTAGGATTCCAGTGCTTGCAGGATACTCTTGCCGCGCTCATCGCCGACCGCACCGATGACATTACGCGTTTCACCGTGAATAACATGGGGGCGATAACCAAAGGCGCGAATCTGTTTTTTCACCTCCACCAACTCTTCTTTACTCGCATTCTGTTTCATGACGATGATCATAACGATTCAACCCTTTCGCGATCGATGAGCTTCAAAAAATAACAGGCCGCCGGATTCACTATGCTCCCGCGGCCTCTTCATTCATCGATCCAGAAATGAAAAACCACGGGAGAGCCTTGCAGCCTGCCCGTGGTTTGATCTGTTTTGTCCGTTGAAAAACTCCTTCTTCCGACAAACCTCAACCTTGGGCAGGCAGCGCAAAATAATACTCGCGCCAAAAGCCGAAAGAGTTAAAGTTGTTAAAGGAGTAAACAGCGTTCATCTGCAATGGTCCTTTAGAAGGATAAACTGATTTTCGTTATAAACAATCACCTTGAGAAAAACAAGTAAAAAACGTCTAAAACTGCTCGCCTAAATGAATTTGCGGGGATTAAGCGGCACGCCGTTGAGACGAACTTCGTAATGAACATGCGGACCGGTGGAGGTCCCGGTGTTCCCGGAGGCGGCAATAAGATCCCCACGCTTGACGCGTTGCCCAACCTTCACTACCAGTTTCGAGTTATGTCCGTAATAGGTCTTGTAGCCGTAACCGTGATCGATCACGATCAATTTACCATAACCATTTTCAATCTGCGCCCGACTGACAATCCCCGCGGCCGTAGCGTAGACCGGGGTGCCGACGCGAGCAGCAATATCGATCCCTTCATGCATGGTTCGTTTGCCAGTGAAGGGGGAGTTGCGCATGCCAAAGTTTGATGTCAGCCAGCCCCGCGACGGCAAACCACTCGGCTTGGAGGCGAGGAGAGAACTCTGCTCCGTCAAGAAACCGCGCACCTCTTCCTGGCTTTCGCGACGTAAGTCGATGGAGGCCCGAATCTGGTCGATCTGTTGTTGCAAGTTAGTCATATCACTCGCCGGGGCGCTTTCGAGCGGACCGCCGATCCCGACCTGAATATTTTCCGGAGTGCCGCTCGGATGACTGATTTGAGCCAGAGCCCGCATCTTCGCATCGTTCTGAGCCAGGATAACCATCTCTTTGCGAACATCCTCGAGACGGTTGGCAAACTCCCGTAGTTCATTATGTTGCAGCTGATTCTGTACCCGTAAGCGTTTGAGTTCCGAACGATCGACATTGGTGCGGAAATAGTCGAGAGAAAGGAAACCTCCGAGCAAAAGGACGAGACTGAGCGTTGCCGCCACGGAGTAGAGCCACTTGCGACCGATCATGTAGCGTCGAACTTTATGCGATCCTTCGGGGATCAGTAAGATTGTATAGTTTTTATTGGGCATAACTTTGCTTCCTCCGACTTTCCTGAAAAAAGAAGAGCTAATAAGCCACAGGAAGAAGGAAATGTCAAACTTTCGACTTCCTACAGAAGTTCAATACTCATGGCAATTTCGTCACATTCAGGGAATTTCGGGCACTTAATGCAGTCGCCCCAGATTTTGTGGGGTAGTTCCGACTTTTCAATGAGATGAAAACCGAGCTTGGCAAAAAACTGATCTTTATAGGTTAAGGCAAAGACCTTCTTCAGACCGATCTGTCGTGCTTCCTGCAGACAACTCTCGACAAGTTGTCGTCCGATTCCCCGTCCTTCAAAACTTTCATCGACAGCAAGACTGCGCACCTCGGCAAGATCTTCCCAGCAAATATGCAGACAGACGGTGCCGGCAATGACGCCACCCTCTTCCCAGACATAAAAATCACGAATCGCTTCATAGAGCTCGGAAAGGGAGCGTGAAAGCATCATGCCACTGCTGGCGTAGGTCATCAATAATTTGTGAATAGCCCGGACATCGGGAATAGTTGCCTTACGAATCATAGTGATCCTCCAAATGAATCAGGCGCGACTGAGTGCCGGATCAGCTCACGGGCGTGAATTGTCGTCGATTCGGTAATCTTGGCGCCGCCAAGCATCCGGGAAATTTCGTTGACCTGCTCTTCAACAGCAAGCAAATGAACCGTGGTAATGGTACGGGCATCGACAGTTTCCTCTTTCCCCACCAGAAAATGATGGTGAGCGAAAGCGGCGACCTGGGGAAGATGGGTAATGCAGAGAACCTGCCTCCCACTGGCAACAGCACGTAACTTCTCGCCGACCGCCGTCGCTGCTGCCCCGCCGATACCGGCATCGACTTCATCGAAGATGAGGGTAGCCACCTCTTCCCCGGCCGGTGCCGTACGCTGAATTGCCAGCATCAGCCGGGACAGTTCACCACCGGAAGCGACCTTGGCCAGAGGACGGGCCACTTCGCCGGGGTTGGCCTGCAACAGGAATTCAATCTTTTCACAGCCAAGCGAGCCCGGCGCCGGCAGAGGAGTCAAGGCCACAGAGAAACGCGCCTTCGGCATCGCCAGATCACGTAACTCCCCTTCTACCCCTTGCTGCAAGCTGATTGCCGCCGCTTGCCGCGCACGCGTTAACGACGCACCGAGTTGCTGCAAGGTCACTTCATCATCCTTCAGCTTCTTCTCCAAGGCATCACGAGTGGCCTCAAGATTCGAGAGCTCAGTAAATTCAAGACTAACAGCCGTGTAGTGTTCGCGAATGGCTTCGATCGTGTTGCCATATTTACGCTTGAGTCGATGCAGGAGATCAAGCCGGGTCTCGATTTCTTCCATGCGCGCCGGATCAAAAGCGATCTGTGCCGCATAGGCGCGCAGCTGTGTGGCGCTATCCTCCAGAACATAGTAAGAACTCTGCACTGCTTCGGACAGAGGGCTAAGATGTGGATCGATTGCCGCCCCTTCGCCTAGTTGGCTGGCTAAACGCGCCAATGTTTCGCAGATCGCCCCCTCTTTGGCATAGAGATCATCGTAGCCGCTCCCTGCTATCTCCGCCAATTTTTCCGCGTGCTGCAAAAGCGTGCGCTCGGCCAGCAGCTGCGTATCTTCACCAAGACGGAGATCTGCGACAAAAATCTCCTGTTGCTGGTAGCCGAGGAGATCAAGGCGCTGTTGCCGTTCCTGCTCGGCTTTATCGAGACGGGTCAACTCCTCGCGTAACTTTCTGATCTGCTCAAACAGGCGGCGATAAGACGACACTTCGCTCAGTATCCCGGCATAGCTGTCGAGAAGTTGATTGTGAGTCTCAGCCCGCGCCAGGGAAAACTGTTCATGCTGCCCATAGATTGCGACAACCTGCGTCAACCATGATTGCAGCTGGGCCGCCGTTGCCAGGGTGCCATTGACATAGATACGATTTTTTCCTGATAGTGACAGAATACGCCGCACGAGGAGTTCATCACCATTATCAAAGCCGGCATCTGCCAAGGCCGTGCGTAAATTGGCCGCCGCCTTCAGATCAAAGAGGGCTTCGACCACCGCCTCCTCTTCGCCGGTACGGATCAGATCGGTGCGCGCTTTCCCCCCCAAAAGAAGATCAATGGCATCGATAATGATCGACTTACCGGCACCGGTCTCACCGGTCAGTACGTTCAATCCCGCCGCAAAAGAAAGGGAGAGACGATCGATAATGACAAAGTTGCGGATATTCAGTTCACAGAGCATGGAATGGATCCTGATGAAGGTGCATAATCACCGTTCGCCCCAGCGCAGTTTGGCACGAAGAACTTCGAAATAATCCTTGGTCGGACTCTTGATCAACAAAGTGTGAACGGCGGATTGCTGTAATTCGACGACATCACCAAGTTGCAGTTGCATTCCCACCTGTCCGTCGGCGGTCAGATGGACCATCTGATCCTCGAAAGTAACATGAAGACGAATCACGGAATCACCGGGGACAATCAAAGGACGATTAGTTAGTGTATGCGGACAGATCGGCGTGATCACCAGAGAATCAACCTGAGGGTCGATAATCGGCCCGCCGGCCGCGAGATTGTAGGCGGTTGACCCGGTCGGAGTTGCGACAATCAGCCCGTCAGCCTTGAAGGTGGTCAGATAGCGACCGTTGACGGTAGCCTCCATGTCGATAATCCGGGCCAGCGCCCCTTTATTGATGACCACATCATTGAGAACCGAATAGTGCGCTAACTGTTGCCCGGCACGAAGAACAACGCAATCAAGCTTCATCCGTCGGGAAAGCTCGTAATCTCCTGCCAGGACCCGCTCCAAAGTGGCAAAGGTTTCGTCTTTGGTAATCTCGGTCAGGAAACCGAGACTACCGAGATTAACGGCCAGGATCGGTATTTCCTGAGTCCCGAGGTGGCGCGCCACCGAAATCAACGTACCGTCGCCACCGAGGATAATCACCAGATCGGCACGACCGGGAATATCCCTGTCGACATAATCCCTCACGATCCCTTGGGATTTGGCGAGATCCTCCTCCAGCAAAACCTCAAATTTGCGCTGCAGCAGCCAGTCCATAACCTCCGCGGCAAAAGTACTGGCGTGCGGATGATTCTTCTTGGCGTAAATGGCGATCCTTTGCATTGATGGTCCTTCCGCAGCTGAAGTGGCGCATATTATTATCACAGCTTCAACAAGCTGTCCATGGATTGATCATCCCTCGAGGTGACAAGATTCATTGCTGAATTCATTCGCCATGTGCTAGATTATCAGCCTATTATCTTTGAACCTGACGAGCAGATATCATGGATCTCTTTGACGAAATTGCCCCGGAAAAGAACGGCCCTCTCTCGGAACGGATGCGGCCGCAGCGCCTTGATGAAGTGGTCGGACAAGCCCACCTCATCGGCGAAGGGAAAATTCTACGACGACTGATTGAAGCCGACCGTCTCACCTCGGCAATCTTCTGGGGACCACCGGGAACCGGAAAGACGACCCTGGCTCAGGTTATCGCCCAGACCACTCAGAGTCGCTTTGTCTTCTTCTCTGCCGTCCTCAATGGTATCAAAGAGGTGCGGGAGATCGTCGCTAAAGCCCGGGAGGAACGCCGCTACCATGGACGCAAAACCCTCCTTTTTGTCGATGAAATCCATCGCTTCAACAAAGCGCAGCAGGATGCTTTTCTCCCTTATGTCGAGCGCGGCGAGATCTCGCTGATCGGCGCCACCACCGAAAATCCCTCCTTTGAAATCAATGCCGCCCTCCTTTCCCGCTCCCGGGTCTTTGTCCTTGAACCCCTCCCCGATAATGAGATACGCCGCCTCCTCGAACGCGCCCTCATCGACCCGCGCGGCCTTGGTGACCGACAGTTGACAGTCGAGCCCGAAGCCCTCGATTATCTGGCACAAATGGCACAGGGGGATGCCCGCATCGCCCTCAACACCCTCGAAGTTGCAGCCGATTCGGCGCCGCTACAAACCATCACCCTCGA
>DIKR01000109.1:14575-49731 GCA_002424625.1 Desulfuromonadaceae bacterium UBA5613
GATCCCGATGGCGCCCTGTACTGGCTGGCGCGGATGCTCGATGCCGGTGAAGATCCGATCTTTATTGCCCGACGCATGGTCATTCTCGCCTCGGAGGATGTCGGCAATGCCGACCCTCGCGCTCTACAGGTGGCGGTCGCCACCCAGCAAGCTGTTCATCTTATCGGTTTACCAGAAGGGCGCATCCCGCTGGCACAGGCGGCCACTTACCTGGCCACTGCTCCCAAGAGCAACGCCGCCTATCTCGGCATTGACGCTGCCTTGGCAGAAGTACGCAAAAGCGGCGGACTGCCGGTCCCTCTTCATATCCGCAATGCCCCGACCAAACTGATGAAGGATCTCGGCTACCATCAGGGTTATCGCTATGCCCACGACTCGAGCGAAGGTTATATAGCACAGGAGTATCTCCCTGAAGCTCTCTTGGGGAAGAAATACTATCAGCCGACCGAACATGGCTACGAAAAGATGATAAGTGAGCGCATGCATTACTGGCAAAACATCAAGAAACAGGGAGGGAAAGGGGAATAAGACCGGAGAAGAATAAATTCGGCGTTTAAGTTCGCTTTTCAAGTGCCTATTTTCGTGCTATCTTAATAATTCATCATTTCGCGGAAGATTCCGCCACAAAGGATAGCGAAATTTATGGCCCGCAACTTCAAGGATAAAGTCCGTGAACAATTTGGACGGACTGCTGATGGCTATGTGCGCAACAAAGGTTTTTCCCAGGGAGAAGATCTCGCCGAGGCAGTACGCCTGCTCAAACCGACCCAGGATGACGTGATGCTCGATGTCGCCTGTGGTGGTGGGCACACCGCGCTTTATTTTGCCCCTTATGTCCGCAGTGTCGTCGCCTCTGACCTGACCATGCAAATGCTCAAAAAGGCACAAGAGTATATCAGCGAAGAAGGAGGAGTCGAGAATGTCACCTTTCGCGAAGCCGATGCCGAAGACCTTCCCTTCCCTTCCGGCGCCTTTACCATCCTGACCTGCCGCATCGCCCCTCATCACTTTCAGGACGTCCCCCGGGCGCTCAAGGAGTTTCACCGGGTGTTACGCCGCAAGGAAGGTCGTCTGGTCATCGTCGACACCCTTCTGCCTGAAGACGAAGAGATCGCTTCATTTTTACAGAAAATTGAAAAATCAAGAGATGTAACCCATGTCCAATCCTATCGTCAGGAGGAATGGGTAAGAATGATCGATGAAGCAGGCTTTGATGTCCGTGAAACGGAAATCATTCCCAAAACCCATGAGTTTCAGGAGTGGGCAAAACGCACAGGTATGAGTCGGGAAGCGGTTCAACAATTGAATCGCATCTTTATTGATGCTCCGGTCAAAGTGCAGGATTACTTCAAGCTCGAAACCTTTGCCGGTGAAGTTGAGAGTTTTACAGATCAAAAAATCCTGATTTTTGCCACGCGCCGGGATATCAAGTAGCTCCAGGTCTTCTTGTCTTGCGAACTATTATTCATTTAAGAAAGTGCCCGCCCGGAATTGTGGCGGGTTTTTTCGTCTAACAGACATTGCGGCGTACTGTCAAAGAATCTTAACTTGAGATTCTTGACAAAAAGGACTATTAATGTGCAGTTCTTTGCTAGTTTATTCCTCAAATATCTGCCATTTTCTTTTGACAGGGGCATCTCATGCTACTCATGATCGATAATTACGATTCCTTTACCTATAATCTCGTTCAATATTTTCAAGAACTAGGGACAGAAGTCGAAGTTTATCGTAACGATGCCATCACCATGCAAGAAATTGAGGAGAAGCATCCCCGTCGCATCGTCGTCTCACCGGGGCCGGGAACACCGACAGAAGCCGGGATTTCGGTTGAGACAATCCGTCACTTTTCCGGACGAATCCCGATTTTAGGCGTCTGCCTCGGTCATCAGGCCATCGGCGAAGCATTTGGCGGCAAGATCATTCGCGCCGGCAAATTGATGCACGGCAAGATCAGCGAAATCCACCATGACGGCACCGGACTCTTTCGCGGCCTCAGCAATCCCTTTGAAGCGACGCGCTACCATTCTTTGGTCATCGAACGCAAAGCAATGCCTTCCTGCCTGCGCATCAGTGCCTGGACAACCGATCATGAAATCATGGCGGTCGAGCACCGTGACCAGGCGCTATGGGGTGTCCAGTTTCATCCGGAATCGATTTTGACCCTCGAAGGCAAAAAACTGTTAAAAAACTTTCTGGAAATGACCTGAGTCTTGTCTGGGCGATATTTGTAATCGCGGCGCAGAAGGAGTTGTCATGATAAAAACTGCCATTGGCAAAGTTGTCGAACGCCGAAATCTCTCGGAAGGAGAGATGATCGAGGTCATGGACCAGATCATGTCCGGCGGCGCCACTGCGGCGCAAATCGGCGCCTTCATCACCGCCCTGCGGATGAAGGGGGAGACCGTTGCCGAGATCACCGGTGCTGCCCGGGTTATGCGTGAACGCGCCACGCCGATCCGGGTCGGACGCAATGTCCTTGATATTGATCGCGACGACATCAATCTTGATCAGGAGACGATCCTCGATGTCGTCGGCACTGGTGGCGATGGCACCAATACCTTTAACATTTCCACGACCGTTGCCTTTGTCGTCTCGGCCTGCGGTGTCAAGGTCGCCAAGCACGGCAACCGTTCGGTCTCCTCTGCCTGCGGCAGTGCCGATGTCCTTGAAGCCCTCGGCGTCAACCTAGATGTCACTCCGGAAGTGGTTGAACGTTGCATCAATGAGATCGGCCTCGGTTTCCTCTTTGCCCCGGCCCTGCATGGTGCGATGAAATATGCCATTGGCCCCCGCAAGGAGATCGGCATCCGCACCATCTTCAACATCCTTGGCCCCTTGACCAACCCGGCCAAAGCCGACTGCCAGGTCATGGGGGTTTACCGCGAGGATCTCGTCGAGACCCTTGCCCAGGTACTGCACAACCTTGGCTGCCGCAAAGGCTTTGTCGTTTGCGGCAGTGACGGTATGGACGAAATCACCCTGACCGGCGCTACCGCCATCGCGACGGTGACCGCTGACGGGGTCAAGATCGGGCGCATCACGCCGGAGGAGTTCGGATTGCCGTCCTGTACGATGGCCGATCTGCGCGGCGGCAATGCCCAGGGGAATGCTGTCATCGTCCGCGCCGTCCTGGCCGGGGAAAAGGGGCCGAAACGCGACGTCGTTCTTCTCAACGCCGCCTACGCTTTAGTGGCGGCCGGTAAAGTTGATACCCCGCGAGAAGGGATCAAACTCGCGGCGGAAGCGATCGATTCGCGCCGCGCCCTGGCGCAGATCGAGAAGTTGGCGCATTTGACCAACGCCTGAATTCGGACCATGTAGGGGCGCTGCTTGCCGCGCCCTGTTCGCGCAACACCAAAATCGGGCGCAGCAAGCAGCGCCCCTACGAAACCATAATCATGACCGATACCCCCGACATCCTGCAAAAAATCGTCGCCCATAAACGGGTCGAAGTTGCTGCCGCCCAGGCCAAGTTTCCGCTGTCGCGTCTGCGTGATCGCCTTTCTCTGGTCGAGGATCAGCCACGGGGATTCATCCGTGCCCTGCGCACCATGCATGAATCCGGCGGGACAGCGATCATCGCCGAGGTCAAAAAAGGGTCGCCGAGCAAGGGGATTATCCGTCCCGATTTCGACCCCCTCAGCATTGCCGAGACCTATCAGGCGCACGGGGCCACCTGCCTCTCAATCCTCACCGACGAAAAATTTTTTCTCGGTCATCTGAACTATCTCGATCTCATCCGCGAACAGGTCAGCCTGCCGCTCTTACGTAAAGATTTCATCTGCGATCCCTACCAGATTATCGAGGCACGCGCCTACGGTGCCGATGCGATTTTATTGATCGCAGCGATGCTCGACCGGCAGCAACTCCGTGACTATGTCGCCCTGGCGACCGAACTCCATCTTGACGTCCTTCTCGAAGTTCACGATGAGGCGGAACTGGAACTGGCACTGCAGACGGACTGCGAGCTGATTGGCATCAACAACCGTTCGTTGCGCACTTTTGTCACCGATCTCGGGACGACCGAACGTCTGCGGCACCTGATCCCCGCCGATCGTTTTGTCGTCGCCGAGAGCGGCATCAACAACCGTGTTGACATTGAACGCCTCCTGACTGCCGGCGCCGGAGCGTTCCTCGTCGGCGAGTCGTTGATGCGTGAAACTGACATCGGTGCCAAACTGGAAGAATTATTAGGGTAATTCCTACATCAAATGTCATTCAAGGAGATCACCATGCAAACCAAAATCCTCCTCCCCGAAGACCGTATTCCCAAACAGTGGTACAATATCATCCCTGACATGCCGGGACCCCTTGCACCGGTTATTCATCCCGGGACGATGCAGCCGGTCAGTCCCGACGATCTCCTTCCCATCTTCCCCATGGCGCTCATTGAGCAGGAAGTATCGCAGCAGCGCTGGATCGATATTCCGGAACCGGTGCGCGAAATCTACAAGCTTTGGCGACCTGCGCCCCTTTTCCGGGCGCATCGTTTGGAGAAGGCTCTCGGCACTGCGTGCAAAATTTATTATAAATATGAAGGGGGTTCCCCGGCCGGTTCGCACAAACCGAACACTGCCATCCCCCAGGCCTACTATAATAAAATCGCCGGAACCAAACGCATTGCCAGTGAAACCGGGGCCGGCCAATGGGGCTCATCCATCGCCCTCGCCTGCCAGATGTTCGGCCTTGAATGCACTGTCTACATGGTCAAGGTCTCCTTCCAACAGAAACCGTACCGCAAAAGCATGATGCAGCTGTGGGGAGCGAATGTCATCCCTTCACCTTCGAACCACACCAATGCCGGGCGTTCCATCCTTGCTGATCACCCTGATAGCAACGGTTCCCTCGGCATCGCCATCAGTGAAGCGGTGGAGGACGCCGCTACCCGTGAAGATACCCGTTATGCCTTGGGGAGCGTCCTCAACCACGTTTGCCTGCATCAGACCATCATCGGCATCGAAGCCAAGGAGCAGCTGGCCCTGGTCGGTGATTATCCCGATGTCGTTATCGGCTGCCACGGCGGCGGCTCCAACTTCGCCGGCATCGGTTTTCCCTTTGCTGCCGATAAAGCCGCCGGCAAGAATGTGCGCATCCTCGCCATCGAGCCGACCAGCTGCCCGACCCTGACCAAAGGGGTCTATGCCTTCGATTACGGCGACACCGCCAAGATGGCCCCGGTCGCCAAAATGTACACCCTGGGTCACGACTACATGCCGCCCGGCATCCACGCCGGCGGTCTGCGCTATCACGGGGCTTCACCGCTGGTGTCGCAACTCGTCCATGCCGGCATCGTCGAGGCCAAAGCCGTACCGCAACTCGCCTGCTTCGAAGCGGCGGTCCTCTTTGCCCGCTGCGAGGGGATTATCCCGGCACCCGAGTCGTCCCACGCCATTCGCGGCGCCATCGATGAAGCGCTGCAAGCCAAGGAGGAAGGGAAGGAGAAGACCATCCTCTTCAACCTCTCCGGTCACGGCCATGTTGATATGGTGGCCTACGACGATTACTTTGCCGGCAAACTCGACGATTTCGAGTACCCCGCTGAGGCGATCAAAGAATCTCTGGCGAACCTGCCGAAGGTTTCGTTTTAAGGGTTCCCATGGTCAAAATAAAAATCTGCGGAATCACGGAAATTGACGATGCTCTGCACGCCGTCGATTGCGGGGCTGACGCGCTCGGCTTTGTCTTCTACGAGCGCAGTCCGCGCGCAATTACCCCGCTAAAGGCGCAGGCAATTATCGCTCAACTCCCGCCTTTTGTGACGGTGGTGGGGCTCTTTGTTAACGAAGATCCCCGGATTATTCGGGATGTAGCCGACTATTGTCATCTGGATATGATTCAGTATCACGGCGATGAAACTTCAGAGACGGTGCGGGAGGCGCCACGCCGTTCTATCCGCGCCCTGCGGATCAGAGAGGATGTAACCCTCGATGATCTTGATGCTTACCCTGCCAGCGGTCTCCTGATTGATGCCTGGGTTGCAGGAGAGTTCGGCGGCACCGGTGTCCTTTCTAACTGGGAGATTGCCGCAAAAATTGCCAAAAAACGTCCGTTAATTCTCGCCGGGGGACTTACCCCCGAAAATGTCGCCGCAGCGATTCAAACGGTCCGTCCTTATGCCGTCGATGTCTCCAGCGGCGTCGAGTATGCTCCCGGTCGCAAGGATCGGAAGAAAGTCGCGGCCTTTGTCAGAGCTGCCCAGCTTGCGGCCCCTGTCGCCAAGGATTAAGCATGTACACCTACCCCGACATTAAAGGACACTTCGGCCAGTTTGGCGGGCGTTATGTTGCCGAGACCCTGATGCCCGCTCTCCTCGAACTCGAAGAAGCTTATCGACTGGCGCAGGCGGATCCCGCTTTTCAACAGGAGATCAACTACTATCTTCAGCACTATGTCGGACGCCCGAGTCCTTTGTACTTTGCGCGGCGGTTAACCGAGCAGCTGGGTGGGGCCAAAATCTACCTCAAACGTGAAGACCTCAACCATACCGGCGCGCACAAGATCAACAACACCGTCGGACAGGCCCTCCTCGCCAAACGGATGGGGAAGAAGAAGGTCATCGCCGAAACCGGTGCCGGCCAGCACGGCGTTGCCACGGCGACAGTCGCCGCCCTCTTCGGCATGGAATGCGACGTTTTCATGGGGACCGAGGATATTCGCCGCCAGTCCCTTAACGTCTTTCGCATGAAGCTCCTCGGCGCCCGGGTGCACGGCGTGACCAGCGGCACCGCTACCCTGAAAGACGCCATGAACGATGCCCTGCGTTACTGGGTCACCAATGTGCGCGATACCTTCTATGTCATCGGCACTGTCGCCGGCCCCCATCCCTACCCGGAAATGGTCCGTGATTTTCAGGCGGTGATCGGCAGCGAAACCAAGGAACAGATCCTTTCCTTGGAAGGACGCCTGCCGGATATGGCTATTGCCTGCATCGGTGGCGGCTCCAACGCTATGGGGCTCTTTTACCCCTTTGTCAACGACAGCAGCGTGCAACTCGTCGGGGTCGAAGCCTCCGGCCACGGCATCGAAAGCGGCAGGCATGCTGCGAGTATCAGTGCCGGCAAAGTCGGGGTTCTACATGGCAACAAGACCTTTTTGCTGCAGGATGATGACGGCCAGATTGCCCATGCCCATTCGATCTCCGCCGGCCTCGNNGCCTCGATTACCCCGGCGTCGGCCCCGAGCACGCCCTCCTGCACGAAATCGGTCGCGCTCAATATGTGTCCATCACTGATGACGAAGCCCTGGCCGGCTTCAAGACCTTGACCGGCTGTGAAGGGATTATTCCCGCCCTGGAGAGTGCTCACGCCATTGCCCAGGTCATGAAGATCGCGCCAACTCTTTCGAAAGATGCTATTATCGTTGTCTGCCTCTCCGGACGCGGCGACAAGGATATTCATACTGTCGCTGATGCGATGGGTGTCGTACTGTAGAAAGCGGGCTCCAGCTCGCGATTCAATCAATAACATCGCGGGCTGGAGCCCGCTCCTACAGCGCACGATGTTGTAGTCATACCAGAAAGGTTTTCATGAAATTCACCGAACTGAACCTGCCGCCCGAAGTCCTGATCGGGGTCGAAGCTGCGGGCTTTACCGATCTGACCCCTGTCCAGGAAGAATCGATCCCCTTTGCCCTTGATGGAAAGGATGTTGCCGCCCAGGCGCAGACCGGCACCGGCAAGACCGCAGCCTTTTTAATCGCCCTCTTTACTCGTTTCCTCCGTCACCCCAAAAAGACCGGCTGCAACCCGCGCGCCCTGATCCTCGCCCCGACCCGCGAACTCGTGGTTCAAATCGTTGCTGACGCTAAAACCCTCGGCAGCGGCTGCCCTTTCAAGGTGCAGGCAATCTACGGCGGCATGGATTACGATAAACAGCGCCAGGCGCTGAAGGATGGGGTCGATGTTATTGTTGCCACCCCCGGTCGCTTGATCGACTACGCCAAACAAAAGGTCTTCTCCTTTGACAGTGTCGAGATGGTCGTCATCGATGAAGCCGACCGTATGTTCGATCTCGGTTTCATCAAGGATCTGCGTTATCTGCTCCGCAAACTTCCGACCCTGGAAAATCGCCAGACCATGCTCTTCTCCGCGACCCTCTCGCCGCGAGTCATGGAACTTGCCTGGGAATTCATGGATCTGCCGGAAAAGATCCGCATCGAGCCGGAACAGGTCACCGCTGAACGCGTCGAGCAGGTTCTGTATCACGTCAGCCGCCGCGAAAAATTTCCGCTCCTTCTCGGCCTGATCAGCAAGGATCCAACGATCACCCGCGCCATGGTCTTCGTCAACACCAAACGGGAAGCGGAATACCTCACCGACTGTTTTTGTGCCAACAGCTATAATGCCGCCGTTATCTCCGGCGATATACCGCAGAACAAAAGGATGCGCATCCTCAGTGAATTCAAGGACGGAAAACTCACCTTCCTGGTCGCCACCGATGTTGCTTCACGCGGACTGCATATCGACGCCGTCACCCACGTCTTTAATTATGATCTGCCCCAGGATGCCGAGGATTACGTCCACCGCATCGGCCGCACCGCCCGCGCCGGCGCCGCCGGCATCGCCATCAGTTTTGCCGACGAAGATCTGGTCTTTCATCTCCCGGAAATTGAAGAGTATATCGGTCAAAAGATCCCCAGTTCTATTCCGGAAGAGGGCGATTTCCGCTGGGATTATCACAAACCGAAGGTGCAGCGCCGTAGTCCGCTGCGCCCCGGCGTTGGCGCCGGAGCCGGCAGAGACAAGGGGCGCCCGCCTCGTCCCGGCAATAACAGCAGTGCCCCGGGACGGAACCGGCCGCGGGGAAAAAAACCTTGAACCCAATAGCGGCTCTAGGATAAACTTCGTATCTTTTTGAAGGTCACTGTCACTATGAATCGTCTTACCTGTGCCTTTCAGTGCGCCAAAGAGCGCGGCACTCCTGCTCTTGTCCCCTTCATCACCGCTGGTGATCCCGATCTGGACAGGACGGAAGCCATCATTCACACCTTGACTGCCGCCGGTGCCGATGTCATCGAGCTTGGGATCCCTTTTTCCGATCCGATGGCGGACGGACCGGTCATTCAAGCGGCTTCCGAACGGGCTCTGCTGGCAGGAGTGACCTTGAGCCGGGTCCTGACCCTCGTGCGCAAAGTACGCGCAAGCAATGCGACCCCGATCATTCTCATGGGCTATTACAATCCGATCTTCGCTTATGGCACAAAACGCTTTGCCGCCGATGCCGTAGCCGCCGGCGTCGATGGGCTTCTGCTTGTCGACCTCCCTCCCGAAGAAGCTCAGGAACTGCGGTGTTGTACTGATCCCCTTGATCTGCCGCTGATTACCCTGATTGCGCCGACGACGCCACGGGAGCGCCGCAACCAGTTGGCTTCAGCAGCGCAGGGTTATCTATATTACGTTTCAATGACCGGAGTGACGGGGACGGCCCGCATCGATACAACAGCTATTCGCGCCGAGGTCGAGAATCTTCAGGCCGTGTCGCCGGTGCCGGTGGCGGTCGGGTTTGGCATCAGCACGGCGGAAGATGCCGCTGCAGTCGGCGCTTTTGCCGATGGTGTTGTCGTCGGCAGTGCACTGGTCAAGATTATCCATCAGCATCGGCAAAGCCCGACCCTGCTTGACGAAGTCAAAAACTTTATGACGGCGATCCGGATCGGACTGGATAACAGCAGAAAAACACGTTAAGGTTTCTTCGTGGGCGAGAACGTCAATCACTCCCCCTGGACAACAGCAACAGCAATATCGATCTGTGTCGGAAAATCCCGACATACCCTGGAGGCATATGGGCTGGTTCAGTAAAGAGAAGGCGCCGTTGACGCCGATTGAAGAGCGCAAAAAACAGATCCCGGAAGGGGTTTGGACCAAATGCAAGAACTGTAACGAGATCATTTACACCAAAGAAATTGAACGCAATCTTAATGTCTGTCCCAAGTGTGAATATCATTTCCGTATCTCCGCCCGCGAACGGATCGAACTGATCATTGATGACGGGACGTTTGTGGAAATGGATCCGTCACTCGCTTCGGTCGACGTGCTCGAATTCAAGGACAGCAAAAACTACGTGGATCGTATCAAAGCTGCTGTCGCTAAATGCGGTCCTGCCGATGCTGTGATCTGTGGCACCGGGGACATTCATGGTCTTGGCGTCGCCCTTGCCGTCTTCGACTTTTCCTTTCTCGGCGGCAGTATGGGCTCAGTCGTCGGTGAAAAGATCACCCGCGCCATCGAAAAAGGGCTCGCAGAACGCCGGCCGGTCCTGATCTTCTCTGCTTCCGGCGGCGCCCGCATGCAGGAGAGTATCTTTTCGCTGATGCAGATGGCGAAGACCAGTGCCGCCCTGGCTAAACTCAAAGCGGCCGGTATCCCCTTTATCTCGGTTCTCACCGATCCGACGACCGGTGGCGTGACTGCCAGCTTTGCCATGCTCGGTGATGTTAACATTGCCGAACCCCGCGCCTTGATCGGCTTTGCTGGCCCCCGGGTTATTGAACAGACAATCCGCCAGACTCTCCCGGAAGGGTTCCAGCGCTCGGAATATCTCCTTGAACACGGCATGGTCGACATGATCGTGCCACGCGCCGAGATGAAAGATCGCCTCGCTCAAATTCTGCACATCTTTACCAAGAGCTGACAACATGGATTTCCGGGAAAGCCTGGAATTCCTCTACGGCCTGCAACGCTTCGGAATCAAACTCGGCCTTGAGATTACCCGCACGCTTTTAGAGCGTGCGGGGATGCCGCAGCAACACTTCCTTTGTGTCCACGTCGCCGGAACCAACGGTAAAGGATCGACCGCCGCCTTCCTGGCTGCCATCCTTCAGGCAGCAGGGTATCGGGTCGGTCTCTACACTTCTCCGCATCTGCAATCTTTTTGCGAGCGTATCCGCATCAATGGAACAGCAATCAGCGAAGCCGAGATTGCGTTCCTGACCAACCGGCTCCGCCACTTAAGTGCTGAGATTCCCATCACCTTCTTTGAATTCACCACGGTCATGGCCCTCTGTGCCTTTGCCGAGCACAAGATCGACATCGCCATCCTTGAGACCGGACTGGGGGGACGCCTCGATGCCACCAATGCCGTTACCGCCAGTCTGAGTCTGATCACACCAATCAGCCTCGACCATCAGGAACACCTCGGCACGACTCTGGAAGTCATTGCCGGAGAAAAAGCCGGAATTATCAAGGAAGGCGTACCGGTGATCTGCAGTGAGCAGGAAGAAGAAGTGTTCGCCGTCGTCCGCCAGCAAGCCGAAATTTGTCACGCTCCGCTACTTTGTGCCGGACGCGACTTCTTTGTCACGGTGAATGATGCCGGAAGCTTTGACTATCAGGACAATGACGATCATCGCTTGCAGGCTCTGGCTTCCGGTCTCCCGGGAGATCACCAGCCGCACAACGCCGCCCTGGCGATTGCGGCGGCATTCCGCCTGCGTCAGCAAGGGCTTAACCTCGGCGATGCCGCGATTCGGCAGGGCCTGACAAAGGTTTACTGGCCGGGCCGTCTCGAATGGTGGGGGGGAAAGCGCCAGATTCTTCTGGATGGCGCCCACAATGCTGCCGGAGCGACCGTACTGGCTGCCTACCTTGCGAGCCTGAATGCCCCGGCCCTGCACTGGTTGGGCGGGGTAAAGAGTGACAAGAATTTCCACGAGATCCTCGCCGCCATCCTGCCGCAGACGACCAGACTTTATGCTGTCGCCCTTCCGGAGATTAAATCCACAGATCCGGAGGAACTGGTCGCAGTTGCCCGAATGTTCAACGTCCCTGCACAAGCTTTTGCCAGTGTCGCAGAGGGATTGCAGGCCGCCCGCGACGCCTGCAACCCTGAAGACATCATCCTCGTAGCCGGTTCACTCTTTCTGGTCGGAGCCGTGCGTGAACTTTTATGTAAAGAAGAGGAGAGATCTTGAAATACTGTTTACCGCTTGCCCTCCTCTTCTCCCTGGTGACAGCGAGCGCTCACGCCGAATCGTTGATGTCCTTCCATCTCGATCAATTGGTGCGCCTTGAAGCCGATGAAATGCGCGGAAGCTACAGCGACGAACATTTTGAGGCGATCGGAGCAGCAACCTTGCGCCAAGAGGATCTCACCCTCCATGCTGACAGCATCTGGTTTGACAAACGTACGAACGAAGCCGGTGCCAAGGGGAAGGTGACGCTTCTTGAAAAGAGCGGGACGCTTATTGGCGACGACCTTCTCTTAAACTTTACCAGCGGGCAGGCCCGCCTGACTCACGCCAAGGCCCATCTCGCTGAAGAAGGTTTTAACCTCAGCGGCGAGATCATCGAACGACTCGATGAAAATCATTACCGGGTGACTTCCGGAAATTTTACCGCCTGCACCGCCACTCCACCGGCCTGGAAATTTGGTGCCAGCAGCGTGGATGTCGAGGTGGGGGGATATGCCCGTGCTAAACACATGGTCTTTTACCTGCGCGATATTCCTGTATTTTATATCCCATACTTTCTTTATCCCGTTAAAACCGAGCGAGAATCCGGATTACTCATTCCCCGCATCGGTCTTTCCGATAAACGCGGCTTTGAGACTTATCTCTCGTATTATCAAGTCCTGGGACGCAATATGGATGCGACCCTCTTTCTCGATACCTATTCCTCTGCCGGTCTCGGCAAAGGAGTGGAATATCGCTATATCCTCGGAGAAGAGAATGTTGGCGAAACTTTTTTGTATCATGTCAGCAGGATTGACGATAAAAAAGATGTCTATGCCGGACGCTGGCAGCATCGCGGCATTCTACCGGGAAAGATAAATCTGCGGGCGGATCTGGAATATGTCAGTGATCGCAGCTATCTGAAAGACTTTACTGTCGACGCCAAAGATTACAATCGCGAACTGGTCGAATCCTACCTTTACCTTTCCCGCGCATGGGATAAGACCGATCTTTCGCTTCAAGGGGAATATCTCAGCAATCTTTCGACATCGACAGACGCTTACCCGCTGTCACAGCTGCCGGCAGTTCATTTAGCACTCTTGCCGCAAAGGGTCGCGGCAACCCCACTGTATCTACGTCTCGATCTCCAGGGTAATCATCTGCAACAAGGGCAAAACACGGTTGGAGAGACGCTCTTACTACGCCCTGCGGCGCGCCTGGCTCTTGCCCCTCTCACTGGAGTCAGTCTTGATCTCGAAGCCGGCTATCGCTCGATGTTGTCGAAAACCTCTGATGCTTCCGGAAATATCGGTTTTTTTGATTTCAGTAGCCGTCTCGGAACACGCTTGCAGCGGGTTTTTACCAATGAGAAGGATGGATATGCTCTCCGGCACGACATTGAACCGGAGATAACTTTTCTTCATATCGCTGATGGCGGACAAAAAACCTTCAGCGAACTGATCCCGGAGAACTCCTTCCTCCCGACCGATCGCGTTACTTTCAGCCTGATCAACCGTCTGGTCACAAGAACAATGGATGCCGAAGGCAGCTCCATTCGCCGGGAGCGACTCTGGCTGCGTTTGTCGAGCGGTTATGCCTTCAGTACTGACACCACTGCGCCGGAGACTCTTCTCCCCTTGCGCAGTGAAGTATCACTGAGTGTCGCAGAGTGGCTGAACTTACGTTCAGACACCAGCTATGGTCTTGAGGCGGGAGAACACCGCTGGAACTCCGTTGTCAGCGGAATTCAACTTAAAGACCGGCGTCGGGACGAACTGAGCATCGACTACTACTATCAGGACAACGACGGCGCAAATTACCTGTCAGGGAAACTGTTCACACCGATAACCGACCGGATCTCCCTTGCTAATGAAGTCCGCTATTCTGTCGAAAGTCGAGAGTTTCTTGAGCATCGTGCCGCCCTCGAATATCGCGGCCAGTGCTGGAGTGTCATCTTTACTTATCGTGATCGTCTTGATGATCAGGAATATCTCGTCAACTTCGCCCTGGCCGGGCTCATGGAGCAAAGCCTTCGCTAAACCGGGGTATTACTCCCAATAAATACAGGCAGCAGGGCACTGATCCATGGCGGCTTCAATCTTTGCCTCAGGGGCACCGGTGGGGTTGTAAACGATTGACTTGCCATGATTGTGGCCATTGTGCTTTTCTTCCTGCATGCGAAAAACTTCTGGACAGACAAGGGTGCAGGTTTCACAACCGATACAGGCCTCTTGATCGACAACCGGAGAACGGGACATAATAAATTCCTTTCATTGCGGGGGGTATTTTGGAGTGGCATAGTAGCAGGGTCAACTCCCGTTGTCATCTGCGTATAACCGGTTACAATTGTTAAAGTGAAGAATGCTCACCCGGAGTTTGCGAAAGGTAAGCGCCATGATCGCAGATCAGCAACGCTTTATCCTCATTGCCGGCGCCAGCGGCTACGTCGGCGCTCGCCTCGCCCCCCGCCTCCTTGACGCCGGCTATCATATCCGCACATTGGCGCGTACCCCCGCTAAAATCGCCAGTCAGCCCTGGGGACAGCACCCCCGCCTGCAAATCGTCCAGGGGGACGTCCTTGATCCCGACTCCTTACAGGCGGCGCTCAGCGGCTGCCAGACCGCCTTTTATCTCGTCCATTCCATGTCCGCCGCCGTCAAGGATTTTGCTGCTGTCGACCGCACCGCCGCCGAGAACTTCGTCACCGCGGCGACCCGGGCCAAGATCGAACGAATCATCTACCTGACCGGTCTCGGCGAAGAATCGGACCAACTCAGCGAACATCTTCGCTCCCGCGCCGAAGTTGCCAATATCTTTCAACAAGGTGCTGTCCCAGCCACCATCCTGCGCGCCGGGGTCATCCTCGGTTCCGGGAGTGCCTCCTTCGAAATTCTCCGTTATCTGATTGACCGGTTACCGGTCATGGTCACCCCCCGCTGGATCGATACCCCCTGCCAACCGATCAGTATCGTCAATGTCCTCAACTATCTTGTTGGCACCCTGACAACCCCGCAAACAATCGGGGAAACCTATGACATCGGTCAGGGAGAGATCATCTCTTACCGGAAACTCATGGAAGTCTATGCCGACGAAGCACAGTTGCGCCGTCGCATTGTCATTACTGTGCCGGTCCTGACGCCGCGCCTCAGTTCTTACTGGATCAATCTAGTCACCCCCCTGCCGGCCGCCATCGCACGCCCCCTGGTGGAAGGATTACGCAACCCAGTCATCTGTCACGATACACGCATTCGGACCCTTATTCCGCAACATCTTCTCGACTGCAAAGAAGCGATTCACCAGGCTTTGGAAGAGATCCGCAGTGGACAAGTTGTCAGTTCCTGGCGGGATACCGGCACCATCCCGCCGGCAGAATGGCGGGACAACAGTGATCCACAATGGGCCGGAGGAACTTGCTATATCGATGCCCGGACAATTGAAATAGAGACAAAAAGCTTGCCTCTCTGGCGCGCCATTACCTCTCTCGGTGGCAGTCAAGGCTGGTATTTTGCAAATTTTTTATGGCAAATCCGGGGATTAGCCGACCGGATCGTTGGCGGGGTCGGTCTGCAACGCGGCCGTCGTTGCCCCATCGACCTGCGCATCGGGGATGCCATCGATTTCTGGCGGGTAGCACATTTGCAGGAAGAGGCCCGTCTCCTCCTCGTCGCAGAGATGAAAGTTCCCGGCGTTGCGACCCTCGAATTCACCATCAGCAAGGTCAGTGACGGAATCTTCCGCTTGCAGCAGACCGCCCGGTTTATCCCGCGCGGACTGGCCGGCATCCTTTACTGGTACGCCGTCTTCCCGGCCCATCATCTCGTCTTTAACGGCATGCTCAAAGGGATTGCCGCGGCCAGTGGCGGACGGATTAAAAGTGGCCCGGAGCGATTTGAACCGGCAAAATTAAAATGACAACGGGCAGGTTTTTTTCTTGACCTGCATATCCCCTTCTGCTAAATATTGCTCCTCATTTATGGGGTGTCGCCAAGCGGTAAGGCACCGGTCTCTGACACCGGTATCCTAGGTTCGAATCCTAGCTCCCCAGCCAGGATTAGAGCGACAACGTCGCATGAAAAGATAGTGGTCCCTTCGTCTAGCGGTCAGGACATCGGCCTTTCACGTCGGTAACGCGGGTTCGATTCCCGCAGGGATCACCAGTTAAACATCCGAGACGATCTGATATCGGATAAATAAAAGAAAGAGCCGCTGAGAAATCAGGGGCTCTTTCTTTTTATACAGCGAAAGGGAAGTTAGTCAGCAAATCGACTCCTCCCCGTCATGACTTCAGGGCCTTATCTCAACGATCGTGCCATTGAGCGCTAATCTGTCAATTTCCATGACTTCTTCGTCTGTGACGGCAATACACCCCTTCGTCCAGTCAACTTCTGTGTGAAGATCACCAAGCCAAGAGAATCCATTCTTAATACCATGGATCATGATGTCTCCCCCCGGAGAAACACCAAGTTGCTTTGCCCTCTTTTTGTCTTTCTCGTTTGGATAGGAAATACGAAGAGACAGGTGGTAACGGCTGTCCCTGTTTCTTGAATCGATAACGTAGGTTCCCTCCGGGGTTTTGTTATCCCCTTGCATTTCTTTTGGACCAACCGGATTCCCCCCCAAGGCTATTTGATAGGTCTTGAGCACCTTGCCCTTTGCGATCAACGTCAATCGTCGATCTTTCTTTTCTATCAGAATTTTGTCTGCTGGACCCTTCTGGAGGGCAAAAACCTCATTTTTCAGGGTAATAATTGCAGTCTCTTTGCTGTCAAGCTCTTGTTCAAGTGCTTCAATCTCTTTTTTCAGGGTAATAATCACATTTCCCTTGTTTTGAACCTCTTGTCGGAGTGTCTCAACCTGTGCCTGTTGCGTAGCAATCGTCTTATCCTTGACAATGACATTAGTGATATTAAATACCATCATCTCACTGTCCTTCTTATATCCACTCTCCGGGTAATCCCTTATGAGTTTCTGAAAACATTCCAGGGATTTCTGATAATCCTTTTGCGCATTCCCGGGATACGCATAAATGATACCCATCTCGAAAAGAACCCTGTCTCCCTCCGTGGGATATTGTTCTATAATCTGCTGATATTTACCCAGAGAGGCAGTGTAGTCCCCCTGGCTGAAAAATTTATTCGCTTCTATAAAGGTCGACTTGGCCCGATGTCCCTCATGAAAGAGGCTGCATCCGCACAGGAACATTGAAACGATGATGCTGCAGACAAAGAAAAAGTTGAAATGCTTAACCATCCTGCGTTGCGTTTTCCCCATATTCACTTCGTTTCGTTAGTATGGTTTTGACAGATTAAATGTTTGAATGGTTCGGTCAGATTTTGCACGGTAAAAGCATAAGGAAGTAGCAGAGCATCAAACCCTGCTACTTCCTTTTCAAAGCTTTATTCTCAAAGATGACGCTCCCGAGAAAAACGACTTACTTCATCATTGATTTTTGGAAAATCGCGTCAGCCTGCTTGGCCTTTTCATCTGCGATCCTGGCCTTTTCATCTGCGATTCTCGCTCTTTCTTCTGCCATCGTTACAGCATTTTCAGCCCGCAATGCGGCAGCCTCGGCCTTTAACGTGGCGGCATCCGCTGCTGCCTTGGCAACCTGCGCATCCTGCACTGCCTGATCAGCTTTTGCACCTGTCATCATTTGCTGTGCCTGAACTTTTTCAAGATCACCTGTGGTGGCGCAACCCCCAAAAGTAAGGGCAAGAACAAGCATCACTGTGAACACTAAAAGATTTTTCATAGTTATTGTCTCCTCAAATAGTTGACTTCTTAAATGATTCGCGGAAAATCTCGTCAGTCATCTTCGCCTTTTATAAACTGCGATCTTCGCCTTGCATCGCTTTTCACCTCCTCTCTTCCGGCTATCCCTTCTTGACTGGTTCAATCAATCTCCCCTCTATTTCCAAATCAATTTTCAGGCGCTTGATTGCATCTTTGGCCTCTTTGATATCGATGTACGGGCCGGCGATGACTTGGTAGCTGGAATTCTTTGCAATCACCCGTGCCGGGATTTGTGGGCCCTGGTGGTTGATAATGGCGGCAAGCCGCACCGCATCGTTTTTGTCACGAAGGTCAGCAGCCAAAACCGACCACGCATCTTTTTTCAGATCTGGTATTTTGGGCTTGCCATATAATTCGTCTGGGTGCTTGACTTCTATCGGTTCCGCAATCCCTATTCCCCTACCTTGCCTGATCTCAAAGATAGGGACTGGTATCCCGCGAGCCTCTGCCAATATTTTCTTGACTTTACTCCAGTCAAGCGGGCGCCCTGATTTTTTTTCAATATTTTTTAATTTTGCATAGATCTTATCAAACTCAGCAGCGTCCAGGTCTTCCGTGGAGGCATGAACTTCCATGTAGACTATGCCATTGCTTTGACCCAGGAGATACGGCTGGTTAACGATGTTGACAGCTGTTTTAACCGCAGTGTTTTCATAAAGTCTTTTCACGTCTTCCGGATAAAGTCGCATGCAGCCATTGGTTGCCGTAAGACCAACGCTGGCCGGTTTATTCGTGCCATGAATCAAATAACTCGGTTCACTTAGATACAGTGCGTATTCTCCCAAGGGGTTTAGAGGTCCCGGCAGAACTTTAGCGGGCAGAGGATCTCCTTTTTTCAGATGATCCTTGGCAATTGAGACTGGCACATGCCAGGTCGGTTTGCTGGCCTTGCGTACCACATGCATTAGACCTCTAGGCGAGGGGCGGTCTTCTTTGCCGACACCGACCGGATAGGTCAATACGGTCAATGCCTCGCTATTCCCTTGAAATTGAAAAAGCCGCATCGCTGCCAAGTTGATGACGATGCCTTTTCTCGGAGCGTCCGGCAGGATAAAACTCAGAGGCAACATGACACGCTCTCCGGCCTCAGGCACCCATAAATCTACCCCTGGATTCGCTGCGCTGACTTCTTTGAGTCCCAGGCTGAAATGCCTTGCAATATCCGGTAGCGTATCCCCCTTCTCAAGTCTGATGAATGCCAAGCGGCCGATGACATCATCTCCTTTGACAACAGAAAACTCGTTTCGTATGACATTTTCCTCCAAATATTTTGGAGCAAGCGTGTATTCGTCAGGAGCTCTTTTCATGGCAATACATCCCTGTAGAGACAGGATAGCGACAAAAAGAATTGTAAAACGAAGCGTACAGGATAAGGGTATTTCAATGATTCGGTGCATGGGTCAAATATAAGTCCTTTCAATGATGTAACAAAGTATGGTTGAATTTTCGAAAATTGCCATAAGGCGAAGCCAAGAATTAATGGCACAAAAATAGCCGGATCGCCGAATATCTTCTGGATATTTCGGCGACCCGGCTATCTCTGAGAGACCCTGTGGGCTTTCCGTCCCATTCTCGCGAATGGTTTAGTATTATCGTTTCATCCATTTATTGACTGTGCTTTATCTGTGAGGATAATTGACTCAACAAGGAAGCTTGTCAAGAAAAACATTGGTCCAGGGGCAACCACAATGGTATGATGGTTTATTAAGTATCCGATATAACACTTTTTTTAGAAATTTTCAGAGACTGTAAAATATAGAGTTGCCAGGACGTTCAAACTCCTCCCAGAGATGACTGAGCAATGTTGGTTGCACACAAGCGATCACTTCCCCAGAGTGACTTCTTGTGTTTTAATGTTTTTGAAAAATGACCATTGAATCTTGAAAGGATACACAGATTGTGACCAAAAAAACCGATGTCATCTACGCTGCACCGCTCACTGAAATGATCGATTTTCAATTCGATGAAAAGGTCGTTGCGGTCTTTCCCGACATGATTCAACGCTCGGTCCCCGGCTATGGAATGATGATCACCACCATCGGCATTCTCGCCGCGAGATATGCCCAGGCCGACAGTCACTGTTATGACCTCGGTTGTTCGTTAGGGGCGGTCAGCCTGGCCATGCGGCAACGGATCAGCCAGCCGGACTGTGACATTATCGCCGTCGACAACTCTCCGGCGATGATCGCGCAGGGTCGCGCGCTTCTCGCCCGCGATATGACATCGACCGTTCCAGTGACGATGCTCTGTGGCGATCTCCAAAAGGTCAACATTAACAACGCTTCCGTGGTGGTTTTGAACTTTACCCTGCAATTCATCCCCCTGAGCCAGCGTCTAGGGCTGATTAAACGGATCTATGCGGGGTTGAAGCCGAACGGCATCCTCATTCTCTCTGAGAAGATCGCCTTTGACGAGCCGGGACAACAGCAATTTCATGTCGAGTTACATCATGACTTTAAACGGGCCAACGGCTACAGCGATCTGGAGATCAGCCAGAAACGGACGGCGCTGGAAAATGTCATGATCCCGGAGACCCTGGCTTGTCATCAACAACGCCTGCAAGCTGCGGGCTTTAACTTTGTCGATCTCTGGTTCCAGTGCTTGAACTTTGTTTCAATGGTCGCGATCAAATGAACTTTTACGCTTCTCTCTATCCGCAACTCGAAGCGCTGGGACAGCAGCGCTGGTCGCAGCAACTGCAAACGACCCTGCCGGAAAGGATGGTTCTCGACCGTCACGGCAAGATGGCGGGCTGGCTCAAGGAGCTGCAGGAGCTACCGGACATACATCCTTCCCGGCAGGAATTAAATGAGCGGGTGGTCATCGGCGATGCAACAGACCTCGGTGAGGTCAGACGGGAAGAATTGATTGCCGGGCTCCAGGCCTTTCATCCCTGGCGCAAAGGCCCCTACAACGTCTTCGGCGTGGAGATCGATACCGAGTGGCGTTCCGACTGGAAATGGGAACGCCTGCTGCCGCACATTCAGCCATTAGCCGGGCGCAGAGTGCTCGATGTCGGTTGCGGCAATGGCTATCACGGTTGGCGTATGCGCGGCGCCGGGGCCGATTTCGTCCTCGGCATCGAGCCCTTCCTCCTTTCAGTGCTGCAGTTTCAGGTGATGCAACGCTATCTCTGCGACCCGCAGCATCATGTTATCCCCATCGGCATCGAGGAGGTGCCGGCCAATCTTGTCTGCTTTGACAGCGTCTTCTCCATGGGCGTCCTTTATCATCGCCGTTCCCCCCTCGACCATCTCCTCGAACTCAAAGGCTGCTTGCGCGCCGGGGGAGAGTTAATTCTGGAGACGCTGATTGTCGACGGGGATCACGAGACCATCTTCATGCCGGCCGGACGTTACGCCAAGATGCGTAATGTCTGGTTCCTCCCCTCGATTGCGGCGATGACTTTATGGCTGCAGCGTTGTGGTTTCACAGAGGTTGCCTGCGTTGACACCAACCGCACCAGCCTGCAGGAGCAGCGCTCGACGGAGTGGATGCACTTTGAGTCGTTGGCGGATTTTCTGGATCCGCAAGAACCGGAGAAGACCATTGAAGGTCACCCGGCACCGTTGCGGGCGATCTTTACGGCGACGAAGCCGTTCCACGATGTTACCTTCCTTAAGTGAGCAGGGAGCAACAACGACAATCAGTAAGTACCGTCCCCTGATATCTTTATAAAACTAAAGTAGTTTAATATCTTTTTCATATTTTATTGTTGACAAAATAACTTTGTCTTCTGTATTTTAAATCTACATACGGTTTATTACTGCCGACTAAACAACGTCTTTATTCAGAGTGGTTGAGGGACAGGCCCTGCGACACCACAGCAACCGATCCGTTTTGTACGGATGTCAGGTGCTAATTCCTGCTCCGGTTTTCCGGGGAAAAATGAGGACGGTGTTTCGCAAGATTGTGCGTTTATTCTCTGCGCCGTTTTACGAAGCCCCTTCTCATCCTATATGAGCAGGGGCTTTTTGTTGTCCCCTCGCCAAGACGACCTAAGAGGAGAAGAACTATGTCCGGAGCAAAGAGTCTTGAAAGCCGTATTGTCCACCTTGGTGTCGGGCGGGATACAAAGACCGGCGCCATCAGCTTTCCGATCTATCCGAGCGCCACTTACCGCCATCCCGGCGTCGGTGAGAGTACCGGCTTCGATTATACCCGCTCCGGCAATCCAACCCGGCAGATCCTTGAAGAAGGGCTCGCGACCCTCGAAGGGGGAAGTCGCGGTCTCGCCTTTGCTTCGGGAATGGCGGCGTTAACCACCCTCTTTCTCCACTTCTCCAGCGGCGATCATGTCATCGTTTCCGAAGATCTCTATGGCGGCACCTACCGCCTTCTGGAGCAGATTTTCGCTAAACTCGGCATCTCTGCCAGTTACGTCGATACCAGTGACCATGCCGCTGTTACCGCCGCCATCACCCCGCAGAGTTGCGCCCTCCTTCTTGAAACGCCGGGCAATCCACTCCTCGGTGTCAGCGATATTGCCGCCCTAGCCGCCATCTGCCGACAACACAAACTCCTTTTTTGTGTCGACAACACCTTTCTCACTCCGGTTCTGCAACGCCCCCTCGACCTTGGCGCCGACGTGGTGATACACTCCGGCACCAAATATCTCGGCGGCCACAATGATCTCTGTTCCGGTGTCCTCGTCGCCAAAGATAACGCCCTCGGTGAGCGTCTCTACTTTTTGCAGAACGCCACCGGCGGAGTCCTGCCGCCGCAGGATTGCTGGCTGCTGATCCGCAGCTTGAAGACCTTGACCCTGCGCATGGAGAGACACTGTCAGAATGCTTTACAGATTGCCCGTTGGCTGCAACGCCAACCGCAGGTGACGGCCGTTTACTATCCGGGATTGGAAAGTCACCCCGGCCATGCACTCAGCAAACAGCAATGCAGCGGCTTCGGCGGCATGCTCTCTTTCCGTGTCAGCAGCCCAGAACTCGCTTGCCAGGTATTGAAGAAGATCGAGCTGATCTCCTTTGCTGAAAGTCTTGGCGGCGTGGAGTCGCTCCTCACATTGCCGGCGGTCCAGACGCATGGCGATATCCCGGAAGCCGAGCGGGAGCGGCGCGGCATCTGTACTTCGCTGCTCCGTTTTTCGGTGGGGATCGAGAATGTTGACGATTTGATTGCTGATCTGAAACAGGCGTTGAATTAAAGAATTTCCGTAGGGGCGCACCTGCGTGTGCGCCCAGATCGTGCTCACACCCCAGGGCGCACACACAGGTGCGCCCCTTGACAAAAGGATCTCCGATCATGAGTGATCATACTTACCGTACCGCTACCCTTCTCGTACACCAGGGCCGTGACCGTGACCCGGCGACCGGCGCCAGCACTATCCCGGTCTATCTCGCTTCGACCTACCACCATACCGGCGGCAAATCGGGTGAATATGATTATGCCCGTAGCGGCAATCCCAGCCGTGACCAGGTCGAAGAAGCGATTGCCCTGCTCGAAGGCGGGGTGCGCGGTTTTGCCTACCCAAGTGGCATGGCAGCGATCGGCAGCGCCCTGGCCCTGCTCAGCAGCGGCGATCACCTCATCGCCCCGGACGATCTTTACGGCGGCTCCTGGCGCTACCTCTCCCAGGTCCTTCCTGCGAACGGCATCAGCGCCACTTTCGTCGACCAGACTGATCTCGACGCTGTTGTTGCCGCCATCCGTCCCGAAACCAAAGCCATTTTCCTCGAAACCCCGTCAAATCCCCTCTTCAAGATCGTCGACCTCCGTGCCATCGCTGCGCTTGCCAAAGAACGGGGCCTCCTCACCCTCTTGGACAACACCTTCATGACCCCGCTGCTGCAGCGCCCCCTTGATCTTGGGATTGATGTGACCATTCACAGCGCCACCAAATTCCTCGGCGGCCATTCCGACCTCCTCGCCGGTCTCGTCACCACTGCCGACCCGGCCCTGGCCAAACGTCTCAAGTACTTCCAGAACGCTTTTGGCGCAGTCCTTGCCCCCTTTGACTCCTTCCTCCTCAGTCGCGGCATCAAGACCCTCAAGCTGCGCCTTGAAGCTGCCCAGTCTAATGCTCAGATCCTCGCCGAGCGCCTCGCTGCCCACCCCGCCGTCAGCCGCGTTTACTACCCCGGTCTCCCCGACTTTGCCGCCCGAAAACTCCATTTCTCCCAGGCAAACGGCGCCGGCGCCATCCTCTCCTTCGAACTCAAGGATGAGAGTCAAATAGCTCCGCTGTTACAGCGCGTCAAATTGCCGATCATCGCCCCGAGTCTCGGCGGCGTCGAAACCATCCTCACCCACTGCTGGAGCATGTCGCACGCCGCCATCCCGGTGGCAACCAAACAACAGCTCGGCATTCGCGAAACTCTATTGCGTATCTCGGCCGGAATCGAGGATGTTGAAGATCTTTGGGAAGATTTGCTGCAAGGATTGGCACCTAAGTGAACTTTCAGCCTTGACGGCGCTTGAGTTCCTGTGCAACTAAAAGCTTCTGAATTGTGCTAAGACGATTGGAAAGGCGCAGGTTTTTGAGCTCAGGGAGGGGGCAGGAGGCAAGGAGTTGGCGGAAGATGTTCTCCGGCGTCTGCGGATTTTTCAGCAGAGTCGAGCGGATCGACGGTAACTTCTGCCAGCGGAGATGAAGAAAGATCATGGTAATCGCCTGTGCCGTCGCCCGACCGCTGCTGAGATATTGCACCAGACTCCCTTCCTTGAGGCGAGGATTATCAAGGGCGGCAATAATGACCTGCGCCTCCCCTCCCCCCAACAATTCCACCAGAAGAGTCGACGGGGCCCGCCGCGCCAGCGTGATGCGGTTGCCGAGCGGCACTCCCGGAAGACGCTGCACAATCGTCCGCTCTGCGGCCAGCTTCTGGTCGGGAGTTGTGCCGGGATGAAGGCAGATACCGAGGAGATCAAAGAGATGAAGATGGGAAAGGAGAGGTTGCAGCACCGCTGACGGGCTTTTGGGATGGACCGCCAAAGCAAGCTTGAGGCGATAAGACGACAATGTCAGTTCATGCTGATGCAGCGCTTTGAGCAGATCCTCTCCAAGATCACGGCGCCGCAACAGAGCCAAGAGGTGTTCCTCTGCCAGATAACGATTTTTCAACAAGGCACGCAGAACTTCAGGGGCGCCATCCTGCACCAGAGAAAAGAGCTCATCCCCTTCGGCCAGCAAAGCACGCTGCAGGCGCTGCACCAGTTCGGGGGTAAAGAGACTTTGTTGTGGCTGAATGCTCTTCACGCTTCAATTCCTCACAAATAAAAGATCTAAAGTCTTAAACCCTGCCTTTAGATACAGCTTGTTGTCAATACATAGATCAACTTTTGCCGCTTCCTTGACCCCTTAATCAATTCATTGTAAAGTCCGGACATACTCCTTCCAGGATCGATCGATGACTTCCCCTCTTCTTGATGTCTGCTCCCTCAAAACCTACTTCTTTACGCCCCGCGGTCTGATCAAGGCGATTGGCGGCATCGACTTTTCGATTGGGTTGGGTCGTACTCTGGCGCTGGTCGGGGAATCAGGTTGTGGGAAATCGATGACAGCGCTGTCGATTTTGCGTCTGGTACCAGAACCAGGGAAGATTGTCGAAGGGACGATCTCTTTTGCCGGGGAAGATCTGCTCCGGTTGCCGCCAACAGAAATGCGGCGGATTCGCGGCAACCAAATCGCCATGATCTTTCAGGAACCGATGACTTCACTCAATCCGGTCTTTACCGTAAAGAGGCAAATCGGCGAAGTTCTCGAACTCCATCGTGGCCTGCACGGTCAGGAGCAAGAAGAAGAAGCCGCCGCGCTCCTGCAGCAGGTCGGCATCCCGGATGCACGGAAAAGGCTGGCATCGTACCCGCACCAACTCTCCGGCGGGATGCGACAAAGAGTCGTAATCGCCATGGCTCTTGCCGGACATCCACAACTGCTGATTGCCGATGAACCGACGACCGCCCTCGACGTGACGATACAAGCCCAGATTCTCGAACTTCTCGGTGAACTGCGCCGCAGTCGCGGGATGTCGATGCTCCTTATTTCGCATGACCTCGGTGTCGTTGCCGAAACCGCTGATAGGGTGGCGATCATGTATGCCGGCCTGATTATGGAAGCGGCAGACGTTGCCCCCCTTTTCAACCAACCTCTCCACCCTTATACCCGCGGTCTCCTTGCCTGCATCCCCCGCCTCGGAGAAGAGCGGCAACGTTTGGTACCCATTCCCGATCAAGTCACCAACGCCATGCAATATAGTGACGGCTGCCCTTTTGCCCCACGCTGCCACGAAGTGATGCACCAGTGCCGCGAGTATCTGCCGCCGTTACAGGAAGTGGCACCGAATCATCAGGTGCGCTGCTGGAAAGCCCTATGAATCCTTTATTGTCGGTTCGGAATTTGACCAAATCCTTTGCCGCCGCACAGGGCCCGCTTGGCGGTAAAGAGCAGCGCTTTCGAGCCGTCGACAATATCAGCTTTGACCTTGCTCCCGGTGAAACTCTCGGCCTGGTTGGCGAGTCGGGTTGCGGAAAATCGACAACAGGGCGCCTGATCTTGCGTCTCCTTGAAGCCGACAGCGGTGCGGTCTTCTTTCACGGCGAGGACCTTGTCCCCATGGGACAAAAAGAGCTGCGGCCGCGGCGGCGGCAGATGCAAATGATCTTTCAGGACCCCTTTTCATCGCTTAATCCCCGCTGCAAAATTGGCGACATTGTCGCCGAACCGTTACTTATTCACGGCCTGGCAACTTCGGCTACGGTCAAGAACCTCGTCATTGAGCTGCTGGCAACTGTCGGTCTCGGCAGTGATATCCTTGATCGCTATCCCCATGAATTTTCCGGTGGACAACGGCAACGTATCGGCATCGCCCGTGCCCTGGCCGTAAAACCCGAACTGATCATCGCCGATGAACCTGTCTCTGCCCTTGATCTCTCGATTCAGGCCCAGGTCATCAACCTCCTCGATGATATCCAGCAGCAGTTCGGCTTGACTTATCTCTTTATTTCCCACGACCTTTCGGTAGTCGAACACCTGTGCAAGCGCGTGGCTGTCATGTATCTCGGACGGATTATTGAAATTGCACCGGCGATCGAACTCTACCGCGCCCCTTTTCATCCGTATACGGAAGCTTTGCTGCAAGCTGTCCCCCGCCCCATCCCCGGTCGGCAGCATAAAAGGATCCTCCTGCAAGGAGAAATCCCCTCTCCCCTCTTCCCTCCTGCCGGCTGCCATTTCCATCCGCGCTGTATCTATGCCCGGCCTGTTTGCCGGGAGCTCAGTCCCGTCCTGGTGGAACATGCTCCGACGCGTTTCGCCGCCTGCCATTTTGCCGGTGAATTTTCCCGCAATCTCTCCTGACTCCCTCCCCTCTCAGCATTCAGATCCTTTTTGACATTTTGTGCCAATTATGACACTTTAGCGTGCCAAAACAAGCACATCTGCCAGGAGAACCCTAGATGACTAAGCCGATTACCACATTGCAGGAACGCTGTCGCAAATGCTATTCCTGCGTTCGCAACTGTCCGGTGAAAGCAATTAAGGTTCATAAAGATCATGCAGAAATCATTGCTAGCCGTTGTATTGGCTGCGGTATTTGCGTGCGGGCCTGTTCCCAGCAGGCCAAAGTAATTGCTGACAGCATTCTGAGCGTACAAAAACTCATAACGGGGTCAGAACCGGTCGTCGCCATTCTCGGCTGCTCTTACCCGGCATTCTTCAACGATATTCGCCCCGGACAACTGGTGGCAGGGCTGAAGACCCTTGGCTTTTCAGAAGTTCACGAAGGCTCCAGCGGTGTCGAGCTGATCCGTCTGTCTTATCAGACCGAGATCGAGAGCCAGAAGAAGAACACCGCCACCCTGCTTTCAAGTCATTGTCCGGCGATTGTCGATTTGATTGAAAGGCACTATCCCCAACTTCTGCGCAACCTGATAAAGACTATTTCGCCGAAAATCGCTGCCGGGCGTTTTATCAAAGAGACACTCGGTCCCCGGACCAAGGTCGTCTATATCAGTTCATGCATTGCCGGAAAATTTGAAGTTAAAGAAGAACAGATCCACGACGCCATCGATGTCGTTCTGACCTACAAAGAGTTGTATCAAATGTTCAAGCTCAGGAAGCTTGATTTAAGCCGCCTCCGCAGTCAGCCCTTCGATGGGACGCCACCACGTAACGAAAGTCGGCTCTTTGCCATTGCCGGTGGCCCCCTGAGCGCTTTCGGCATCAAGAGCGATATCTTTCACCCTGAATACCTCAACGTTGAAGGCCCGGAGAATGTTCTTGAAATTATTCATGACGTTGCGGCCGGGCGTATTACTCCCCGCTTTATTGATATCCGCTTCTGTACCGGCGGTTGTATCGGTGGGCCAGGGAAGAATAACCGACTGACAACTTTCAGCAAACGCAATCTGATCTACCAGCATTCCCGCAGCGAAGTCCCCTATCAGACCGCCAGTCATTACTGTACCGCGAATCAGAGCATCGTCATTAATCGCAGTTTCCGGAACAAGCATAAACGACTGGAGCTGCCGAGCGGCGAGAGTGTGCGCAACATTCTTCAGTCGATCAATAAATTTGTCGAAGGCGATGAATTGAATTGCGGGGCCTGCGGCTATGCGACCTGCCGGGAATATGCCGTGGCCGTCTTTCAGGGGCTGGCCGAGCGGGAGATGTGTCTTCCTTATGCGGTCAAACGCCTGGAAGAAGATCACTCCATGCTGACGCAAAAATTCGAACTGGCACAACGCGCTTTGGCGCAGGAAGTCGGATCATCGGCAATTGTCGGCAATGATCCGCGCACAATGGATATTCTCGGGCTGATTCATCAAGTTGCACCGACGCCGACGACGGTGCTGATTCGCGGCGAGAGCGGTACCGGCAAAGAACTGACAGCGCGGGCCATTCACGAGAAGAGTCTGCGCGCCGACAAACCGCTCGTCACCATCAACTGCACGACAATTACCGACAGTCTCCTGGAGAGCGAGCTCTTTGGCCATAAAAAAGGGGCATTTACTGGCGCCGCTGGTGACAAAAAGGGGTTATTCGAAGCCGCCAACGGCGGGACTATCTTCCTTGACGAAATCGGCGATATCACACCCAAACTGCAAGCGGAACTTTTACGCGTTCTCGACAACGGTGAAATCCGCCCGGTGGGAGGGAACGACCCGATCAAAGTCGATGTCCGCCTCATTGCCGCCACCAACAAGGATTTGGAAGCAGGGATTCGCGAAGGCTGGTTTCGTGAAGACCTCTATTATCGACTCAATGTCTTTACCATCTCTCAACCACCACTGCGCAGTCGACTGGAGTCTTTGCCAGACTTGGTAGAAAATTTTCGTGCCAGGGCCAGTCGCCGTCTCAATAAACCGATCAAAGGGATTGATGAGCGGGCACTCCGGGCGCTGATGCGCTACCCCTGGCCGGGCAACATCCGTGAACTGCAAAACATTATCGAACGCGCCTCTGTCCTGGCTCTGGACAGCGTCATCCGCCTGGAAAATCTCCCGGTCGTCTTCACAGAACTATCCATGAACGAAGGGCGCACAGAAACAAATCAAAACACTCAGAGCTTTCGCTCGCAACGCGACAAACATATTGGTCAAATGGAGAAGAATCTCCTCATCCATTTTCTCCGAGAAACCGGAGGAAATGTCTCGGCAGCAGCCATACAGGCCGGAATTCCGCGTCGCACCTTCTATCGCCTCCTCAAACGTAACGATTTAAATGGAAAAGAATTCAATAAAAACACGGACAGCTAATTTCACCGCCAAAATTGGCACACTTCACGTCCGCAGTGAGTCAAAAGTGACACACTCGCCCTCGCGCTAAAAACTGCACTTCCTGTCAAAATACCACAAACATTTGTGCCATATTCGGCACAAATACGGAATTTCGCGGAAGATCAGGAGCAACGCAATGCCAGAAATTTTAACAATTCAACAAAAACAGCTAGTTAAATAATTGGCACGGTAATTGCTGAACTATAAACCATTAAACGGGGAAAAAGACTTGGTTCACCACCGACATCCACCCCCCTTTGCGCCGTCCGGTTCTCTCTCCCCGGATGGCGCTTTTTTTATTTTTTCCTGTTGTTCCGCACAACTTAACGATAAAATATACTCCACCTCATGCACCATCAGGATGGAATATGCCTATTAACAAGTCAGAAAACTTCGGCATCAGTACTCTTGAAGACATCAGCGCCCTGATTCTGCAATCCCACGACCTCGAAGAGACTCTTGGCAACATCGTCGCCCTGGTTGCCAAACGAATGGGGACGGAAGTCTGTTCTATCTACCTCTTTGATGACGACGGTGAAACCTTACGCTTACGGGCGTCCAAAGGACTTTCACCCCGCTCGATCGGCAAGGTCTCGATGAAACTCGGCGAGGGACTGACCGGTCTGGCCGTTGAAGAACGGCGGGTAGTCTCTATCCCTGAACCACACAACCATCCCCGCTATCGCTATTTCAAGGAAACAGGGGAAGAACGTTACCACTCATTTCTTGGCATCCCCCTGTTCGACCGGAAAAGTCCCATCGGCGTCATCGTCATCCAGACGAAAGAACCCCGTACTTTTACCAACGAAGAGATCAGTGCCCTCTCCACTATTGCCTTTCAGATCTCTTCTATTGTCATTAATGCCCGGCTCCTTGACTCCATCGGCCAAAAGGAGGAGGAGTCACGCCATGTCGCCCTTGAACTGGAAAAGGCACGGTCGACATTTCTTCATAACAAGAAGAGAAAAAAGGGGAAAGAGTCGCAGTCCATTCTGCGCGGGACAGTTGCCTATCCAGGGCTGGCCACGGGGCCGGCTCATGTTCTCGACGAACGCCTCGGTTTTACCGATATTCTTGACGACGAATGGTCAGACCCGGAATTTGAGCTCAAGCGCCTGGAAAGCGCCCTGGAAAAGACCCGGATTGAAACTATCTACCTCGAAAAACAGGTCGCTGAACGCCTCTCCGAAGATGACGCCGCAATCTTCCATACCCACCTGATGATCCTTGAAGATCGCGGTTTCATTGAAAAATTACGCCGTGAAATCGAAGCCGGACACAGTGCCCAACATGCCCTGAAAACAGTTGCCGGTGAATATATTGAAGCTTTTTCCCGCATGGATGACTCCTATCTGCGGGAACGAGCCGTCGACATGGAAGATATCGCCCGACGCCTGCATACCAATATCCTCGGCAATGAATACCAGCCCTTACTTCTCAAACATGCCGGCATCCTTGTTGCCCGCAGCCTCCTCCCTTCTGACATGGCGACCCTGGACCACAGCAAGGTGCGCGGCATTGTCACGGAAGTCGGCGAGATGAACTCACATGCGGTGATCATGGCGAAATCTCTGGGAATTCCGGCGCTGGTCGGAGTCTTCGGTGTCGTGCAGGCGATTCGCCCCGATGACCATCTTATCCTTGATGCGAATTCAGGTTGCCTGTATATCAACCCGCCCAGACATATTGTCGCGGAATACCTACGCATCGAACGGGATCAGGACAAAGAGGAAGAGTCCTTGGCGGAGTTCCGTGATCAACTCGCTGTGACCAGCGACGGAGAGCGGGTCTGCCTGCGCGCTAATGTCGGCCTGGTGAGTGACATCGGTATTGCCGTGCACAATGGTGCGGAAGGAGTCGGTCTGTACCGCACCGAATTCCCATACATGACCCGCAGCTCCTTCCCTTCCCGGCACGAACAGTACCTCCTTTATCGACGCATGGTTGAAGGCTTTGCCGGTCAACCGGTGACGATTCGGACCCTCGATATCGGCGGTGACAAGGCGTTGCCCTACTTCCCTCTCCCCAAGGAGGACAACCCCTTTATGGGCTGGCGCTCCGTGCGCGTTTCTCTCGACTACCAGGATATTTTCCGCACCCAGATCGAAGCCATCTTGATGGCGGCGGTGCATGGCAACGTCAAACTCCTTTTTCCGATGATCAGCGGTGTCGAAGAGATCCTGTCCTGCCGCAAGATCGTCGAAGAAGCGGTCGAGAATTTAAGACGCGAGAGAATTCTTTTTTCCGAAGCTGTCCCGGTCGGGATCATGATTGAAGTTCCGGCGGCCGTACAATTAATCGGGATGCTGGCAAAACATGTTGATTTTTTTGCCCTCGGCACCAACGATCTGGTGCAGTACATGCTCGCCGCTGACCGTAACAATCCTTTGGTAAAGAATTATTATGATCCCTTTCACCCTGCCGTTCTGCACGCACTGCGGCATGTAGCCGACGTCGCCCGCATTAACAACAAAGGGCTCTGTATCTGTGGTGAAATGGCAACCGACCCGCAAGCCCTGCTCTTTTTAATCGGCATCGGTGTACGCGAAATGTCGATGGCAGCACCCTACATTCCCAAAGTTAAACAGATCCTTTCAACCCTCAACACCAACTCCACCCGGAAGATCGCCAAAGAGATCTTAACTCTGGAAAACAGCAATAAAATTCGTCAACATCTCGGTGCAGCCCTCATGCGCAGCAAGAAGACCCCGCGATAAATGCATACTTCTCCCGACTCCTCCTTTTCGCTGGAACACCTGCGTTCGGCCCTTGCCTGCTATCAACCCCGTCTGACTGAGCGCAGCGCCTGGCCGGGACACTCGCACGCCGCCGTGGCTCTGCTCTTAAGAGAAGGCCGGTTCGGGGTTGAGATCCTCTTTATTTTGCGGGCCGAATTCCAGGGCGATCCCTGGTCGGGGAATATCGCTTTCCCAGGGGGACACATCGAAGTCGACGACGAAACAGTGCGTGCGGCGGCCGAGCGGGAAACTCTCGAAGAGATCGGTATTGACCTGCAGCAGGAAGAGTTTCTCGGGCGTCTTGATGATGTCGCCGGTGCCCATTTACCAGTGATTGTGTCCTGTTTTTCTTATCGTGTCGCCGCATCAACCCCGCTCTCGCCCAACCGGGAGATCAACGAAACCTTCTGGGTGCCGTTAACAGATCTTGCCGACCCGGATCGACAGTGCTTGCATTACGTCACGTTCCGCGGCGAGCAACTCGAACGCCCTGCCATCGATCTCCTTGGCCCGGGCCGAACCGTCCTTTGGGGGATCACTTATCGCCTGGTGAGCCACTTTATGCAATTGACCGGTGTCCCCCTGCCGTCGACCCCGATCCCCTGATGCGCCCTCTCCGTTCCTATCTGCAGGATATCGAATTTATCGAGATCACTTTCCACTACCAACTGGAAACTCCGCGGATTTTACCGCTTTTCCCCGAATTGCTGCTGCGTACGGCGTTGCACCAGACAGGGGTGGAATTACTCGATCCTGAACCCTTCGAACGTCTGTTCACTCCGCCCCTGCCTGACGATCCGACAGCACTGCGGCGCTACCAGCGCCCTGCCCCGCCCTTTGCCTTTCTGCCTCAACCCGACAACCAGACAATTACAGCAGTGAAGCAGGGAGTCATCTCCTGTCACCTCTTTGGCAATGGAATTGAACTTCTTGACCATCTGGTCAAGACCATGGCCGCAATACAACCCTTTGTCTTTGCCAACCGCCAAAGACAGGGTCAACTTACAACTGTCACGGCCGTTGACGCAGCCGGCAATGTCGTCACTATCTGGCAAAAAGGGATGGCAAAATGCATTGAACCGCCGCGGATCACTGCCGCCTGGCGCTTTGATGCGCTGCCCGCATCGACCGATTGGTACCTGGAAATCTTTACACCAGCGCGACTCCTGGTGCAGAAGAAACCCCTCTTCCGCCCGGCCTTTCGTCATATCCTCCCCTTTATCCTGCGCCGCGTTACCGCGCTCTGCTATTTCTGTAATCACATTGAAATTGCCGGAGCAACAGAGTTGCTGGAAATGGACGCAGGGATCAAAGAAGAAGTGGCTGAATGGCGCTGGCATGATTGGCGTAACCATCCGGGTGACGGGATTTTGAGCGAACTCGGCGGGGTCTGCGGTCAACTGCGACTCAAAGGGGAACTGCCCGACGATCTGATTGACCTGCTCCGCCTCGGATCTTTGATGAATATCGGCAAAGGGGCGGCTTACGGCGCCGGAGCTTACCGGTTGACTCCGCTGCCTCCTGTATAAAAAATCAGCTTCCAAAAACAACGGTCGCGTCTCCCTGATGGAAACGCGACCGTTGTTGTCTTTACTCTTCGGAAGAAGCTCAAAGGGTTGCGAGATAGTCCTGCAACGGCTTGACCTGCAACTCCTGCGTTTTGAGAGCAAGAATGGCGTCGGCAATCGCACTGGCGCCGGAGATGGTGGTATCGTAAGCGATCCCCTGCATCAAAGCTTCGCGGCGAATTGAGTAAGAATCGACCACTGCCTGCGCACCGTGCGTGGTGTTGATTACCAGCTGTACCTCCCCGTTCTTGAGGGCATCAACGATATGCGGACGCCCCTGCAGCACCTTGTTGATACGGCGGACGTTTAGCCCCTTCTCGATCAGGAAAGCTGCCGTACCAGCGGTGGCAATCAGTCCGAAACCACATGCCTGCAGCTTCTTCGCCGTTTCAAGAATGCACTTTTTATCGATATCGCGCACGCTGATAAAGACATTGCCAGACAAGGGAAGTTTGACATTGGCGCCAAGTTGCGCCTTGGCAAAGGCCTCAGCAAAGGTATCGCCAATCCCCATGACCTCGCCGGTTGACTTCATCTCTGGGCCGAGAATGGTATCAACACCGGGGAACTTGGCAAAGGGGAAGACCGCTTCCTTGACCGAATAATAGGAGGGAACGATATCACCAAAGACCCCTAACTCCTTGAGACTCTTGCCGGCCATGACCCGCGCCGCAATCTTGGCAAGGGGGCGGCCTGTCGCTTTGGAGACGAAAGGAGCGGTGCGGGAAGCACGAGGATTGACTTCGAGGATGTAGATCTTCCCATCCTTGAGAGCATATTGCACGTTCATCAGCCCCTTGACGTTGAGTTCCAACGCCATCATCACCGTTTGCCGGCGGATCTCGTCAATTACTTCCTGCGCCAGAGTATAAGGCGGCAGAGAACAAGCTGAATCGCCGGAGTGAATCCCCGCTTCTTCAATGTGCTCCATGATTCCGCCGATCACTACCTCGCTGCCGTCACACAGGGCGTCGACATCGATCTCGATCGCTTCATTGAGAAACTTGTCAATGAGGATCGGGTGTTCCGGCGAAGCGAGGACGGCGGTTGTCATGTAGCGCCGTAGATTCTCGACGTCGTAAACAATCTCCATGGCGCGACCGCCGAGGACATAAGAAGGACGGACCACAACCGGATAGCCGATCCGATTGGCCACGACTTCAGCTTCTTCAAAGGAGCGGGCGGTGCCGTTCTCCGGCTGCAACAGCCCAAGTTTGTGCAGCATCTCCTGGAAGCGCTCGCGGTCTTCTGCCCGGTCGATGGCATCCGGCGAAGTACCGATGATCGGCACCCCGGCTTTCTCCAGGGCGACCGCCAGTTTCAGCGGCGTCTGGCCGCCAAACTGAACAATGACGCCGACCGGTTTCTCGACGTGGACAATTTCCAGGACGTCTTCAAGGGTCAGCGGCTCAAAATAGAGGCGATCCGAGGTGTCGTA
>DIKR01000056.1:0-2567 GCA_002424625.1 Desulfuromonadaceae bacterium UBA5613
CCACCCCGATCGGCAAGCCGTATGCACAGTTTGATCCGCAGCGGAATAGTGGTGGCAGCGGCAGTGGCAACTTGCCGGCGGAAGCGAAGTTGATCGATTACTACATCAATCAGCACGGCATGAGTAAAGAGAGCGCACGGGCGGAAGCGAAGCGGGCCAAGGATGATCCGCGCAAGTGGGCGGCGGACCATTACACCGACCTGCTTAAAGCGGACATCGAGAGCGCGACAATGAAAAGAACCCCGCCGACGGATCCGGAAATACTCAAGGAGAAGGCGTTAGCCGATGCCGCTTATTTCTTCGGGGAGAGTGGAAACAAAGAGCCGGCGCCTGCTGCTCCGGCGCTGAGCGGCATGGCTTTCGCACCGTCTTTACAAACTCGCCCAGCCTACCAGGGGCCGGTGCGGAGCGGGATGAGAGGCAATCCGAATATTGAGGAAGCGCAGGTTGTCTCGGAAACACCCAGAAAAACCACCACAGTTAAAGGTGGCGTCAAGGCGGAGATGGCCGGGGACAAGGTGACGATGAACGGTAAGCAGTACACTGTTGTCAATGGCATTGTGACGATCGCTGGCAAGAAATATAAGGTGCAATGATGGCAGTGGTGACGCTGGTTCCAATCGAAGATGAAGCGCCGGTTACAGCGGCACGGGAAGTCATGCTGGTCCCGGTTGAGGAGGAAGTCGATACAGCGGCCGCGACCGCTAATGATTCCGCCTGGTCAATCTCTGGCCCGCGCGGCGTTGTGGCGGGTGCCAAGCAAGCCGGGCGCGATGTCGCTAATATCTACCAGGGCTTGGCGGCCCGCGCCGGCGGCATGGCAGCCAATGTCGGCGCTGCCACCAAGGGTCTGGCCGGGGACGCCTTGAACGCGGTCGGGGTCGAGAATGACTGGCCAGCAGAAGCTAAGGAAGAGCGCCTGCTCAATGATCAGGTGCTCGACTATATCAACACTGAAGAATTCCCGGTGCAATCGGGAGTCGGTCAGGCCACCCGCGGGGCGGTCGATTCGACAGTGATGATGGCGCCGGGGATGGCGGCGGGTCCGCTGGCCTTGGCGACACGCCTGGGGATAGCGGCAACGCGCGGCATGACCGTAGCCCCGGCCGCGGTGCAAGCGGGTATGCAGTCGCTCGGCAAGATCATGCCGGCGACTCTAGGGGTGCAGGCAGGCGCCGATCAGTATGGCAAGAAGCGTTCACAGGATGTGGCGCCACTGCCTTCCCTCCTCTCAGCCGGTGTCACTGGCGGTGCGGAGTATGGCTTTGAACGGATCTCGACCGATGCCCTACTCAAGGTGATTACCGGCGGTGCGGATAACTTCTTGGTCAACCTCGGCAAGTATTTCGGCAAGGAGATTGTGACCGAGCTGCCAACCACGGTGGTGCAGAGCCTGGCGGATCTGGTCTTTGATAAAGATGTGACGCCGCTGGAGGCCGCAGAGCGCGGCGCGCGCTATCTGAACAATGAAGTGGTGGCAACGTCGAGCGGCGAACAGCATCAGGTGGTTCCGGAACTGCTCGACACGGCAGCGCAGACGGCGATTCAGGTCGGCATGACCGGTGCGGGTGGTCGGGTGGCAGGGATGGCTTGGGATGGCTTGACGAAGAAGCCACTAAGTCCGGCGGGCGGGGCGCCGGTTGACCCGGATTCGGCGCCTTTGTTGTCTCCGGAACATGAAGCGTTCGATGCTCTGCAGGAAATGCCGGAACCGCGGGGGCCATTGGCGCGGGCGGCAGCGCAGGCAGCACCAGCCGTGCCGGTGGTCGATCCTTTAGCGCCGGGGCAGGATCTGCCGGCGATGACTACTGCCGCGGCGGTTACGAGCGAGTTTACCGGCAATATTCTTTATGATAACGAAGTTGGAGGTAGCAACGATGGTCTGTCCGGAGTGCAGCAAGAAGTCAGCGGGGCGCCGCAGGCGGTGTCCCCAGTGCGGGACGAAAATGTAGCAGCGGTTGACGCTGATCCTATGGGCTTACCAGCCCTGAGTAGCCGCATGGCAGAGCTGACCGGAGCAACAGAGAGCACGGAAAATGCGGCGCTCGTTGAAGAGTTTATCGCGGCGAACAAGAATCTGGCGAACTTTGCGCCGGCGTTCAAAGAGCGGCGCCTGACGGAGTTTGTCGAGAAGAAGAAAGCGTACCGGGCGAAGCTGCAGGAAGTCAATCCCAGCCTGCCGACGCCCCTTGATGCCTTGGCGCATGAGGCGGCAACTTCGCCGGCCAACGACAAAGCAGAACCGACTCTTAAGCAGATCGAGGCCGGTAATTATGCCAAAGGACATATCAAGCTGCACGGCCTGGATATCGCCATTGAGAACCCGGCGGGCTCGATGCGCAAGGGTGTGGATGAGACCGGCCGTGCCTGGGAAACCGGGCTGACGCAGCACTATGGGTATTTGAAAAAGACCACCGGGGCAGACGCCGAGCAAATTGATGTCTTTGTCAAGCCGGGGATCGATCAAACGACCGCAGGTGACAAGATCTTTGTTGTTGATCAGAAGGATCTCAAGAGCGGCGGTTTTGACGAATCGAAGGCACTGATCGGCTTTCCGTCGATTCAGG
>DIKR01000056.1:2658-5887 GCA_002424625.1 Desulfuromonadaceae bacterium UBA5613
CCTGGCGTTCAATCTCTTCCTGCTCTTCCTATCCCCAAGGCGGTCGACAACAAGCCGCTGTCACGGGCCGAGACCCGGAGCAAAGAGCGCAGCACGGTCAATCCGGCGAGCGATGATCTGCTCATGGCGATCCGCAAGCTTGGCGGCATTGATAAAGCGCAGGCGTTGGAGCAGTGGGGGAAGAGCGCGGTTGAATCTGACTACCTGTCACGCTCCCCGCTGCCCGGCAAGCCGGTCTTACGCAACAAGGCCGGCCTTCCCCTGGACCGGATGCTGACGACGCTGAAAGGGCACGGCTATCTACCCGAGGATGCGACGCTGCGGGAGTTTGAAGATCTCTTTTTGCGGGCGGCGGGCGGTGAAACCATCTTAACCAATCAGGGGGACGAGCGCGCGGCGGAAGCTTTGTATAAAGCGGAGATGGCGCGGATGGTCGGCGAGATGGAATCTGTCAAGGCACAGGAGCTGGCGCAAGAGATCGACCCGGACTTTGCCAGCCTGATTGCCGGAGCGCCGGAGTTGGAGGGGATGACTCCGGAAGCCTTGGAGTGGACAACGGACGTTTTCAACGATATTCTTGAGGGCGGATTGCTGATGTCCGCTGACGACTATTTACGCAGCATTTTGGAGGAGAGTGACGATGAAGGGAATTATACCGGAAGAGCTCAAGGAGCGGTTGCGCAAGCTGCCGGCGAAACAGCAAAAGCAAGCGTTGTCGCTGCTCAAGAGAGCGTTAACACAGAAACGCCAGCAAGTCCTCGCAGCGAAGTAACTCCGGTTACTCCCGCCCCTGCCAAAGTCGACGACTCCGGGGAAGAGAAATTATCTGCCACGGATCATCTCAACCGAAGTGCCATGTCTCTTCAAGAAGCGAGAGACGGTATGCCGATCACATCCATTGTTCTTGGCGATCTCTACCGTAGTCAATCCCTTCTCGATGTTATCGACTACCTCGGGAAAATTAAGGCTGGTACGTTGTCTTTTTTCCCGGCCAAGGATGGAGTTGAGCGTCAAACTTCTCCGGGAAAACGCCATCTCCAAGGTGTGCTTGGTGACGTTGAGTCTCTTCGCAACATTATTGGGGGAAATACCTTCCTTGAGCAAGGATTCGGCGGCCTCAATGTCGAAACTCAGGGGCTTGTGCTCTCTGATGTGAGCCGACTGGTCAGTGACAAAGAGATTTTCGATACGGTTGTCCAGCTTATTCCCATTGATGTGGTGGACAACCTCGCTGATCAACAACTTACGCCCCAAATGATTTTCAATGATCCGACGATGCTCAAGGCGGCGATCACCGGCAACCTGGGTAAAAACGTAGCCCGCGCTACTGATGTGCCCTATACGGTTCTTGGTGCCCTGACACTCGCCGGAGCAATAAAAGAGTCCGGTCTTACTGTCTCTGATTTGATACGGAAAACGCCAAATAATGGCATCACAGACACAACACTTAACCTCGATAAGGCTATCACCTCTTGGCATAGCAAACTCTCCTTGTCAGATAGGTACAATAATACACGACCCTCTGGACAAGGAAAGGAAAATAACAAATTTCTGGATGATTTCGGCGAGGTAATCCCTGGCGCCCGCAAGATGCTTTATGCGGATTCGTATGCCGAGAAGATGGCAACGGCCAAGGATGTTGATATTGCCGCTGAACCCCTGTCCAAGTCGTGGCCGGAAGCGGATTACGCCAAGCTGATTGCCGACGGGGTTGGTCCCTGGGCGGTCGGTTTTGCGCGGGCGGCGCGGGAAGAAGTGCCGACCAAGCCGCAACAGGCGTGGAAGCTGAGACAATGGGTCGCGGATGTGACCTTGTTGCGCTCGGTTGCCGACAAGATCGTTGCCGGGGAGATCTCTACGGACGATGTGCGCAAGCGGCTGGAGTTGCAACCGCGCCTGGCTTCGGTGGCCGACCGTGCGGAACTCTATACGCTGGTGGGCCATGAGCGCAGTTTAAAGGGTCTGAAGATCTCAAAGGGGAGTTACGGGGTCTTTGAGGGTAAGAATTATACGCCGCCCAAGATCATCTGGAGCGTCGAAAAGAAAGCCAAGGCCACCGCCTTTACCCACTGGCCGATGACCTTGGCGAGCGGGGCCACACGGGCCGAAGCAATTGCTGATTTTCAGGCGAAGATCGGCAGTCTTAATCTCAGCCCGAAGACAGAGAAGCCGACCGGCTACATCATCTATTCGCGCACCGGCCAGCCGGGTTTCTTTGTCGGCAAGAAGATCGGCAGCAACACTCTTGATCTGGAAGCCTTTGGCGACGTGAAGGCGGCACGGGCGTATTTGCAGGAGAACCGCGCCGAACTGGACGCACGTCTGGAGAAGTTGAAGGAAATCCCCAATGAACGGCGGGAGAACAATTCCCCTCGCATCGGGGTCGATCACCGCAACGGCGCCGATGTGACGCCGGAAGCGTTTCAGTCGACCTTCGGCTTTAAAGGGATTCAGTTCGGCAATTACGTCGAAGGATCGCGGCGGCAGCAGGCGCTGAATGAAACCTATGATGCGCTCCTTGATCTGGCGGGCATTCTTGATCTCCCGGCTAAAGCGCTGTCATTGAATGGTGAACTGAGCCTGGCTTTTGGGGCGCGCGGTAAGGGGGGCAAATCAGCAGGCGGCAAGGGAGCTGCGGCGCATTACGAAGCCGATCAGGTGGTGATCAACCTGACCAAAGAGAGCGGGGCCGGATCCCTCGGACATGAACTCTGGCATGCGCTGGACAATTACTTTGCCCGGGCGCGCGGCGACAAGGGCGGTTATCTGACCGATAAGCCCTATGAGCGCGGCGCCGGAGTGCGTCCGGAGATGGCAGCGGCGTTCGGTCAACTGGTGAAGACGCTGAATGCTTCGCAGATGCGGGCGCGATCGGCACAGCTCGACAAAGTGCGCAGTAATCCGTATTGGTCGACCACGATCGAGATGGCGGCGCGGGCTTTTGAGAGCTACATTGTCGCCAAGCTGCAAGACCAGGGGGCGGCGAATGATTACCTTGCCAACATTGTTTCGCAGGAATATTGGGAGGCAGCGGCGTCCCTGGGGCTGGAGAAAGAAGGGTCTTACCCTTATGTGCAGGTCGGCGAGCTGCCGGAGATCCGCGCGGCGTTCGATGCGTTCTTTGCCACAGTGCAGACCAAAGAGACGGAACAGGGGATTGCGCTCTTTGCCAAAGCCAAGGAATCATTTATTAACGGGCTTGATGTGGCAGATGTGCGTCAACTCGTGG
>DIKR01000088.1:0-197 GCA_002424625.1 Desulfuromonadaceae bacterium UBA5613
CTGTGCCGTCATCTTTGGCGTCGGCCTGCTGCGGGGTGAACCGCCTCTGCTCATGCTCCTCACCGCCATCTCTCTTGCTGTTGCCGCCATCCCTGAAGCCCTGCCGGCTGTGGTGACTATCTCCCTCGCCCTCGGCGCCAGCAAGCTGGTTAAGCAGAATGCTTTGATCCGCAAATTGCCGGCGGTCGAAACCCTCG
>DIKR01000088.1:215-10464 GCA_002424625.1 Desulfuromonadaceae bacterium UBA5613
TGCTCGGACAAGACCGGCACCCTGACTCTGAACAAGATGACGGTGGAAGAGATTTATGCCGACGGCACCCTCCACACCGGTGACGAGCTGGGAACGGGAGAGCGGATCGAGCTCTTTACCGCTCTGGCGCTGAGCAATGATGCGGCCCTCGATGCTCTCGGGCGGCCTATCGGTGACCCCACCGAGGTGGCCCTATATGATATTGCCAAGTTGAAAGGTTTTGACAAAAAAGATCTGGAGAAGGTCTTCCCGCGCGTGGCCGAGATTCCTTTCGATTCCGAGCGTAAATGCATGACGACCTTCCATGACATCCCCAGCGATGCCCCTTTTCTGACCGGTGGAAAAGGTCGATTTGTCTCCCTGACCAAAGGCGCGATCGATGTACTTCTCGACAAGCCGATACAGGTCTTGACCAGTAACGGCTTGCAACCTGCCGATCGTGATGAGCTGGAGAAGGTCAACGAGCGGATGTCCGCTGACGGCCTGCGCGTTCTCGGCATGGCGATGCGCATCTGGGAAGATTTGCCGACGGATTTGTCCCCGGAGCAGGTCGAAAAGGAACTGATTATCCTCGGTCTGGTCGGGATGATGGATCCGGTGCGGGACGAAGCAAAAGAGGCGGTGCGTTTATGCCGCAGCGCCGGGATCAAGCCGGTGATGATCACCGGCGACCACCCGCTGACCGCCACGACCATCGCTGTTCGTCTCGGGATTATCCAAGAAGGGAGTCACGCGGTCCTCACCGGCCGGGAACTGGAAGAGCTGAGCCTGGAGGAGTTTGAAGAGCGGGTCGAAGCGATCCGCGTCTACGCGCGGGTGGCGCCGGAACAGAAGCTCAAGATCATCAAGGCGCTGCAGGACAAGGGGCAGTTCGTCGCCATGACCGGCGATGGTGTCAACGATGCTCCGGCTTTGAAGCGCGCCGACATCGGCATTGCCATGGGGATTACCGGCACCGACGTCTCCAAGGAAGCAGCACACATGATCCTCCTTGATGACAACTTTGCCACCATCGTCAAGGCGGTGAAAGAGGGGCGGCGGATCTTCGACAATATCCGCAAGTTCATCAAGTACACCATGACCAGTAACTCCGGCGAGATCTGGACGATCTTCCTTGCCCCTTTCCTTGGCCTCCCCATCCCTCTCCTGCCGATCCATATCCTCTGGATCAACCTCGTCACCGACGGCCTCCCTGGCCTGGCGCTGGCGGTGGAGCCGGCGGAGAAGAGGATCATGGAGCGACCGCCGCGCCATCCGCAGGAAAGTATCTTTGCCGGCGGTCTCGGCGTCCACATCATCTGGGTCGGCCTCCTCATGGGGGGCGTTGCCCTTGCCACCCAAGCCTGGTCGCTGCACACCGGGAGTGCCCATTGGCAGACCATGGTCTTTACCGTCCTTTGTCTCAGCCAGATGGGGCACGTCCTGGCGATCCGCTCAGAGCGTGAATCCCTCTTCAGCCAAGGGATTTTTTCGAACAAACCGCTGGTCGGCGCCTTCCTCCTTACCTTTGGCCTGCAGATGGCAACCATCTATGTGCCCTTCCTGCAACCGATCTTCAAGACCGAGGCGCTGACCTTGGGAGAATTGACCTTGACCCTGGCTCTTTCTTCGCTCGTCTTCGTTGCGGTGGAGATCGAAAAGTGGCTGAAGCGGCGGCGGGGGTAAAAGACGACTATCCCGTGCCCTGGTTGCTGGACATTCTCAACCTTTATGGTTATCATCCCACAACTTTAGTGCAGGAGCGGGCTCCAGCCCGTTCCTTGATATTTCCAGTGGATCAATCAACCGAGTAGACGATGATTCTTATCAAAAAAGGTCTCGACCTTCCCCTTGCCGGTAAGCCCGCCCAGCGCATCGACGCCGGTGCGGCGGTGCAACGCGTGGCGCTGCTGGCGCGAGATTATTCCGGCATGAAGCCGACAATGCTGGTGCAGGAAGGGGAACGGGTCAAGCTCGGCCAGCCCCTTTTCAGTGACAAAAAAAATCCCCGCGTCCTTTATACGGCGCCGGGATGCGGCGTCGTTACTGCGATTAACCGCGGTGAACGGCGCGCCTTTATCTCTATCGTCATCGCCCTGGATGGCGAGGATGAAGTCTCCTTTCCGGCCTGCACGGCTGCGGAAATTCCCACCCTCCCCGAGACGATTATCGAAGAGCGCCTCCTGGCTTCCGGCTTGTGGACGGCGCTGCGCACGCGTCCTTTCAGCAAGGTGCCAATCCCCGGCACCCGGCCGGCGGCGATTTTGGTCACCGCCATCGACAGCAACCCTTTGGCGGCGGATCCGCCGCTGATCATCAATGAACAGAAGGAGTTCTTTGTTGCCGGTTTGAGTGCGTTGCGCCCGCTGACTGATGGCAAGGTTCATCTTTGTCATGCTGCCGGCGTCGACTTCCCGGTTCCGGCCGGGATCAGTCCCGCGATCTTCTCCGGACCACATCCGGCCGGGCTCGTCGGCACCCATATCCATTATCTTGAAACTGTCGATCTGAAGCGGTCGGTCTGGCATCTCGGCTATCAGGATGTCATCGCCATCGGCGCTCTCCTGTTGACTGGCCGCATCCGGGTTGAGCGGATCGTTTCCCTGGCCGGGCCGCAGGTGCAGAATCCCCGCCTTCTCCGCACCCGGCTTGGTGCCGATCTGTCGGCCTTGACCGCCGCTGAGCTCCGCGACGGCGAGAATCGCCTGATCTCCGGTTCCGTCCTTGCCGGCCACGCTGCCGCCGGTGAGATCGCCTTTCTCGGACGCTATCATCAGCAGATTTCAGCCATCTGCGAAGAACGGGAAAAGAAGTTTCTCGATTGGCTCCTCCCCGGTTTCGACAAATATTCCATCAAGCCCCTCTTCGCTTCATCGCTGCTGCCGATTCACGGCCTCCCCTTAAGGACCGAGACCCACGGCAGCCATCGCGCCATGGTGCCGATCGGCGCTTTTGAAAAGGTCATGCCCCTGGATCTGCAGATTACCTGGCTTCTTCGCTCCCTTTTGGCCGGCGATACCGAGATGGCGCAACAGCTCGGCGCTCTGGAGCTCGATGCTGAGGATCTTGCTCTTTGCAGTTACGTCTGTTCCGGCAAGAACGATTACGGCGAGCATTTGCTCCGGATTCTTGGCAAAATTGAAGAGGAGAGCGCATGAAAAAACTCCGGTCTCTCCTTGACAGGGTGGCGCCGCACTTCCAGTCCGGCGGCAAGCTGGCCCGGCTCTTTCCCCTCTATGAAGCAGTGGATACCTTCCTGTATTCCCCCGGTGAGGTGACCACCGGATCCCTGCATGTGCGCGATGCCATGGATCTCAAGCGGGTGATGGTCACGGTGGTGATTGCCCTCCTCCCCTGTTTTTTTATGGCACTACTGAATACCGGTTATGAAGCGGACCGGGTTCTGCAATTGTCCGGTGGACTCCCTGGCGGTTGGCGCGGCGAGCTCCTGAATATGCTCGGTTTTCGCGGTGATCCCGTGAGTTTGGTCGATAATCTCATGATGGGGGCGGTCTGGTTTCTGCCGGTCTATCTGGTCGCCAATATTGTCGGTGGATTCTGGGAGGTTCTCTTTGCCGTTGTCCGCAAGCACGAAATCAATGAAGGGTTTCTAGTCACCGGTTCTCTCTTCCCCTTGATCTGCCCGCCGACCATCCCCCTTTGGCAGGTTGCTCTGGGAATTACCTTCGGGGTGGTGGTCGGTAAAGAGATCTTCGGCGGTACCGGCAAGAACTTTATGAACCCGGCTCTGGCCGGGCGGGCGTTCCTCTACTTTGCCTACCCTGCCCAGAACAGCGGCGACAAGAACTGGATTGCTGTTGACGGCTACACCTCCGCCACTCCGTTGGCGCGGGCGGCCGAGGGGGGGATGGAGGCGGTCACCGCTTCCGTCACCTGGATGGAGGCCTTCATCGGCATCATCCCCGGTTCGATGGGGGAGACCTCGACCCTGGCCTGTCTGATCGGCGCCGCCATTCTGCTGGCCACCGGCGTCGCCTCCTGGCGGATTATGCTGGCTTGTGTGCTCGGAGCCGCCTTCCTTGCCACCCTCTTTACCGTGGTCGGCAGCGCCACCAATCCGATGTTTGACCTCCCCTTTTACTGGCACTTTGTTCTCGGCGGTTTTGCCTTCGGAACGGTCTTCATGACCACCGATCCGGTCTCCGGGGCGATGACGCCGCAAGGGCAGTGGTACTACGGCTTACTGATCGGCGCCATGTGCATTCTCATCCGCGTCGTCAATCCGGCATTCCCCGAGGGGATGATGCTCGCCATTCTCTTTGGCAACCTTTGCGCCCCGCTTATCGATCATCTCGTTCTTAAGCGGCATATTCTGCGAAGGGGGCTGCGTCATGTCGAGGGATAGTACGCGCAAAGTCCTGACCGTCGCTTTTCTTGTCTGTCTGGTCTGTTCGATCCTCGTTTCAGTGGCCGCCATCGGTTTGAAAAGCCGGCAGGAACAGAATCAGGAAGTCGAAAAACGTCGCAATATCCTGCAGATTGCCGGTCTTTACGATCCTGCCCAGTCTGTCGATGAACAGTTCAAGAAAGTTAGTAGTCGCAGCGTCGATCTCGCCAGCGGGCAGTTTGTCGCGGCGAGTGACGTCGACAGCCGTTATGCTATCCCTCCGGCCGAAGATCTCGCCGGGATCAAGGTCCGCCCCCGCAGCATGGAGGTCTATCTTGTCGAGGAGGACGGCACATTACAGCAGGTTATCCTGCCGGTTTACGGCAAGGGGCTGTGGTCGACGATGTACGGTTTCATTGCTCTTGCCCCCGATCTCACCACGATCAGCGGCTTCGGTTTTTACCAGCACGGCGAGACCCCCGGCCTGGGCGGCGAAATCGATAACCGCAGCTGGCTTTCCCAGTGGCGGGGGAAGGTCGTTTACAATGAGCAGGACGAAGTGAAGCTCAAGGTCCTTAAAGGGCCGGTCGATGCCGCCCATGCCGAGGCACAGCATCAGATCGACGGCATCTCCGGCGCCACCCTCACCGCGCGCGGGGTCAGCAATCTGCTGGCCTACTGGCTGGGGGAGAACGGCTATCGACCCTTTCTGGACGGACTGCGTAAGGATGGAGGCATGCAACCATGAGTTCCTACAAAGAGACGCTGTTCAATCCGATCTTTAATAAAAACCCCATCACCCTTGAAGTACTCGGTATCTGCTCGGCTTTGGCCGTGACGTCAAAGCTGGAGACGGTGGTGGTCATGGCGCTGGCGGTGATTCTGGTCACCGCCTTCTCCAACTTTTCCGTCAGTCTGCTTCGCAATCAGATTCCCGGCAGTATCCGCATCATCGTCCAGCTGACGATCATCGCCACCTTGGTCATCATCGTCGATCAGTTCCTCAAGGCGTATGCGTTCTCAATCAGCAAGCAGCTCTCGGTCTTCGTCGGTTTGATCATCACCAACTGTATCGTCCTCGGTCGGGCTGAAGCTTTTGCCATGAAGAATCCGCCCCTGCTCAGCTTTGTCGACGGCATCGGCAACGGCATCGGTTACAGTGTCGTGCTGTTGATCGTCGGCTTCTTCCGTGAGCTCCTCGGTTCCGGCAAACTCTTCGGCGCGACGATCCTGAAGACGGTCAGTGAGGGGGGCTGGTACCTCCCCAATGGCCTCTTCATGTTGCCGCCGAGCGCCTTCTTCCTCATCGGGCTGATCATCTGGGCGCTTCGTTCCTGGAAAACCGCGCAGGTCGAGAGGGAGGGATAAGGATGGAACATTACCTCAGCCTCCTGTTGCGCTCAATCTTCATTGAAAATATGGCACTCGCCTTCTTTCTCGGCATGTGTACGCTCCTGGCGGTCTCGAAAAAAGTCGATGCCGCCATCGGTCTGGGGGTGGCGGTGGTGGTGGTGCAGACCATCACCGTGCCGGTCAATAACCTGATCTACAAATATCTTCTCAAGGCCGGCGCCCTGGATTGGCTTGGTCTCGGCGATCTTGATCTGACCTTTATCGGTTTGATCTGCTATATCGGCGTGATTGCGGCGATGGTGCAGATTCTCGAAATGGTCCTTGATCGCTTCTTCCCGGCCCTTTACCACGCCCTCGGTGTCTTCCTCCCCCTCATCGCTGTCAACTGCGCCATCCTCGGCGGCTCCCTCTTCATGGTCGAGCGGGAATACAACTTCCCCGAAAGTGTCGTCTTCGGCTTTGGCAGCGGTCTCGGCTGGGCCCTCGCCATCACTTTGTTGGCGGCTATCCGGCAAAAACTCAAATACAGCGATGTGCCGGACGGCCTCAAGGGGCTCGGCATCACCTTCATGATCATGGGGCTGATGGCTCTCGCCTTCATGTCTTTCTCCGGGATTCAGTTATGAGCGTCATCCTCCTCGGCATCTTCATGTTTACCGGGATTATCATGGCGCTGGTTGTGCTGATCCTGTTGGCGCGTTCCAGGCTCCTCCCTGAGGGAGAGGTCGTCCTCACCATCAATCGTGACCCGGAAAAGAGCATCACCGTTGCCCCCGGCGGCAAGTTGTTGACCGTCCTCGCCGATCATAAGATCTTCATCCCTTCCGCCTGTGGCGGCGGCGGCACCTGCGGTCAGTGCAAGGTGAAGATTCCGGATGGCGGCGGTGATATCCTGCCGACCGAGACTGCCCATATCAACAAGCGGATGGCGCGGGAGGGCTATCGTCTGTCCTGCCAGGTCGGGGTCAAGCAGGATCTGGCGCTGGAGCTGCCGGCGGAGATCTTTGCTATCCGCCAGTGGCGCTGTAAAGTCCGCTCCAACCATAACTGCGCCACCTTCATCAAGGAGCTGGTCCTCGAACTCCCGGCCGGCGAGGAGCTCGATTTCCGCGCCGGCGGCTATATCCAGATTGAGGCGCCGCCGCATGTTGTTGAATACAAAGAGATGGAGATTGAAGAAGAGTACCGGGCGGATTGGGATCGCATGAACCTGTGGCGCTATCGCTCCGAAGTCAAAGAGCCGATCATGCGCGCTTACTCCATGGCCAACTACCCGGAAGAGTTGGGGATTGTCATGCTCAATGTCCGCGTCTCGCCGCCACCGCCGTCGGTCCCGGACGCGCCGCCAGGTCAGATGTCCTCCTTTATCTTCAGTCTCAAACCGGGGGATGAGGTGACAATCTCCGGCCCCTTTGGCGAATTCTTTGCCAAGGAGACCAATGCCGAGATGATCTTTATCGGCGGCGGCGCCGGCATGGCCCCCTTACGGTCGCATATCTTCGATCAGCTCAAGCGTTTGCACAGCCAACGGCAGATTTCCTTCTGGTACGGTGCCCGCAGTCTGCGTGAAGCCTTTTATGTCGAGGAATTCGAGGCGCTGGCCGCGGCGCACGCTAACTTCAGCTGGCACCTTGTCCTCTCTGATCCCCAGCCGGAAGATAACTGGAGCGGTGCGGTCGGCTTTGTTCATCATTTCCTCCTCGGCAGTTATCTCAAAGATCATCCGACCCCGGAGGATTGCGAGTATTATCTCTGCGGCCCGCCGATGATGACCAAAGCGGTGGTCGAGATGCTGGAAAACCTTGGCGTTGAAGGGGACAATATCCTCTTTGACAATTTCGGTTTGTAACCGCGTACCGGGAGTCGACCATGCGTTTTGCTCAGACCCGCGATATCCTTCAGCACCAGGTGGCCCCTTATCACCGCACCGTCAGTCAGCATTATCAGGATTTTTCCGGGCAGGAGATATCTCCCCGTAATCAGCTGATGCTTGACTACCTCATTGATCATGAACTGCGATTGGCACTGGCGATTCACGACTTTATGGAAGCGGCTCATCCCGGCGCTCTTGACTACTGGTTCAAGCGGATTGAGATTGCCTTTCCCGCCGCTCCCCCCGAGGTTTTGGCGGATGCCTGCCGCACCGATCTCGATGCTTTGGTCGGGGCGGCCATCTGTTACAAGACGGCGCTGATCGCCTTTTATAAGCACCTCCTGCTAAACTGCGATGACGCCCAGGCGGCACATCTCTTCCAGACCCTGAAAGACCAGGAAGAGAAGGGGATGAAGCGCTTTATCCGCCATGCCCAGGGTCTGGCTGACTTGTAATCTAACCACCACCCCCAACCCCTCCTTAACTAAGGAGGGGAGTTTAAAATCCCCCTCCTATTTCAGGAGGGGCTAGGGGTGGTAAGGTTTCACTCCGTGAGATCCCGCCATGAAGACCCTGCTTGTTGTCCTCTGTTTATTTCTCCTCGCCTTTGCCGGACTGGCGACCGGCGTCATGCTCCGCAACAAGCGTCTGCGCGGCGGCTGCGGCGGCCCGGCCAAGGGGGGTTGCAAGGAGGGATCCGGTTCTTGTTCCTGTAAAGATGAAAAGCCCCGCTAAATTCGGTCATTGTGCCTCTCCCTTCAATCTGTTACCGTGTATGGTTGAAATCCGTAATTTACAAACAAAGAAATGAGTCCATAGATGACGATTGACTGGTATCCGGGACATATGACCAGGGCAAAGCGGGAGATCGGCGAAGCCCTCGCCATTGTCGACGTTGTTATTGAAGTAGTCGATGCCCGCCTGCCGCGTTCGAGTTCCAATCCCCTGCTGCAGAAGCTGCGCGGCGTCAAACCGTGCGTCAAGGTTCTCAACAAGCAGGACCTTGCCGATCCCTGGGTAACCAAAGAGTGGGTGCAGCACTTCGAAGCGGAGAAGGGGGTGCTGGCCCTGCCGATCGAAGCAAAGAATATTCGCGAAGCCGGGCAGATCCTCCGCCTCTGTCAGCAGCTCATCCCGCATAAGGGCAGGCCGGGGCGGACGTTGCGCGCCATGGTGGTTGGCATCCCCAACGTCGGCAAATCGACGCTGATCAATACCCTTGCCGGCAAAAAGATCGCCCGGGTCGGCGACAAACCGGCAATCACCACCTGCAAGCAGCAAATCAAGCTCGCCAACCACATCGTTCTCGATGATACGCCGGGCCTCCTCTGGCCGGATCTGCGCGATCAACTCGGCGCTTTTCGCCTCGCCACCAGCGGCGCTATCGGCGCCAATGCCTTCGACTCCAAGGACGTGGCCCACTTTGCCATTGCCTTCATGCTCGAACGCTACCGCGATGCTCTGGTGCAAAGCTATCCCCTGGCTGCAAAGGAGTCGGATCCGGCGATTCTCCTCACCGAGATCGGCCGCCGCCATGGCTGTCTGCTCAGCGGCGGCATCGATCTCACCCGCGCCGGAGAATTCTTCCTCCGCGCCCTGCGCGCCGGCAAGTACGGCCGTTTCTCTCTGGAAAGACCAGGGGATGCCGTCTTTGTTGAAGGGGACGAGGGCGAGGACGAAACGGTTGACTTCAACGATATGTCTTCTTGAGAAACACACCCCATGCGTATCCTCCATCTCGCTGACCTCCATCTTGGCAAGATTATCTTCGATCTCCATTTGACCGTCGATCAACAGCACATTCTCGAACAGATCGTCGCTATCGCCGTGCGTGAAGAGGTCGATGTTGTCGTCATCAGCGGCGATCTTTATGACCGTTCCATCCCGCCGGTGTCGGCGACGATGGTCATGGACGACTTCCTGTCCCGCCTGCTCATCGACCATGGCATCAAAGTGATTATCACCCCAGGTAACCACGACAGCGCCGAGCGTCTCGCCTTTGCCAGTCGTCTGCTCAAGAATCAGGGACTCTTTATTGCCACGGGGTTGAGCGAGGGGATTGCGCCGGTCATCCTTTATGACGACGCCGGACCAGTGACTTTCTGGCCCCTGCCGTATGTCGACCCGCTGGCACTGAAGCGGCACCTCGGCGATCTGGAGATCGACGACTTTGATACGGCCATGCAGCGGGTGGTGAGCGCGCTCCCCCTGGCGCCGGGACGCAATCTCTGTCTCGCCCACTGTTTTACCGGCGGCGGCGAAGCGAGCGAATCGGAGCGGCCGTTGACCATCGGCAACTCCAGTCTCGTCGATCCCGCCCACTTCGCCTCTTTCGAGCTCACCCTCCTCGGCCATCTGCATCGCCCGCAGCAGATAAGTGCCCGGGTCTTTTACGCCGGCTCTCCTCTCAAGTATTCTTTCTCCGAGTCTGGACAAAGCAAGGTCGTCGCCATCTTTGATCTCGCCGCGGACGGTTCCTTTACCCGCACCCTGGTCGACCTCGTCCCCTTGCGCGAGATGCGCACCCTCTCCGGCGAATTGACAGAGATTCTGGCGGCGGCGGAGAATGATCCCGGCGCCGACGATTACCTGTGGATTGAATTGACCGATCGCGGCGGCCTTTTCGATTATGCTGCCAAGCTGCGGGCCGCCTATCCTAATCTCCTCAATATCACCCGCACCGCTTATGCCGGCGA
>DIKR01000107.1 GCA_002424625.1 Desulfuromonadaceae bacterium UBA5613
ATCATCGCCCGAAAAGCCCACAACACCGGCGGAAAGGCCCGCAGATGCTCGGCATAGGCATTCAAGCCGTCTGCCCCGCCAAAGGTCGACAGATTCCCCAGCATGTGCGCCAGCGCAAAGAAGACCAGAAAAAATCCGGTCAATGCCATTACATACTTCTTGCCCAATGAACTACTTAACCACCGCATAGGCTACTCCTTAAAAAGGGTTATTTTGCGGCAAAAAGGTAGCAGAAAAGCAGATATGCAGGCAAGTTTTTTGTGGATGAAATCCGGCAAATTTTCTCTCTCCGGACAGATGGTCCTTTTTCTTTGTAATTCTTCTGAAATATGGCATCCTCTCAAAGCTTAAAAATCTCCAAAAGGAGGCCACTTTGTTAATCGAACGCGCCAGCGGCATCCTCCTTCATCCGACTGCCCTGCCGGGCCCGCATGGCATCGGTGATCTCGGCGTTGTCGCCCGGGAATTCATCGATCTGCTGCAGGAATGCGGGCAGAAGGTGTGGCAGATTCTCCCCCTTGGCCCGACCGGATATGGAGATTCTCCCTACAGTTCCTTCTCCGCTTTTGCCGGCAATCCTTTACTGGTCAGCCTCGAATCGCTGGTCGCCAGCGGCGATCTGCTCATATCCGAGATCGATGCACCCGCCTTTCCGGCCGGGTTTGTCGACTTCGGCGCGGTCCGCATCTTTAAATCCGAGCGGATCCGACAGGCCAGTGCCGGCTTTTCTTTGCGCGCTACGGAGGAACGCCGTAATCGTTTTGCCGATTTCTGTGCACGGGAAGCTTACTGGCTTGACGACTATGTCCTTTATAGTGCGATTCGCAGTCATGAGGGGAACCGTCCCTGGGTGGAGTGGCCGCCGGGGTTACGGGATCGCGACCCCGAGAGGCTCCACGCCATCCGCACAGAACTGTCTGGAGCGATTGCCGTTGAAACCTATAGTCAATTCGTCTTTGCCGAGCAGTGGCAGACCCTCAAGTCTTACGCTGCCGACCGCGGTGTACGTCTCTTTGGCGATCTGCCGATCTTTGTTGCCGAAGATTCTGCCGATGTCTGGGCGCATTGTCACTACTTCCAACTCGATAAAGAGGGGCGCGCCACTCGGGTTGCCGGTGTCCCCCCCGACTACTTCTCCGCCACCGGGCAACGCTGGGGAAACCCCCTCTATAACTGGGAGCGGCTGCAAGCCGACGGTTTCAGCTGGTGGATCGATCGCCTGCGCCGCAATCTGGCCCTTTATGATCTGATTCGCATCGATCACTTTCGCGGCTTTGCGGCGTGCTGGTCGATCCCTGCGTCGGAACCGACAGCGGTTCACGGCGTTTGGGCCCACGTCCCCGGTCAGGAATTCTTTACTGCAGCAACCGCCTGTCTCGGGCCGTTGCCGGTGATTGCCGAAGATCTCGGCTACATCACTCCCGATGTCGAGGCGCTGCGGGATCAATTCGGCTATCCTGGGATGAAGATTCTCCACTTTGCTTTTGGCGGCGGAGCCGACAATCCTTACCTGCCCCATAATTACCAGCGCAACTGTGTTGTTTACAGCGGCACCCACGACAATGACACCACCGTCGGTTGGTGGCAGCAGCTCAGTGAAGAAGAGCGCAACGCTGTTTGCCGTTATCTGGGACGGGCGGTAGATGACCCGGTCGCCGAACTGTTGCGTCTGGCGGCCGCAAGTGTCAGCCGTCTCTGCATCTTCCCTCTGCAGGATTTGTTGCGGCTGGATAGCGCAGCCCGTTTTAATCGTCCGGGCGCCGCGGAGGGGAACTGGCAATGGCGTTGGCAAGGGGATTCCCTTTTGCCGTCCTTGCGGGAATTTCTCAGAGATTTAACGACCTGTTACGGGCGTTGAGAAATCGACCGCTCCCCTCTTGCCCTTCACTGTAAAGGTATGCTAAATTTTCAACTTAATGACACACCACAAACCACATTCAGATGGAGGAAAACCCCAGTGAAAAGATCTATAATGGTAATGCTCGTTTCGATCGTGGCTCTCAGTCTTACTGTCGGCTGCAACAAAAAAGAAGCAACCGCACCAGTTCCCGAAGCCAAAGTGGCTGCCCCGGCTGCTTCGGATGCGCCGGCTGCGGCTCAAGGAATAGCAGGAACAGTCGTTGAGACGATGAACACCGGCGGTTACACTTACGTATTGATCGAAAACGGCGGGACAAAGTCGTGGGCTGCGGCCCCCGAATTCAAGGTGGCGGTTGGTGACAGCGTCACCCTCCCTCCCAGCGCCATGGCCATGCAAAACTACGAAAGCAAATCGCTGCAGCGTACCTTTGATGTTGTCTACTTCGTGGATAGTGTCATGGTCAACGGCGGCAGCAGTGCGATGGCGACGTCGAAGGTGTCTCCGGTTGAGGGACATCCGCAGGTGGCTGTCCAGCCGGCGCAAAAGATCAGCGGCATAGCCAAGGCCGACAAGACCGTGGCAGAAGTTTATGCCGAAAAAGGGAGCCTCGCCGGCAAGTCGATCAAGGTTCGCGGCAAGGTCGTCAAATTCAGCCCGGAGATCATGGGGAAAAACTGGATCCATGTGCAGGACGGTTCCGGTTCTGACGGCAGCAACGATCTGACTGTCACCACCAGTGGCATCGCCAAGCAGGGGGACACGATCGTTGTCTCCGGCGTCGTCGTTGCCGATAAGGATTTTGGCTACGGTTACAAATATCCGGTCATGATCGAAGATGCTGCGGTCACAGTTGAATAGTCCCTCGTCCCGCAAGCAAAGCCCCCGGAGTTTTTTCCGGGGGCTTTTTTCTTAGCCGATGAATTTTTTTCTACTCTCCTTCGTTGGTATTTACGGCGTGATGCACTACGTGGTCTGGCGTGGTGTGCGTCCCCTTTTGCCGCTCCATCCCCTGGTCGTCCCTCTGGCTCTGAGCTGGACTCTCCTGATGATTGCAGCGCCGATCCTCAGTCGCCTTTTGGAGCGCAGCGGCGCCGATCTGCCGGCGCGCATTGCTGCCTGGGGTGGCTACCTCTGGCTCGGTTTCCTCTTTATTGCATTTGCCCTCTTTGCCCTGCGCGCCCTTGGTTCGGTTCTGATTCTCCTGCTTAACCGTATCGTCCCGACCCTCGCCCTTTCCCCCCTGAACGCGGTGGCGAGTGCTGTCGCCATTCTGGTGCTGACCCTGCTTCTCGGCGGTTATGCCCTTTATGAAGCGACGGCGATCCGGATCGAAACGGTGAAGATCCGCTCTTCGGCTTTGCCGCCGGAGTTGAACTCCCTGCGCATCGTGCAGCTCTCTGATCTCCATCTCGGTCTGATCCATCGTGAAGGGACGCTGCGTGCGGTCGTCGAGAAGATCCGCAAGCTTCAACCCGATCTCCTCGTCGCCACCGGCGATATGGTCGATGCCCGCCTTGACCATCTCGAAGAACTTGTGCCGTTGACCGCATCATTGACCCCGCCTCTCGGTAAATACGCGGTGACCGGTAATCATGAAGTCTATGCCGGGATGAAAGGGGCTCTCGACTTTCTTCAGCAGGGCGGATTCACGCTCCTGCGCAATCAGCGGATGGTCATTCAGCCCGGTTTGAGCATCGTTGGTGTCGATGACCCGGCAACCGGCAAGGCGCAGCCGGAGGAGGAGCTGCTTTCTGCGCAAAAAGAGGGTTTCACCCTGCTGCTCAAGCACCGCCCCTTGGTCAATGCCAGCACATTGGGACGTTTCGATCTGCAACTCTCAGGGCACGCTCATCGCGGCCAGATCTTCCCCTTCAATCTCCTCACCCGACTGCATTATCCGCAGCAGGACGGTCTTTATCCCCTGGCGACAGGCGCCTGGCTTTACACCAGTCGCGGCACCGGCACCTGGGGACCGCCGATGCGCCTTTTCTCACCGCCGGAAATTACCCTTTTTATTGTTGAACGCCCCCTATCTCCTTGATGGATGGCCCTATTCTCTGTTTTTGCGTGACAACCTGTGGAGCTTGTGTTTAAATCCAGCCCCGAAAATTTAAAAAGAAGTTGAAGGAGAACGTATCTCTATGTACTCATGTTCCGATCTGAAAAAAGGCCTCAAGCTCCTTATCGACGGTGAACCTCACATCATCGCCGGTTTCGACTTTGCCAAACCCGGGAAGGGCCAGGCGATCTACAAATGCAAGCTGCGCAACATGATCACCGGCTCCCTCTTCGACCGCTCCTACCGTTCGGGAGACTCCTTCGAGCCGGCCCAACTCGAAGACGTCCGCATGCAATATCTTTATCAGGACGAAGCCGGCTACGTCTTCATGGACAACAAAACCTTCGAGCAGATCTATCTCTCGGAAGCGACGCTCGGCGATGACAAGCTCTTTTTGCGCGACAACATGGAAGTTGAAATCCTCATGTTCAACGGCCGCGCTATCGGCATCACCCTGCCGAACTTCGTCAATCTCCGCGTCGAGCGTTCCGATCCCTGGGTCAAGGGCGACACCGCCGCCGGCAACAGTAAGCCGGCCACCGTCGAAGGGGGTTATACCCTGAGCGTGCCGCCCTTTGTCGAAGAAGGGGATGTGATCCAGATCGACACCCGCAGCGGCGAATACGTCACCCGGGTGAAAGAATAGAGATCATGGCAGGGAACTGGCAGCTGGCCAAGCGCCGCCCCGCCCTGGAAGCAAGAGCCCGGATCGTGCAAACGATCCGGGCCTTCTTTATTGCTCAGAATTTTCTCGAAGTCGAAACGCCACAGCGCATCCCGGTCAACGCCCCGGAACTCCATATCGATGCAATGCGCAGCGGGACTTGGTCGCTGCAGACCTCCCCTGAGCTCTGCATGAAGCGCCTCCTTGCTGCCGGCTATCCGCGTCTTTTTCAGATCTGCCGGGTCTGGCGCGAAGGGGAGCGGGGCGGGCGGCACCTGCCGGAATTCACTATGCTTGAGTGGTACCGCAGCGATGCCGATTATCTGAAATTGATGGATGACTGCGAAGCTCTGGTGCGGGCGCTGGTGCCGTCGGGAGTTCTCGCGGTCCGTGGCGCCACGATTGATCTGGCCGCTCCGTGGGAGCGCCTCACGGTCGCCGCGGCCTTTGCCGCTTATGCTCCGTTGTCATTGGCCCAGGCCCTCGCCGTCGATCGGTTTGATGAGATTCTGAGCAACGAGGTTGAACCGCGACTCGGGCAAGGGCGACCGACCTTTCTTTGCGATTATCCTGTCCAACTCGCTGCTCTCGCCCGGTGTAAGGCGAATCAACCCGACTTCGCCGAACGTTTCGAGCTCTATATTGCCGGAATCGAGATCGCCAATGCCTTCTCGGAATTGACGGATCCAATTGAGCAGCACCGGCGCTTCAACACTGATGAGGCCGCCCGCCGTGCCTTGGGGAAAGAGCCTCTCCCCTTGCCGGAAAAGTTTCTCGCCGAGCTCAGCAATCTCCCCCCCTCCGCCGGTATTGCCCTCGGCCTCGACCGCCTGGTCATTCTCCTGACCGGAGCGACGACGATTGACGAGGTTGTTGCATTCCCGCCGGAAGAGCTATAAAGCCAGTGGCAAAAAGCGCTTGTACAAAAGAGTGACCTCGCACCATAATCCCTTTATGAATTTTCCGGCCCACTCTTATCCATACCGGCTCCCTGCTGCCCTGCTTCTTATCTTCATATTCCTCCTGCTGCCTGCCAGAGTTAAGGCTGACGCGCAGGGACAGGTCGAACGGATCATTGTTGTCGGTGCCAACCGTGCCTATCCTCCTTACGAATTTCTTGATAAAAACGGCGCCCCGGCCGGCTACAATGTCGATCTGACCCGGGCGATCGCCAAGGTGATGGGGATGGAGGTCGAGTTCCATTTCGGTAACTGGTCCGATATCCGGGCCGGTCTCGCCAGTGGGGAGATCGATATCCTCCAGGGGCTCTCCTATTCAGAGCCCCGGGCGCAAGAGCACGATTTCTCGCCGCCGACGGCGATTATTCAGCACGCCATCTTTGCCCGCGTCGATTCGCCAGCGGTGAGCAGTCTGGAGGAGTTGCGGGGAAAGAAGGTGGTCGTTTTCAAAGAAGGGATCATGTACGACACGCTGATTGCCGACGGCTATGGTCAGGATCTCATCCTGACCGGTACTCCGGCGGATGCGCTGCGCCTCCTTTCTTCCGGACAGCACGATTATTCCGTCATCGCCATTCTGCCGGGGATGTCGCTGGTGCGCGAACTCAATCTTTCCAACCTGACCCCGGTGGCCCGTAATATTGCCGTGCAGAAGTACGGCTATGCGGTGAAAAAGGGGAATGCCGAACTTCTGGCGCGTTTCTCCGAAGGTCTGGCGATTGTCCAGAAGACTGGACAATATCAAGAGATCTACGACCAATGGCTCGGCGTGCAGGAGAGCCGCCGGATCTCATGGGAAAGAGCGGTGCGCTATGGCGCCTTCATCGTCGGTCCCCTTTTGCTGATCCTGATGGCCACGGTTGTCTGGTCGCGGACCCTGCAGCGTCGGGTGGCGGTGCGAACCGCCGAACTCGCCAAGGAAGTCACTGAGCGCAAACGGGCTCTTGAAGAGTTGCAACGCCATCAGGATAAATTGATTCAGGCCGACAAGATGGCCTCCCTCGGTATCCTCGTCTCCGGCGTGGCCCATGAAATCAACAATCCCAATGCCCTGATCCTCCTCAATACTCCCATCCTCAAAGAGGCTTATGTTGATGCGGTCGATATTCTCGAAGAGCATTTCCGCCAGCACGGTGATTTTCCTCTCGGTGGTCTCCCTTATTCCCGCATGCGGCAAGAGATCCCGCGACTGACTGACGAGGTTCAGGAAAGCGCCCGTCGTATTCGCCGCATCGTCGATGACCTTAAAGACTTTTCGCGGCGAGACGATGCGGCGATTTCGACCTTCTTTGCCTTGAATCCGGTGGTCGAGGCAGCGCTGCGCTTGGTCGATCCGACTCTGCGCAAGGCGACGGCGCACTTTCATCTTGAGCTCGCCAGCGACCTCCCCGAGATCTGCGGCAGTCCGCAGCGGATCGAACAGGTGGTGATCAATCTCGTCCTCAATGCCTGTCAGGCCCTGCCGGATCGCAGCGCTGCCATCACCGTACGGACCCGCTTCGACCACAGCGCGGCAGCGGCGATTCTCGAAGTGCACGACAGCGGCAGCGGCATCCTCCCCGAGCACCTGCCCCATCTCACGGATCCTTTTTTTACCACCAAACGGGAGATCGGCGGCACCGGCCTCGGTCTGGCGATCAGCGCCGGTATCATTGAAAAACATGGCGGAACTCTGGAATTTGCTTCGACCTATGCTGTCGGCACGAGTGTCACCGTCCATCTCCCTACCCCTCAACGCGAGTTTGCCCCATGAGCCCTACGCCTTACCCCTCCTTTACTGTCCTCCTCGTCGATGACGAACCGGCCTGGCTCCATTCCCTGGCCTTGACCCTGGAGCGCTCCGCCGGGATTACCAATCTCCAGACCTGCGCCGACAGCCGCCAGGTCATGGCGTTACTTGATCGCTCCAGCGTCGGCCTGGTCCTCCTCGACCTGACCATGCCCCACCTCTCCGGCGAACAGTTGTTGGCGCAGATTGCCGAACGCCACCCCGAAACAACGGTGATCGTCATCTCCGGACTCAATCAGGTCGAGACCGCTGTGCAGTGCATCAAGCTTGGTGCCTTTGACTACTTTGTCAAGACCGTCGAGGAAGATCGGTTGATTGGCGGCGTCCTCCGCGCGATCCGCATGCGCGAACTCGAACAGGATAATCGCGAGATCACGGATCGCTTTCTATCCGGCACGGTCCAGTATCCCGATGCGTTCAGCTCTATTCTCTCCGCCGACCGCGGCATGCAGACGATCTTTACTTATGTTGAAGCTGTCGCCAGAAGCCCGCAGCCGCTGTTGATTACCGGGGAGAGTGGCGTCGGCAAAGAACTCCTTGCCCATGCCGCCCATACCTTAAGCGGCTGCAAAGGGCCGCTAGTCGCGGTGAATGTCGCCGGACTTGATGACACCGTCTTTGCCGACACCCTCTTCGGCCATCTGCGCGGCGCCTTTACCGGCGCGGATCAGCCGCGCAAGGGGATGATTGAGGAAGCGGCAGACGGCACCCTCTTTCTCGACGAGATCGGCGATCTCAGTATCGCTTCGCAGGTCAAGCTGCTGCGTTTGCTGCAGGAAGGGGAATATTTTCCTCTCGGCAGCGACCGTCCCAAGCGCCTCAAGGCCCGGATCATCGTCGCCACCCACTGTGATCTTGTCGAACGTGAAGCCCAGGGGAGCTTTCGCCGCGACCTGTACTACCGGCTGCGCACCCACCGCATTCATGTGCCGCCGCTGCGCGACCGCAAAGGGGATATCCCCTTGCTCCTCGACTATTTTCTTGCGGCAGCGGCGGACGATCTCGACAAGAAGAAGCCGACGCCGCCACGCGAACTGGCGCAACTCCTTGCCACCTATCCCTTTCCCGGCAATGTTCGCGAACTGCGCTCCATGGTCTACGATGCAGTCAGTGTCCATCGCGACCGGGTACTGTCGATGGAGAGTTTTGTCCAGGCGATCGGTCCGGGCGGCGGGGCGGTGCTGCCGGCCGCGGGGGGGAATCCTTTTAGCGGCCTGGAACGGCTGCCGACCTTTGGCGATGCCGCCGAACTTTTGGTGGAAGAAGCGATGCGCCGCGCCGCCGGCAACCAGTCGCTGGCGGCGCGCCTCCTCGGGATTTCGCAGCCGGCTTTGAGTAAACGGCTGAAACAGAGCCGGTTAAGTTGAAAAAGAAAAAGGCGACCCTTGATCGGGGTCGCCTTTTTGCTGGAACCTTGGGCCGCGGGTTTTTTATTCTTACCCCTTGCGGCGGAAGACGTCGGTTTTGAGACTGGAGACGCGGTCGAGAAAGAGGAAGCCGTCGAGGTGGTCGAGCTCGTGTTGAATCGCCACGGCCTCAAAGCCGGAAGCGCGGATGACGCGCTCACTGTTGTCACGATCGAGGAATTCGACGACGATCTCTTCGGCGCGGGTGACATTGCCGGTGTAATCGGGGACGCTCATGCACCCTTCGCGCATGACCTTCTGGCCGCTGTGTGAGATGATTTCGGGATTGACCATGGTGAGCAGACCGTGGTGGTTATCGCGGCCGAGTTTGCTGCGCGAGACATCGACCACCGCCACCCGGCGCAGATCGCCGATCTGCGGAGCGGCGACGCCGACCGAGTGGCCCGAGGCGAGCATGGTGTCGACGAGGTTCTGGATGAGGGTATCGACATCGGCGGCGCCGGCAGCCACCGGGGCACAACGGGTCTTCAGCCGCTGGTCGGGATAAATGAGGATTTCGCAGATCGCCATGATCAGAGCTCGACCGGGGTAATAGAGCGGATGGTAATGTCGACCTTTAACTCCCCCTGCAGAGCCATCAGCACCCGGGTCAACTCGGCTTCATCGATGCTCTCCGGCAGAACCGCTTCCAGCATCATCACATAGACCGGCCGTTCTTCACTGCCGACCAGTTTGGTGTTGAGGTCGGTGATATTGACCTGGCGATCCGAGAGCTCTTTGGCGACGCGATAAACGATCCCCGGTTTGTCGGAACCGTAGACCGAGATCATGTAGATTTCGCCACCGATCTCGTGGCGTTGCCACTTTTTCGGTTCGATGCGGCGAACAAAGGCAGAAAGACCGGTGGCTTCCAGAGAGGCAAAGGCGGCGGCAAGCTGTGCTGTCGAGTCGATCGTCGGGTGGGAAATGATCTGGATCATCGCGTATTGGCCACCGAGGAGTGTGCTGCTGGAATCGGCGATGTTGCAGCCGAGTTTAAAAAGGATTTCGGTGACTTCGGTGACGATGCCGGGGCGGTCGCTGCCAATGATGGTCAGGGCGTAATGGGGCATGGTCGGCTCCTTGATTGAGGGTTAAAAGTTAATGGCGGAAAGATTTAATTCTGAAAGATTTAAGTTGCAGGAGCGGACTGGAGACCGTTCTGCGCTAAAACTACCGAAAAAACTGCCCCTCGTCCAGTGACATTCTCAACATTGATGCTGCCGTTGTGGACGAGCCGGCTGGCAAAGGACAGTCTCGGTCTTGACAGTTACGGGGCTTTACGACTATTCTTTCGCCGCACTCTCTCCCGTCAACAAAGGACTCTTTACACATGTTCGGTCTCGGTGTTGGAGAAATTTTACTGATCCTCGCGCTGGCGTTGATCTTTATCGGCCCGGAACGCCTCCCGGACCTGGCCCGCTCTCTGGCCAAGGGCTATGCCGAGTTTCGCCGGTCTTTCGACGAAGTGAAGAATAGCATTGAAAAAGATATGCGTTCTCTCAATGTGGAAGAGCATTTACGGCAGGGAAAACGCAATCTTGAAGAAATCTACAAAACTCCATGGGAACAGGAACCGGGAAAACTCACCCCGCCTAATGCCGTCAAGGTCGAGGAGGCCGAAGTCACGACAGCTCCGACCGAGCCGGTGACCGAGAGTGGCGTCGCAGAGAAGAAAACGGATGCGACGGAGCAGCAAAAATGAGCGTTGAACAGCAACTCCCCTTCATGGCCCATCTCTTCGAGCTGCGCCGCCGTCTGACCATTGCCGCCAGCAGTTGGCTGGTCGCCTTTGTTGTCTGCTACTACTTTTCCGAACCCCTTTATCTTTTTATCTCCAAACCGCTCCGCACCGTTCTGCCGGACGGCAGCAAGATGGTCTTTCTCAGCCCGACGGAACCGTTATTTACCTACATGAAGATTGCTGCCGTTGCTGCGGTCCTCGTCGCTTTGCCGGTGATCCTTTGGCAGATCTGGGGCTTTATCGCCCCGGGGCTCTACAAAAATGAGAAACGTTTTGCCCTCCCTTTTGTCGCTTCGGCCTACTGCTCCTTCCTTGGCGGCGCTTACCTCGGCTTCACCTGGATCTTTCCCTTGGTCTTCAGCGTCCTGCTGACGATGGGCCTGGCCGGCGGTGAAGTGACAGCGATGATTTCGATGGGGGAGTACTTCTCCATCGCCTGGAAGCTCCTGCTCGCCTTTGGCGCCATCTTTGAAACCCCCATCGTCATTCTTATCTTTGCCCGCATGGGGGTGGTCGATGCCAAGTGGCTGTCGCAGAAGCGCAAATACTTTATCATTATCGCTTTTATTTTCGCCGGAATTGCCACCCCGGGCCCGGATGTCTTTTCGCAGACAGCTTTGGCTATCCCCTTTATCCTCCTGTACGAAGTCGGGATCATCCTCGCCCGCTGCTTCGGCAAGAAGATGACGGAGAAAACCCCGGTCGACGATAATGAAACAATCTAACATTCTTCACCATTAGCGGAGAACCGGTATGTCCAGGTCGGAGCCCCTTCTATCCCGTCAGGATGCCAATCCTCTCTGCAGTAAATGCGTGCGCCGCTGCCGTCAGCCGGTCACTGTCCTCCTCCTCGAATGTCCCCGTTTCCGCCCCTTCCCTTTCAAAATCCAGATCCGTCGCTATGAACAGCTCGAACTCTTTAGCGAGGAAAACGAGCCGTCCTGATTTAAATCTAAACTATCGTGCTAAAACCTTACCACCCCTAACCCTCCTGAAATAGGAGGGGGATTAAGCTTTAAACTCCCCTCCTTTGTTAAGGAGGGCCGGGGGTGGTGATTACGAATGTTCAGGATTCAAGGCGATCGAGAAAAGAGACGATATGGTGGGTGAACTTCTCCGGTTCAACGAGGAAGGAGTCATGGCCGTAGTCGGAGTCGATGAGATGATACTCGACGCTTTTGCCGAGCTTTTGCAGAATGGTGACACACTCCTCGGTGTCGGCGGGGACGTAGAGCCAGTCGGAGGTAAAGGCGAACCACAGCGACGGACAAGTGAGTTGCGAGAAAGCTTCTTCGCGGCTGTCGAAGTTCCAGGCAACATCGTAAAGGTCGAGGGCTTTGGCAAGATAAAGGAAGGAGTTGGTGTCGAAGCGCTCGACAAAGTTCTTGCCGTTATATTCAAGGTAGCGTTCGATTTCGTACTGACCAAAGAAGTCAAAGAGTCCGTCACGCGCCGAAAATTTGCGGTTGAACTTCATTCGCATCGAGACATCGGAAAGGAAGGAGATATGACCGACCGCTCGCGCCAGCGCCAAGCCATCCGCCGGCGGGTGCTCGGGCTTGTAATTCCCCTTTTTCCACATCGGATCGTTGAAGACCGCCTGCCGCGCCAGGGCATTGAGGGCAATGGACATTGGCGAAGTCCGGCCGGTCCCGGCGATCGGCACGATCGACTGCACCATCTGCGGATAATGAATCCCCCATTCGATCGCTTGCATCGCTCCCATACTGCCGCCGATAACGCAGCGCAGGGTCGGGATGGCGAGGCGATCAAGGAGGAGCTTTTGCGCCCGGACCATGTCGCGCACCATCAGTACCGGAAAGGTGAGATTGTAGGGTTTACCGGTGCGGGGATTGATGCTGGTCGGCCCGGTCGAGCCTTTGCAGGAGCCGATGACGTTGGAGCAGATGACGAAATAACGATCGGTGTCGAGGACCTTCCCCGGCCCGATCATGTCGTCCCACCACCCGCCTTTGCGGTCGTCAGCGCTGTGCTTGCCGGCGGCATGGGCGTCGCCGGTCCAGGCGTGGCAGACGAGGATGGTGTTCGATCTCTCCGGGTTGAGGACACCGTAGGTTTCGTAAGCAAGACGCAGAGAGCCGAGGAGGCGACCGCTTTCGAGTTGCAGTTCGCCGTCAAACTCGGCAAATTCAGTGGTAACAATCCCGATCGCTTTACTCACCCGTGGACCCCGTTCTTTCGTTAACCAAATAAAAAGCCCCTTCTCCGGGGATGAGAAGGGGCCAAAGATAACGTTTGAGAGCGGTATCGTCCGGCTCCGTCCTCATTTCTCCCTGCAAGCAGGGAAGGAATTAGCACCTGACGTCCGTAACGTGGACCGGTTGCTGTGGTTTCGTCGGGCCTTGTCCCTCCACCACTCTGAATAAAGACGATGCTATCTTGAATTGTGTCGACAAATTTAATGGAATCGCCCGGCAATGTCAAACAGTTTGAGACTCGGCAATTTTGAAGCGCGTCGTTGACAGGTGTCGCCTCATCGGCTAGATTGCTAATATTCTTAAGGAGAAAGGATCAGACGATGCTCAGTGTCGGCAAGAAGATTCTCGTACCGATCGACGGTTCGCCCCAGTCTGACAAGGCGGCGGAAGAAGCCGTGCGTCTGGCCCTGGCCGGTGATTCCACCTTCAAAAGTACTCTGCATGCCATCCTCGTTTTGCCGGGGATGCGCGCCCCCTCGTTTACCGACTTCTTTCCGTCCCTGCCGGCGACAGAACGCCCGGACTGGGAAGAGAATCGCCGGCGTATCTTTTATGTTGTTGAGAAGGCCGCGGCAGAGACCGCCGTGCCGATCATCAGCCAGGTGGTTTACGGTGATGCCGCCGAAGAGATTCTCGCCTACGCTGATCAGGAAGAGATCGACGTCATCGTCATCGGTTCTTCCGGCGCCGGTCGGGTCAAGCGTACCCTCCTTGGCAGTGTTTCGACCAAGGTCGCCCTCCATGCCCGGCAGTCGGTTTATATTGTGCGGTAAGATTTAAGGAAACAGCGAAGAGAAAAGAGGGCCGAGCAACATTGCTTGGCCCTCTTTCTTTCTTTTAGCGTAGCCCCAAACGATTGAGCAGGATGCCGAGATAGCGATTGAGCGGGTTGTTGCGATGCAGCACCGGAATGATCGGACGACTGCGGGTACCGAGACGCTCCAACTGCTGCAGCAATTCCGGACATCCGCCCTTCGCCATCCCCTCCCGCCAGATCTGTAACGCTTTGATCTTGTCACCTTTGTTCAGGTGAACTCTCCCCAGATTGAGGAAATGCATCGGATTGTCCGGCTCCACCGCCAGCGAGGCCTGACAAAGTTCCAGCCCTTTACGATGCTGTCCGCGCTGTCTGGCGATGCAATAGCCGAGATAAGAATACCATTCCGGAGTATCCCGCAACCGCAGCGCCTTCTCGATAAAGGCGAGTGCCGCCTGGGTATCTTCAGCCGCCAGCGCGACTTGCGCCTGCGAAAACTCTTTTTCCGCGCGCTTTTCCACACTATCCAGTTTCATCGGAATCTCTCGTTTACAGGGCACTCGCATCGGATCTCTATTCCGAGCTGTCGGTAAAAATTAAATCAAGACGTAACTATACACAGTTTATCGTCAAAAACAAAGATTACGATCGGGGAGGAGCGTCCAGGGGGTTATCGTGGACGGGGCAAAAAGTTGAAGCAAGAGATATTTACAAATAAACAAAGGGCGCATCCATGTATGTGGGAGTGCGCTAACGGCGCCGATAATGGTCGGAGCCGGATGCCCGAGCAGGGACAGTTTTAACGCCGCTTCTTCCCCTTGGGGCGGGCCGTTTTTCCCACGGTCATAAACTCCGCTTCATAGCCGACCGTGAAGGGCGTGGCGGCGCCATTGCGCAGGCTCAGGAAATGGGCATTGTTCTTGTCAAAGGGACAAATCGGCTGAGTGCAGGGTTCAAAACCAAATTTCTTGTAATAACCGGGTTCGCCAAGGACAAAGAGGGGCTGACTTTGGATCTCTTCCTGACGCAAGGCAAAGCGCAGCAGCTCCGCACCGACCCCCTGCTGTTGGAACTCGGGGGTGACCGCCAGTGGTGCCAGATGCAGGCCGCAAACGTTCTTGCCGTGATAAGCGGGGGTAAAGGCAATGTAGGCGATGATCTTGTTGCGATGGATCGAGACCCATTCATGCACAGTCTTGACGTTTTTGTGGAGATTCTCGAGCAAGCCCGCTTCGTATTCACTCTCCGGAAAAGCGAGACGGAGGAGGGCGTAGACCCGGGGCCGGTTCTCGACCGTTAAGCGCTGGATTTTCATTGTGCGTATCCTTGTTGTGAGTTAGCAAAGCTGGAGTTGACCGTCCGCATCAGTTGCGAATTCCGAATCGACCCGGATTGCCACCGGTGCATGATAAACCGGGGCAGCCGGTAAAGGAACAGCTTCTTCACGAGTGATGGCAACTGTTGCCAGGATCCCTGCTTCCGCTGCCCGCTTCGCCAGTTTATCGCAACGTTCATTAAAAGGGTGGCCGGCATGGCCGCGCACCCATTCCCAGTGGACCTGGTGTTTGGAGCCAAGAGTTGCCAGCTGCTGCCAAAGGTCCTGATTGGCGAGGGCGTCGGGAGTTTCGAGGCGGCCGTTGCGCACCCAGCCGGGCAGCCATTCGCTCATCCCCCGCACCAGATACTGCGAATCGCTGTAGAGACGCACGCGCTTGCGGCCGTTCAATGCTTCCAGGCCGCGAATCGCGGCGATCAGTTCCATGCGCTGCGAAGTGGCGCTCGGTTCGAAACCGCTCAATTCCTTCTCCAGCTCGCCGTAGCGCAGGATCACCCCATAGCCCCCCGGTCCGGAATCCCGGCCCGAGCCGTCGCTGTAGATTTCGACCACCCCGGCCGGCGGCGGGGTGAAGGCGAGTTCGAGAGCGGTGAATTCGAGCTCGCGCAGCAGGGGAAGCAGGGCCGGGAGGCGCGGCGACTGCCGTGTCAGCTCGATCAGGGGGATCTCCAGCGGCACGTCATAGCGGACGGTGGCGAGGCGTTTGGAAAGCCGCGCCTGCTCTGCGTAGGTCGCTAAAGCCTCGCGGCGCTTCTTGCTGCCGACCAGACTTCGCCACTTGAGGACCTCTTCCAGTGAGCCGAAGCGCTGCACCAGGCCGATGGCGGTCTTCTCGCCGATGCCGGGGACACCAGGGATATTGTCGGAGGTGTCGCCGGCCAGGCCGAGGACATCGGCAACCAGTTCCGGGGAAACGCCGAAACGGTCGCGGACCTCCTGCACCCCGGAACGCTTCCCTTTCATGGTGTCGAGCAGGGTGATTTGGTCGCTGGCAATCTGCAACAGATCCTTGTCGCCGCTGACGATGGTGACGTCGATTCCCTGGGCGGCATAGGTGCGGGCGAGGGTGGCAATAACGTCATCGGCTTCAAAGCCGGGGGCTTCGAGGGCCGGGATGTTGAGGGCCGCGAGCATCTGGCGGATGTAGGGAAGCTGGGGAACAAGATCAACCGGGACGGCGTCACGCTGTGCCTTGTAGGCAGGATAAAGGGCACGACGGAAGGTCTCTTCGCGCGGGCAATCGAGAACGACAGCAAGATAATCGGGACGGTGTTCCTGGAGGAGATCCAGGAGCAGTCGGGTGAAGCCGAGGATGGCATTGGTCGGCATGCCGCCGCTGGTGGCGAGTTCGCGGATGCCGTAATAGGCACGGTAGATGTAACTCGAGCCATCGAGTAAATAGAGCCGGGGTGACGATTTCAACAGCTTCTCCTGAAGGGGGGACTTTGTGGGGTAGAATCGCACATCTGAAAGATTCCGTAAAAAGAAAACGCCCGACGCGGTTGCAATAACCTGGTCGGGCATCTTTTTTCTCAGGATTTTTTATGGATTATGGTAGGGGCGGATCTCGTGTCCGCCCGGTTCACGATCGAAAGCGGGCACCCACAAGGGGCGCCCCTACCGACAATTTATTTATCGTACTTCAGCGCCGCCAGCTTCTGGTAGTACTCGAAGCGGTTAGTCGTCCAGGCGCTCGCCTTCTTCATCAGCTCAGCGGCGACTTCGGGGTTCATCTTCTTCAGCACCTTGTAACGGTTTTCGCCGTAAGCAAAGTCCTCGAAGGAGGTGGTCGGCGCCTTGCTGTCGAGCTGCAGGGGGTTCTTCCCTTCCGCCGCCAGGGTCGGGTTGTAACGATACAGGGGCCAGTAACCGGAGGAGACGACCTTCTTCTGCTCGTCGACGGCGCTGGTCATGTTAATGCCGTGGGCTATGCAGTGGGCATAGGCGATAATGATCGAGGGGCCATCGTAGGCTTCGGCTTCGATAAAGGCCTTGACCACCTGGCCGGGGTTGGAAAGGGAGACATTGGCGACATAGACGTAGCCATAGGACATCGCCATCATCCCGAGATCCTTTTTGGCCATGACCTTGCCGCCGGCGGCGAACTGGGCAACGGCGCCGATCGGCGTCGACTTCGAGGCTTGGCCACCAGTGTTGGAGTAGACCTCAGTATCGAGGACGAGGATGTTGACGTTCTTGCCGCTTGCAATGACATGATCGAGACCGCCGTAGCCGATGTCATAAGCCCAGCCGTCGCCGCCGACGCACCATACCGACTTCTTGACCAGATAATCGATCAACGGCAGGAGCTGTTGGGCCGCCGGTTCGTTGCAGCCCAGGAGGGCGGTCTGCAGAGTGGCGACGCGCTGGCGCTGCGCTTCGATGCCGCATTGGTCGGACTGGTCGGCGTCGAGAATCTCCTGCATTACCGGCAGGATGGCGGCGCAGGAAGGGCAGGCACAGGAGTTGACAAGCCCGGTGAGGAGCTCGCGAGCCGATTCGGTGAACTTGTCGACCGCCAGGCGCATACCGAACCCGAACTCGGCGTTGTCCTCGAAGAGCGAGTTCGACCAGGCCGGTCCGCGGCCGTCGGCGCGCTGTGCCCAAGGGGTGGTCGGCAGGTTGCCGCCGTAGATCGAGGTGCAGCCGGTAGCGTTGGCGACGAGCATGCGGTCGCCGAAGAGCTGCGACAGGAGCTTGAGGTACGGTGTTTCGCCGCAGCCGGCACAGGCGCCGGAGTATTCGAAGATCGGCCGCACCAGCTGGCTGCCGCGCAGGGTGTCGAGCTTGACTGAAGTCGGATCGACGTCGGGGAGGGACAGGAAGAAGTCGTAGTTGGCCGCTTCCGTGGCCCGCAGCGGCGCCTGGAACTGCATGTTGATTGCTTTATGGCCCGGATCCTCTTTCGATTTGGCCGGACAGTTGTGGACGCAAGCGCCGCAGCCGGTGCAGTCCTCGGGTGCGACCTGCAGGGTGTACTTCAGCCCTTTGAATTCCGGAAGCTTGCAGTCCGTCGATTTGAAGGTCGCCGGGGCCCCGGCGAGGAGTGCGCCGTCGTAGGCCTTCATGCGGATGGTGGCATGCGGGCAGACAAAGGAACAGATCGCGCACTGGATACACAGGGTTTCATCCCAGACCGGGATATCGACGGCAATGTTGCGCTTCTCGTACTGCGAGGTGGCAGTGGGGAAGGTGCCGTCGATCGGCATCTTCGAGACCGGCAGGTTGTCGCCGAAGCCGGCAATGATCGGACCGGTGACTTCCTGGACGAACTGCGGTGCGCTCTTGGTGACGACGGGGGGCATGGTGATAATGCTGGTCGCGGTGGCCGGGATGGTGACTTCGTGGATATTCTTCAGTGCTTCGTCGACCGCGGCGTTATTCATCGCCACGATTTTGTCGCCGGCCTTGCCGTAACTCTTCTTGATCGCGTCCTTGATCTCGCTGATCGCCTGCTCCAGGGGGATGATCCCGGAGATCTTGAAGAAAGCGGTCTGCATGATGACGTTGATACGGGCGCCGAGTCCCAGCTCTTCACCGAGCTTGATGGCGTCGATGACGTAGAACTTGAGCTTTTTGGCGATGATCTGCTGCTGCACTTCGATCGGCATCTGATCCCAGACTTCGTCTTTTGCGAAAGGGGAGCAAAGGAGGAAAGTAGCGCCGGGCTTGGCTTTGCTGACCATGTCGTACTTCTCCAGAAAGGTGAAGTTGTGACAGGCGATGAAGTCGGCATGATCGATGAGGTAAGGGGCATTGATGGCGTTCTTGCCGAAGCGCAGGTGCGAGGTGGTGATGGTGCCGGCCTTCTTGGAGTCGTAAACGAAGTAGGCCTGGGCGTTGTTTTCGGTGGTTTCGCCGATGATCTTGATAGTGTTCTTGTTGGCGCCGACCGTGCCGTCGGAACCGAGACCGTAGAACATCGCTTCGTAGGTGCCGGCCATGGCAGTACGGAAGGAGGGATCGAAGTCGAGGCTGGAATTCATGACATCGTCGTTGATGCCGACCACAAAGTTCTTCTTCGGCTGCACGCTTCTGAGGTTGTCGAAGACCGCCTTGGCCATCGCCGGAGTAAACTCTTTGGAGCCGAGGCCGTAGCGTCCGCCGACGATGATCGGATAACCGTCGATCTTGCAGGTGCCGTCACTCATGGCTTCGCCGATGGCGGTGCGTACATCCATGTACAGCGGCTCGCCGAGGGCGCCGGGCTCCTTGGTGCGATCAAGGACAGCAATCGCCTTGACCGTCTTGGGCAGGGCCGAGATGAAGGCGGCGAGCGGGAAGGGGCGGTAAAGGTGGATCTTGACGACGCCGACCTTCTCTCCTTTGGCGATGAGGCTGCGGACGGTCTCCTGCACGGTGTCGGCGCCGGAGCCCATGACCACAACGATGCGTTCGGCATCAGCATCACCGACATAGTCGACGAGACCATAGCTGCGACCGGTGAGTTTGGAGAATTTTTCCAACTCTTCCGTGACGATGTCGACACAGGCCGGATAGAACCGGTTGACAGTTTCGCGCCCCTGGAAGTAGACATCGGGGTTCTGGGCGGTGCCGCGCATCATCGGACGGTCCGGGGAGAGGCCGCGGCGACGGTGGGCGTTGACGAGTTGATCGTCAATCATCGCCCGCATGTCGGCAAAGGTCAGTTCCTCGACCTTCTGCACTTCGTGTGAGGTACGGAAGCCGTCGAAGAAGTGCAG
>DIKR01000129.1 GCA_002424625.1 Desulfuromonadaceae bacterium UBA5613
TCCTCCTGGTCTGGGGGATCATGCTCCTCTTTCCTGTCCCGGTACCGGGGATCGCCATCGCTGTCTTCCTGCTGGTGGCCAGCGAATTCTGCGAAAATTTCTACCTGATCTGGCGTCGCCACATTCTCCTCCGCCAGGAAGCCCTGACTCCGGAGCCGTCATGAATGAAAAAAAACACCCCTGCCCGGACTGCCAATGCTGCCAGCGGTGTTCGGATGATCGCTGCCGGCTTTGTCTGAAGACGAAGAAGAGTTTCTGCAAGTACGGAAGTATGGCCGAGCAGATTGCCCGCTATGAAGAGTTGAACCGGAAGGAGAAAGAAGGGGATGGGGGGTAAACTTACCCCCCGATCATCATCTCCGGACGGAGCAATGCATCGAAACTCTCGCCATCAAGATAGCCGAGCTGTAAACAGGCCTGACGCAGGGTGAGGCGCTGATGCAGGGCGAGGTGGGCGATCTCTGCTGCTTTGTCGTAACCGAGACGGGGGCTGAGCGCGGTCACCAGCATCAGGGAGTTGGCGAGATGAGCGGCAATCCGTTCCCGGTCGATCTCCAGTCCGGACAGGAGATGGGTCGTAAAGCTGCGGCAGCCGTCACCGAGGAGGCGCAGCGACTCCAGCGCATTGCGGATCAGCACCGGCTTACAGACATTCAGTTCAAAATTTCCGTTACTCCCCCCGAGCGTCATCGCCACCTGATTCCCCTGCACCTGCATGCAGATCATCAACAGTGCTTCGCACTGACTCGGATTGACTTTCCCCGGCATAATCGACGACCCCGGTTCATTTTCAGGAAGGAGAAGTTCGCCAAGGCCGCAGCGCGGTCCGGAAGCGAGCCAGCGGATATCGTTAGCAATCTTGGTCAGCGACGCCGCCAGCGTCGCCAGGGCGGCATGAAAGAAGAGGAGTTCGTCGTGACTGGCAAGGGCGGCGAACTTGTTGGGATGGGAGCGGAGCGGCAGACCGGTGGCGATCGCGAGTTGCGCTGCCACTGCCGGGCCAAAGCCCGGCGGTGCATTGAGGCCGGTGCCGACGGCGGTGCCGCCGATAGCAAGATCGCAGAGCCCGTCGGCGGCAGCATGCAGGCGCACCACATCCCGCTCCAGCAAACTGATCCAGCCGGAGATCTCCTGGCCGACGGTGAGGGGGGTGGCATCCTGAAGGTGGGTACGGCCGATCTTGACGACATCGGCGTAAGCCTGCGCCTTGGCCTGGAAGAGCGCAATCATCTCGCTCAGGGCCGGCAACAGACGCTGGTGAAGCACGGTCAAAGTGGCGAGGTGCATGGCGGTGGGAAAGGCATCGTTGGTCGACTGGGACAGATTGACCTGATCGTTGGGATGGATCGGCACTTTGTCGCCGCGCTGGCCGCCGGCAAGTTCGTTGGCACGATTGGCGATAACCTCGTTGACGTTCATGTTGCTCTGGGTGCCGCTGCCACTTTGCCAGACCGGCAGGACAAAATGTTCATCAAAGGACCCGCCGAGGATTTCATCGCAAGCGGCGACGATCAAGGCGGCACGCTCCGCCGACAACTGCCCGCCTGCGCTGCTCACCTGCGCGCAACTCTTCTTGATCAGCACCAGCGCATGCATGACTTCGATCGGCATCCGCTCCGAGCCGATGGCAAAGTGCTGCACCGCCCGCTGCGTCTGCGCACCCCAGTAGGCATCGACCGGGACTTCTACCGTCCCCATGCTGTCGCTCTCTTGTCGGGTTGCGGCGAGTTCTCTCATTTTCATAGCTGTTTCAGCTGACGCCAATCGCGTCTCTTCATACCGTCCTCCTACAATTCTTCAAAATCGTGACCATCATCTTCAGCTTCGTCCGCGTCGTCATCATAATCCTCCGACAGGAAGCCTTCAAGAAAGCGCTGATTATCCTTGATGCGCTGGGCAATCTCCTGCTGCAGCTCATCGAGCTCGCTGAAACGATTGCTCCCCTCCGGCGGAATTTCTTTGGGCTCCTTATCTTTTGCTGTCACGGCGGACCTCCCGGGCGAGGCGATAAAGTTCGAGATAGCGATGGGCAGCCACTTGCCAGGTAAACTCCTGTTCCATGGCGTAACGCATCATTCCCTGCCACGCCGCCTTGCTGGCGAAATGTTGCAGGGCTCTGGCGAGGCAATCAAGGAGAGCCGGGGAGGTATAAGGGACGAAACTGAAACCGTTGGCATGTGCGACATTCTGCTGCGGATCGATGATGGTATCAGCGAGTCCGCCGGTACTTCGGACAACCGGCAGAGTGCCGTAGCGCAGGGCGATGAGTTGGCTGAGACCGCACGGTTCATAAAGACTCGGCATCAGGAAAAGATCGCCGCCGGCGTAAAATCGCCGGGAAAGATCCTCGTTAAAACCGGTCGCCAAAGCAAAGCGGCCACGATCTTTGCGGGAGCGGATCGCAAAACGCGCTTCGAGTTCGGGATTGCCACTGCCAAGGAGGGCGAACTGAACCGGCATGGCCATCAACTCATCCCAGGCTTCCTCGATAAGCTCAAAACCCTTCTGACGATCGAGGCGGGAGACCATGACGATCAAGGGGATCTCCGGCTCGACCTTTAGTCCAAGTTCCTGCTGCAGGGCGCGCTTGCAGGCAGCTTTACCGGTAAGATCCTGCGAAGAGAAGGGGTGCACAGGGAGGTGTTGCGGATCCCAATCGTCGGGATCAAGGCCGTTCAGGACCCCGAAGAGGCGATTGTGCTGTGCCCGGAGAATGCCGTCAAAGCCGTGCCCGTAATCCGGGGTCTGAATTTCCCGACAATAGGTGTCGGAGACTGTGGTGACAACATCGGAGAAGACCACGCCGCCCTTGAGCAGCGAGATGGCGCCGTAGAATTCCAACGCATCAATACGATTGAGTTCGACGGGGAGGCCGAAGAGTTTCAACAGCGTTGGCGGAAAGTGTCCCTGATAACCGAGATTATGGATGGTAAAGAGGGTGCCGGTGGCGGCGAAGAAGGGGTCGGCACGATAAATGGTGCGCAAAAAGACCGGGAGGAGTCCACACTGCCAGTCGTTGCCGTGAATAGCGTCAGGCACAAAATCGAGCCACTTGCAGAGTTCCAGTGCCGCGTGGCAAAAGAAGCCGAAGCGCTCGGCGTTGTCAGGGAAATCGCCAGCCGTGGAACTGTAGAGCCCTTCACGATTGAAGTACGCAGGATGATCAAGGAGATAAACGGGAACCCCGGCGATTGCCCCCTGCCAAACGTCCGCCTGTTCAGTAAAGCCGCCGACCGGCACCTGGACACTGATGCCGGTGACGGCAAAGGGAAAACGCGACAGCACCCCCCGGTAAGCCGGCATGACAATGCGCACATCGTGACCGAGCTTGCGTAAAGCTTTGGGGAGAGCGCCGGCGACATCAGCCAGGCCGCCGGTCTTGGCGAAGGGGGCCACCTCGGAAGAAACGAAGAGAATTTTCACGGCCGGCACCTTATTCAAAGTCACAGAACTTTTCCAGCTGATACGCGTTCAACTCCGCCTTCTTCGCCAACGCCGTGATTTCGCTCGACAGAGCCGCAACCCGGGTCTTGCGCCGCTCTTCCGACACTTCCCCGCCAGTCAGTTCGAAGACAAGGATCTCCTCCAGGCGCTGCAGCAGCGTAGTCAATGCGCCCTGATCGACATAGCTCTTCCCTTCCCATTCGTGCCAGTTAAGAGTGGCGCGCAACCCCGGTTCGGCGCAGAGATGAGGAAGAAGTTTTGCCAGCGGCAGCTCGGCCAACTCAGCGCGGTGGCGCCACAATGCCCGGTAAAGGGCCAAAGCGGCGGGATCGCCAAGGATTTCACCGAGAACGCGATCGAGTCCTTGGGCAGCAAAGGTCGCGGGGAGGTCATCCCCGACATTCGCCTGGCGGAGCAGCGCCCAGACAAGCAGAGAAAATGAACCTTCCTTCTCCACAACGAAGAGTTGGCACTGAGCCGGCGACAAAGGAAGGGGTTTCCGGCCAAAGAGCAGCAAAAAGTCGGCAAGAGCACTCTCAACAGCCCCGTCTGCCTTTGTCGTCTTTTTATCGGTGCATGCAGTGATGGCGCGCCGTCCCTCCTCGGAAAGGAGGCGGCGCAGGGAAGCCTGTTCAGCGGCAAAACGAAGATCGATAAGTTCGCGGTCAAGCTGCGCGACCGGCTCCCCCCCGAGGCGGGTGCAGAGCGCATCAAGGGACTCATCCCAGGCAAGCGGTTGCCAATCGACAAAGACATGAACACCGTAAGGACCGAGGGCAAGGAAGAAGGCGCTGCCAAGGAGATCGTCGCGGCGGCGCAGATATTCCAGGTCACTGGTCGCGTCGCGAAAGCGCCAGAAAGGGGCATCGTGCTCACCCAGACCAAGGCCGTCATAGAGTTGCGGAGCGATCAGGCCTTCGCCCTCGCCTTCCTTGCTGCGCTTGCCGGTACTGGTGCCGATCACTCCGGCGACCTCACCATGCGCGTTATGAACGACAACCAGCGCCCGCTCTCCGCCCTTGCGGTTGCTGTAGACAAAGACGTTGTCATTGACAGCCCCGTGGCAAAGGAAATCGTAAAGGTAAAAAGCATCGGCACCGCTGAAGAGAGGGCGACGGCGCAGCAGCGGGAAAATGGTCCGTTCGTGATAGGAAATGAACCCGGCATCGGGGATCTCCTGATGCCGGGCACGGCGGTATTCCATGCCGTACTTCTCTTCAAAGCCGTCAATCTGGCCATGCCCGAACATCGGCAGGCCGGGCATGGTGGCGAGGAGGGTGGCGACGGCAAAGTATTTATCCCCCTTGCCGAACTGCGCCACGGCCGTCTCTTCATCGGGATTATTCATGAAGTTGACAAAGCGCTGCAGGATGCCGCTGTCGAATTCAAGGATCTGGCGAATGACGCCGCGGTACTTGCCGTTCTCTTCGCGCTTGAGCATGTTCATGAAGGCGCTGTTGTAAACGCGATGCATGCCGAGGGTGCGGACAAAGTAGCCCTCCATCAGCCAGAAAGCTTCGGCAAGGAGGAGCGTATCCGGCACCTCGGCGGCAACGCGATCGACGACCTGCCGCCAGAATTCCACCGGGAAAAGGCGCTCGAATTCGTCGCGGGACAAGCTGTGCTCGGCGCGGCTCGGCACCCCGGCGGCACCGGGGAGGGGGAACCAGAGGCGCTCAAAGTGCTTCTTCGCCAGGGTCATCGCCGCATCGAAGCGGATGATCTTGAAACGCCGGGCGACAGCAAGGATGGTGCAGATCATCGCTTCGCGCACATCTTCGCGCAGGAAGTTGAGCTGGGCGGTGTCGTTCCAGGGGAGATGGGTGCCGTCGTTGCCGTGGTAGATGTAACGGGTCCGGCCGTGCTGCACATGCTTGAAGACTACCGCTGCATCGCGATGATCCCAATAGCCGTCGTCGATATAAAGCTCCAGCCCGTCGGAGGTCGCCAGATTCGGGCCGCTGAAGGAGTAGGCCGGATAGGGGGGATGATCGACCTGAATAAACCAGTCGGGGTGCTCTTTACTCCACAGGGAATCGATGCCGGTGTGGTTGGGGACAACATCGCAGGCGAGGCGGAGACCGCGCTGCCGGCAGCGCTGGGTAAGACGTTCGAGAGCCTCTTCGCCGCCGAGATCAGCGGCCACGACATAATCGTAAAGGGAATAGGCAGAGGCGACGGCGTCATGATTCCCCATCCGTTGCTTGATGATCGCCGAAGCCGTGGAGCGTTCCCACAGGCCGATCAGCCACAGGGAGGTGAAGCCGCGCTGTGCCAGAATCTCCAGCTCTTCGTCGGGGATTTCATCGAGCCGCGTGATCGACCGCTGATAAAGACGGGAGAGTTGATCGAGCCAGACGTAGACCGTCTTGGCGATCAGTACAACATGCGGCATCCAGTCGCTGTCCGCGGAGAAGCGCTCGAGCTCTTCGGCGTCGTGGCGGCTGAAGGTCGGCGCAACACTCGGACCGGGACCACCACCCCGCACACTCTCTTCTTCCGCCACCAGGGCAAAAGCGAGGGTGATTTCATCAAGAAATTCCGGAGGGAGAAGATCCGCCCAGTGGGCGCCGACATAACGGAGCTGTGCGGCCAGAGAATCCGGCGCCGCCAGCAGCGGTTCAAGGAGGAGTTGCAGCAGGGTCTTCTGCCCCCCGGCTCGCTCCACCGGCGGCAGTAACTGGCGATCGAGCCGTTGCACCGTTTGCCGCCACGGCACCGCAGCGTCGAGATCACCGGGGTCAAAGAGGGGGAGGAGCGGCCTGGCGGCAGCGTTTTGACTCTGGGCGGCAAGAATAAAGAGTTCAGCAGCAATTTCGACCGGCAGGGCAGACTTCGGCCCTTCCGGTCGGGTGGGCGGGTAAAGATGGAGAAAGGCTGCTGCTGTTGTGGCAAAATCGTCGCCCGGCAGGGGCGCAGGAAGGGCAGCAAGGGAACGCACCGCAATGAGGCGGAAGGCGCGGCTGAGCTGGGACAGGAGGTTGACTTGCGCCCCGCCCGGCGCGGCAACGGAGAAGCTTGACTGCATCGCCGCCGCGATCTGGCGCAGGGCAAAACGTTCCTGCCCGTAAAGAGGTGCAAGAACCGACGGGGCAAGGCGCAACCGTCGACAGGCAGCAGCACTGGTTTGCAGGGCCAGGGGAAAGTAGGGGCGCATCGTCATTGTCTCATCGCAATCCTGAATTAATTATCGTCGATCAGCGGCTTTAATACTGCGTCATTCCCGCCAAAAACACAAGTTCAGTCACGACGCAACTCCCGTTGCCAGAGTTCAACTTTGCGACTGTATTCCTCCAACAGCTGCACTGCCCGCGTTGCATCGTCCGCTTCCGCGACGACATGAACCAGGGAGCGGTACTGGTCAGGGAGGACCAGCACCCAGTCAGCGCCGAAGTGAACCTTGACCCCATCGATAAAGGAGACCTCAAGATCGACCGAATCTTCACTCATCTTGCGCATGATCCCCCCCTTGAGCTCAATGGAACAGGGAATCTTCACCCGACGATAAGTGCGCCGGATGAGTTCACTGCGCAACTGCCCGAGCTTGAGGCCGGTGCGAGCGAGCATCTCCAGCGTCTTGGCAACCGTAAAGAGGGCATCAAAATTCGGCTGAAAGACCGGGTAGGCGATGCGACCATCGAGAGTCACAGCCATGCGCACCTGCTTCTCCTTGGCCGCTTCAACCAGGGCGCGACCGTCCTCTTTCACCCGTTTAACCTTCAACCCCTCACTTTTTGCCGAAAGTTCGACCGCCGAGGGGGCGGCAACGGGAACAACGAGAATCCCCTGCTTTTTAGCGCGGCAGCTCAGAGCGACCAGGGTCATCAGGGCATCGAGTTCACTGAGGATAAAACCGGTTTCGTCAACAATACGAATCCGTTCGCCGGACGGTCCCAACCAGAAACCGGCGGCAGCCTCCAGAGTGACGACGATGCGCGACAGCTGGCTGATAGCCCGCTCGGTCTGGTCGGCGGTCTTGCCGGTATAAGCTTCGACCATGTGGGCATTGAGTTCGATGACTTCACAGCCGAGCTCACTCAACAGTGCGGGGAGGACCGCACCGGCCGGAGAGTGATTAAGGTCGATGACCACCTTGGGGGCTGCGCGGTGCAGGAGGTCACGATCGATGGCGCGCAGAAATCCTTCACGATAAAAATCGTAGATGCGCGGGAGTTCGTGAATCGCCCCGGGTTCAGTATAATGGACGCGCCGGAAGTTCTCTTTGAAAAAGACCCGCTCGATCGCTTTCGCCGAATTCACCGAGATCTCGACGCCGTCGGCATCGTAAAAGATAATTTCAGTGACGGCGGGATCATCCATGGCCTGACGGAAATGGACCCCGCCGACTTCGCCGAAGGTGGTGAGTTTGTAACGCAGCACCGGCAGGGAGATCATCTTGACATCGCGCACGTTCACCCCGGTGGAGAGGACGCCGCCGAGGAAGGAGCGCTTGAGCATGCGCGAAGCGTGAATCGGATCACGGCCGGCGAGGATGAAGGAGTCCTTGGGGAGGGTGGAACCGTAAGCAGCGCCAAGCTTGGCGGCGAACTCGGGGGTGAGTTCGACGTTGGTCAGGCCGCGCACCGTCGCCCCTTCGAAGAGACTCTTGCGCCACTTTTCCCCCCAGATGAGATTGGTGGTGACAATCGCCCCCCCTTCCACCTCTTTGCGGGGCCAGATCTTGACATCCTTCTTGATCAGCGCCTGAGCGCCGATGACCGTTTCGTCGCCAATGATCGCGCCCTCTTCGACCGTCACCTCCGGACCGAGATGAACCCGGTGACAAAGCACAGCGCCGTGAATCTTGCTCCCTTTCTTGAGGTGAACGTTGTCCCAGAGGACAGCGCCATCAAGCTCAACCCCTTCTTCGATCGAACAGTTACGGCCGATAATGCTGTTTTTGAGGTGAGCGCCGTCATGGATCTGGCTGTTCTCGCCGACCACCACCATCCCCTCAAGGCGGGCGTTGCGGCTTTGTGCTTCCTGACCGAGATAGATCTGGCTCCCCGGCGTCACCTGCTCATCGATCTTGACAATAATGCGCCCGGCACAGATGTCATGACTGGCTTCGATATACGCTTCGGTATTACCGATATCCGCCCAGTAACCGCTGAGGGTGCAGCCAAAGAGGGGCGCTTGTTCTTCGAGCATGCGCGGGAAGATATCCTTTGACCAGTCACGGTTGACATTGTCGTCGATCAAATTGAGGGCAGCCGGCTCGAGGACATAAATGCCGGTATTGATGGTGTCGGAGAAGACCTCACCCCACCCCGGCTTTTCGAGAAATTTACTGATCCGCCCTTCCTTGTTGGTGATAACAACCCCGAATTGCAACGGATCTTTCACCGAGGTCAAAGTGATCGTCGCCAGCGCCTGTTTTTCGCGATGGAAAGCGATGACACGCGACAGGTCAAAATCGGTGAGGAGGTCACCGCTGATAATCAGAAAAGTATCATCGAGATATTTCGCCGCCGCTTTTACCGCCCCGGCGGTACCGTAGTCTTGCAAAGGGGTGACGTAAGTAATCCGCACACCGAATTCACTGCCATCGCCGAAAAAGCGTTTGATGGTCATCGGCTGATGGTAAAGGAGGAAGACCAGTTCGGTGATGCCGTGTTTTTTCAAAAGGTCGACGATATGGAGCATGATCGGCCGGTTGACCAGCGGGATCATCGGCTTGGGGAGATCGATGGTCAAGGGCTGAATACGGGTCCCGAATCCTCCTGCCATTATCACTGCTTTCATAACACCTCCGCTCCACTTTTATGTAATTATTGCGCTTGGTGCTTCTCCAACACCCGGGCCACTTCCGACTTCAATTCAGAGAAATCCGAACTCTTGACGACATAGCCATCGGCGATCCACGACGAAAAATCGTCCTTATAACTGCTGTAGGCGGTGCAAAGGATCACCGGCAAAGGCGAGCGCTCGCTGGCCAGTCGCTGCAACAACTGCAAACCACTCTCGCCCGGCATCTGCACATCAAGAATCATCAGATCGAAGGTCGATTGTGCCAACGCTTTCTCGGCCTCGGCCACCGAGGCCGCCGTCTCCACCTGATAGCCTTCGTCTTCGAGTTCGGCGGCAAAGAGGTGGCGGATGTCCCGTTCATCGTCAACCAGCAAAAGTTTAGCCATGATTGTTCTCCTTATTGTCGGGGAGGATCACTGTATAGGTTGCGCCGCCATCCGGACGCTCCTCCCGTACAATTTGTCCTCCTTGCTGCTTCAACATCCGCATCACCAGGGCCAGTTCTATATCGCGGGGCTGACTTTTGACGGCCTCCCCTTCTTCATCAGCTAAAATTGTCTTTCCGCCAAACGAGAAACTCACGGAGATCTCTGCTTCGCCCCGGCTCAGCTCAATTTCAAGAGCTCCTCCCGAGGGCAACGCATCGATGCAGCGATCAATAATAATCTTCAGGCAGTAACTGATCTTTTTGAGATCAAAGAGCGCTATAACTTCGTACTCGGGCGGCTCAAAGGCGCAGGTAATCCCCTGGGCTGTCATCTTCTCCGCATGAAGGAGCAGCGCTGCGGCAATCGTCTTGCCGAGATTCCAGCGATCGCGCGGCGGGTGCTGACTGTCAGTTTCCGCCAGCAGATGACTGGAAGTCTCGCCGATAAGCTCACTCTGACGGAGAATGACTTCGACCCCATGCCGCTGCGCGTCACTGAGTTCCCCCTTGAGGAGGCGGCGGGCATAACCGCCGATAATCGTCAAGGGATTACGGATGCGATGAGCAATATCGGCCGACATCTCGCCGATCAGCGCCAGTTTCTCCATGCGGACAATAACTTCCTGCTGGGCGCTGAGCCGCTGGTGCGCTTCCGTCAGTTTGCTCAGCTCCTGACGGAGTCGTTCGTAGAGAGCAGACCGCTCGACGGCGTAGGAGACCGGCAGGGCAAAGGTTTCGAGACGGTGGAGGTCATTCTCACTGATCGGCGCCCGGGTGACGATATTATCGGCAAGGAGGATGCCGATGCGCCGGTCGCCGCTGAGAAGGGGGACGAGGACCAGTTCACTGGTACCGAGAAGTTCAACCTGCAGCGGATCAAGCCCTGGCTCATTCCAGGGTTGGGAGATATGCACCGACTGGCGACTCTCCAAGGTTGAGACAAAGAGGTGATCATGACGGCTCAAGGGGATGGAGAGGCCATCAAGGAGATCGCGAAAACGTGCCTGCTCACCCTTCAACTTTTCGGCCAGAAAACGCCGCGCCATCTCTTCGAGCGATTCGTCCCGTTCTGCAATCTCGTTCCAGATCTGCCACCCCTCAGCAGCAGTACGTGGCCCGACAGCGAGGTAACCGCTCAATTGCTCGCGGGCCTCATCGACAAGGAGAAGGACAGCACGATTCAATCCATACCCTTTGCCGGCGGTGATCGCCGTCAAGGCCATAACGATGACTTCATCCCGGCCCACGGAGCCCTGAAGAAAAATCCCGACATCACGGAGAAACTCAAACTCTCGATCATTCACCTCCAGGCGACAGTTGAGTTCTTCAAGTCGATGCTGGGCATATAACAGGGCGATAGCGAGGGACGGGACTGCCCCTTCCTCCGCGCCTTGCGCGAGATTGCGCACGTTTCGCCAGAAGTCAGGACAGTCGAAACAGCGATCAAAGACGAGCGCAGCATCCTCCCCGACCGGCGGGTAAGGACAGCACAGTGGATCACTGCAAAAAGGGGCTTCCAGGAGATTACTCACTGACTAATAATCCGAAATTAAAGGGGAAAAGGGCAGAACAATGAACGTTGTGTAAAAGTATAACACGATCTTTTCAATTGCCAAGAAAAAGAGAAATTAATCCTTTCGAGGATTTGCCCTCTCGTCCCTTTCCGTGGCATAGTTTGGACATGGAAGCGAAGCGTTATCACCTTTATTCAAATCAGCTCAAACAGCAATTCGGCCGGCGGGTGCACAAAATCTCCGTCGATGCCGGTTTCGGCTGCCCCAATCGCGACGGCGGACGGGAGCAGGGCGGCTGTATCTTTTGCGACCCCACCGGTTCAGGATCGGTCGGCCTTGACCATCGTCTCAGTGTCGCCGCCCAACTGCAAGCGGGCAAAGAGATCATGCAGCGCAAATATAAGGCAGAGCAGTTTATCGCCTATTTTCAACCCTTCTCTAACACCTACGCACCGGTCGCCGAGTTGCGCCGCCTTTACGACG
>DIKR01000040.1 GCA_002424625.1 Desulfuromonadaceae bacterium UBA5613
GAAGGTGTCGTCCGCCGCGGCCTCTCGGAAGCCGGTGCCGGACGCGCCGTCGTCCTCGTCGCGCACCGCCTCGCTACCGCCCGCTACGCCGACCGCATCGTCGTCCTCCGCCGCGGCCGCATCCGCGAATCCGGCAGCCANNCTCCTCGCCGCTGGCGGCCTTTACGCCCGCCTTTGGCGCTTGCAGCAAGTGGAGGGGGACAACCTAGTCGAAGCACCCACCGCACCTTCATTGTAGGTCGAATTACGCTGCGCTTAGCCAAGGGCCGGTAAATTACCGCTTGCGCAAGGTAACCCGACGTTCGTCACCACAACCTGCATGCAGACAATCCTTGACCTTTGTTTCGATTTTACGCTAACACCAACGGCACATACTTCTCCTGGGAGCAACCCGGGTATATATTCAGCTCACTTTCTTCACACGTGGCAAACAGTATCATCGCCGGCCATAGGTCTGGGCACAGAGTCGGAAAGGGCCATCGCAGCATGAACACAGAACTTCTCCTGATTGGAGTCGGCATCCTCGTCCTGATTGCCATCTTCGACATTATGGTCGGCGTCAGCAACGATGCCGTCAACTTCCTCAACTCGTCGATCGGCTCACGAGTGGCGCCGCGGGCGACGATCATGTTCATCGCCAGCCTCGGGATCATGGCCGGGGTCACCTTCTCCAGCGGCATGATGGAGGTGGCGCGTAAAGGCATCTTTCATCCTGAATTCTTCACCATGCCGGAGCTCTTGACCATCTTTCTGGCGGTCATGATCACCGACATCATCCTTCTCGATCTCTTCAACACCTACGGCCTCCCCACCTCCACCACGGTCTCGGTCGTCTTCGAGCTCCTCGGAGCAGCGGTGGCGGTCTCCGTCCTCAAGATCATGCAATCCGGCGATAGTCTGACGACCATTGCCCGCTATATCAACTCATCGAGTGCGATCACCATTATCATGGGGATTCTGCTCTCGGTGGCGATCTCCTTTATTTGCGGCGCCCTCGTCCAGTTCCTGACCCGCCTCCTCTTTACCTTTGACTACCAGAAAAGAATCAGACGTTACGGGGCACTATGGGGCGGCATGGCCCTGACCTCGATCACCTATTTTATTCTAGTCAAAGGGGCCAAGGGCGCGTCCTTTATCACCAGGGAGAATATCGCCTGGATAAATGCCAATACCGCCCTCCTCCTGTTGTTGATCTTTGCCGCCTCTGTCGTCCTCCTGCAGATTCTGCAGCAACTGAAGTTCAATATCCTCAAACCGATTGTGCTGATCGGTACCTTTGCCCTGGCAATGGCATTTGCCGCCAACGATCTGGTTAACTTCATCGGCGTCCCCCTCGCCGGCATCGAAGCCTTCAAGACGGCGATGGCGACAAGCGATCCCCTGACCGTCACCATGGGGGCTTTGGGGCAAAAGGTGCAGACCGAGACCCTCTATCTCCTTTTCGCCGGGGTCATCATGGTCGTCACCCTGTGGCTGTCGAAAAAGGCGAAAACGGTCACCGAAACCGAGCTCAGCCTCAGCCAGCAGGATGAAGGGAACGAACGTTTCGAATCGATCTTTTTGTCCCGGGCCATTGTCCGCTTGGTCCTGCACCTTTTTGAAACCGCCAAACTCATCATCCCGCAAGGACTCCGCATGGTTGTCAGCCGCCGCCTTAATCCCGCGGCCGGTCAAGGCGAAATGACCGGGGAGAAGAAGCCTTCCTTCGACCTGCTGCGGGCTTCGGTCAACCTGATGGTGGCCAGCGCCGTCGTCTCTTACGCCACCTCTTACAAACTCCCTCTTTCCACCACTTATGTCACCTTCATGGTCGCCATGGGAAGTTCCTTTGCCGACCAGGCCTGGGGCCGGGAAAGTGCTGTCTACCGCATCACCGGCGTTTTGACCGTCATCGGCGGCTGGTTTCTGACCGCAGTCATCGCCTTCACCTCCGCCGGGCTCTTTGCCGCGATTATCTTTTATGGCCAGGCCTTCGGGGTGCTCTTCCTCCTCCTCCTCGCCGGGGCGATGATCTGGAATGCCCACCGTAAGCATCAGAGTATGGAGAAAGAGGCACAGCAGGAAAAGATCTTCAACCTCAAATCGGTCGAAAATCCCAGGGAAAGTGTGGAAACGACCTTCGAACACATGAGTCTGTTGCTGAAGGAGACGCGGGAATCGCTCGACAGCGCTCTTGGCGCCCTCTTTCGCCTCGACTATGACCGCCTCGGGGTGGAGCGCAAGAAGCTGAACAAGGCGCAACAGTGGTCAAATATCATCATCGCCAACGTCTTCAAGGCGATGCGCCTCCTCGACCAGAAAGGGCTGGCAGTTTCGCACAAGTATGCCCAGACCATCCGCCGCCTGCAAAAAGTTACCGATGGCCACCGCGATATTGTCCTGCGTGCCTACACTCACGTCGGCAACCACCATAAGGGGCTGCTTCCGGTGCAGATCGCGGAACTGGAGGAGGTTCGTCAACTGTTACGCGAGATCCTTCTGGAGGTGGAAGAGACCTTCAGCCGTAAACAGACGGCAAATCTGCAACGTCTCCGGGAAAAAGATGCCCAGTTGCGGGCTCTCGCTGCCGAAATGAACGACCGGCAGGTTGCCCGGATTGCCGACAATACATCCAAGACCCGCCTGAGCATCCTTTACTACGCCATCGTCGGCAATGCGATGATGCTTTCGAAGCAGAACCTGGAGTTACTGGAGATCTTCGATCTCGCCTTTAGCAATATAGAGGAAACAAAGAAGCACGATTCCTGATCGGATTCTGCACGCCTTACAGAAAAGCGCCTCAGGTCGATATCGACCTGAGGCGCTTTTGTCATAGGAGAACACTGTGCGTGGGGAACAGCTCACAGATCAGGGTTTAGTGTGCTTGATTGGTTTGGGAATACTGTGAAAGTGGGAATCTTTATAGGCGCGGTCTTTCTTTTTCATATCCAACTGAATTTCATTCTCAACCGCAGAAAGTTCCGCCGCATGGACTTCGAGAATGTCGAGATCTTTTTCACCCCGGACAAGACTTTGTCTGAGCTCAGCCGCCTCTGCACTTGAGGGTGGAAGATGTTTTCTGGCCATAATACCTCCTTGCTGGATCGGCATCAGCCCTGAAGCCAGTCGGTCACGCTGGACGACTTGATGCCTGCTGTTTTAAAAGTCTAACAGGAGTCGGGAGGCTTGCAAGCAGTTCTAGGGATGATCGGGAGGATGAGCCTGGGCGCGTTCAATCTCACGCAGAGTGGCGGCAGCGGTGCTGCGATAGGGGCTATCAACGGCAACGGCTGCGACCGCAGCAGCGTATGCCTCGTCGAGACGGCCCAGTTCCAGAAGAAGATCAGCGAGGTTATTGAGAGCCGGCACATGCCGGGGCTCCTTTGCCAGCACAGCGCGGTAAGCGGCTTCTGCCGCCGCGGGCTCGCCGGCTTTGCGCAATAGGTTGCCATAAGCAGTGGAGAGGCCGGCATGGTCGGGCCAGCGCGCCACCGCAGCAGCATAACCCGGACGCGCCGCAACAACATCACTGCGCTCCAGTCCAATCAAGGCGGCGAGGAGACGGTCGGGGTCGACGACGACCGGCAAGGCACCAGGGGGGAGAAGAAGGAGGCCCCAACGCCCCCCCCGTTCCCAGGTTCGCAGCACTGTCCGGGTCGCCACCGCCCGCTGCTCTTCCCGGCCGGAGGTGAGACAGGTCAGCCCTTTGGCTGCATCAAAACCGACGACCACCGCGTAGTGCCAGACCGGCTTCCAGGAGAGCCCCCGGTTTTGCAGGATGATCACCGGACGACCGGCGGCGACTTCCTGCAGAATTGCGGCGAAGTCGGAAATTTCCCAGGCCAGCCAGCCGTGCCGACGGCCGGCGGCGATCAAGGCCGGTTGCAGACTGCCGCGCAAAGCAGGGGAGTAGATTTCGGGCGCCAAGGTCGGCAGGGGGACGGACTCCCCGCCATATGCCATGACCATGGCGACGGCAGCAGGCCCACACTGGAAATCATCCTGGGGAATATAGGGGACGGCCAAACAGGGGGGAGCGGCAGGAGGAGGATAAGTGAGCGGCGGCAAGGACGCGCAGCCGCCGAAAAGAAGAAGCGCGGCCCCGATCAGGACCGCGCTCACAACAGACCGCAAGATCATTTTCTCACAAAGGGATAGACATCTGTCAAACCGAGAAGGTCGGTAAAGAGCAGGACGAGAAAGATAAAGAGTATCGCGCCAACCACACTGCCGACCCCGCCATCCGCACCAGCCGGCAGAACATCAATCTGTTGTGCCAACCGCATCACTTCCTGATCGGTGAGGCTGTTGACCCGGAGCAATACTTCCTGAGTGCTGACACCATGCTCCTGCAGCGCGGCACCGACATCTTCGCGAGCCAGAAGCGCAGCGAGACGGTCACGACTGGCGTCCACCTCCTGAGTGCTGACCAGTGTTTCCGTCTCGATCAGGGCCGCACCGGCGAGGGGGGCGACGATCGTATGAAAGGACATGAGCAGAACCAGGAACAGAGCTGTTTTGTGAAAGAGATTGGACAGTTGCATGGGTAGTACCTCCTTTTTTTCGTAAGTATAGCAGGGGGGCGGCAGGATGCAAACAAGGAACTCGAATCTCTCGGCAGTGATATCCTTTTTGCTGCCCGGAGTCAAGCCGCGTTTGACATTGGTAATTTCCTCTGCCAGACTCTTAATGTATTTTTCGGCAGCAACAGACTAAAGTCAACAGACATAATCTTGAAGGAGTCACAATGCCCAGAACAACCCGCAAGACCAAGATCGTCGCCACTCTCGGTCCGGTCAGCTCCTCCCCCGAGATGGTCAAAAAGCTCATCCAGAGCGGCGTCGACATCTTCCGCCTCAACTTCTCGCATGGTGAAAACCCCCAGAAGCTCGAATTGATCCATGTCATCCGCCAGGTCTCTGATAAAATCGGTCGACAGGTCGGCATCCTCGCTGATCTGCAAGGCCCGAAGATCCGCACCGGCAAGATGGCCGGAGCAGGGATGCACCTCAGCAAAGGGCAGACCGTGCTCATTACCACCGCTGAAGTTCTCGGGGAGAATGGCGTTATTCCGACGATTTACCGTTCATTGCCGCACGACGTGCAGGTCGGCTCACGCATTCTCCTTGATGATGGTTTGATGGAGCTGAGGGTCACGGCGCTGGAAGGGGAACAGGTACGCTGCCTGGTGGTGAATGGCGGCCTGTTAAAAAACAACAAAGGGATCAATCTGCCGGGGGTGAAAGTGTCGGCCCCTTGTCTCACTGAAAAAGATTTGATCGACCTCGATTTTGCCCTGACTGCCGGGGTCGACTTTATCGCCCTCTCCTTCGTCCGCACCGCTGCCGATATTGAAGAACTCAAAGAGATTATCGCCGCCAAAGGGATGGATACCCCGGTGGTCGCCAAGATCGAGAAGCCGGAAGCGTTGCGCAACTTCAAATCAATTCTTCATGCGACTGATGCGGTCATGGTGGCGCGCGG
>DIKR01000098.1 GCA_002424625.1 Desulfuromonadaceae bacterium UBA5613
ATGGTCTGCTCGCCTGGGCGGTCGTTGCGGGGATGGGATGAAATTCTGGTGAGTGAGGCACAATGTCTTTGATCTATGATCCGATCTTCCTTCTTCTGCTCATTATCGTCCTGGGCGAACTCCTTGGCAAAGTCCGCATTGCCGGTTTTGTCATCGGTCCGGCAGCGACGATCTTTGTCGCCCTTGCTTTCGGCCATTTCGGGGTTCTCCTTCCCGAAGGGATCCGCAATATCGGCCTCGCCTTGTTTATCTACGCGGTCGCCCTGCAGTCGGCGCCGGGTTTTATCAACTCCTTTCGCCATCATGGTCTGGCCATGGCCCTTTGTGTTCTCGCTATGGCAGCGACCGGCGCCCTCACCGCTTTCGGGGCTTCCTTCCTCTTCGGCTTCGACCCCGGTACTGTCGCCGGCTTGATGGCCGGGAGCATGACCAGTACTCCGGCCCTGGCTGCCGCTGTTGATCTTCTTGGTCCCGGCGCCGCCACCGCCGCTTACGGGGTGACCTACGGCTTCGGCGTACTTGGCGTTGCCCTCTTTGTCCAGCTCCTCCCTCGCCTGAGCAAGCGGACGATCAAAGAGGAAGAATCGACCCTCAAGAGCGAGCTTGATCGGGACAATCCGCCGATTAGCTCCATCCACCTCGAAATCACCAACCCCGGGATCGTCGGTCGCCGCGTCGATTCTCTCAAGCTGCAAGCGATTGCCCCGGTGACGATTACCCGCCTTCTCACTGCCGGGGCGAGCGAACCGGTGCTGGTGCGCGGAGAGACGATTTTTGCCCTCGGTGACCGCATTCGGATTGCCGGCCGACCCGATGACCTGGCGCGCATCTCCCCTTTCCTCGGCCACCCGATCGAGAAGGAGATCGCCTTTGATCGCGTCCTCTCGAAGAAGAGTATCGTGGTGTCGCGGCGTAAAATTGTCGGTAAGACTCTGGGTTTCTTTAATGTGCGTGAAGTTTTCAATGTGCAGATCACTCGCGTCACCCGCAACGGTATCGACCTCCCCCCCGAGCCCGATCTGCGCCTCCATCTCGGCGACGTCCTCCATGCCGTCGGCGACGAACGGGCTTTAGAGAATGTCACCCGGATCATCGGCAACGACGTCAAAGCGACCTATGAAATCGGTATGTTGCCGATCCTTGCCGGACTTCTCGTCGGCTTTGCCCTCAGTCGTCTCACCCTCCCCCTGCCATTGCTCGGCGACTTCACCCTCGGCACTACCGGCGGCGTCCTTATCGCCGGACTTCTCCTCGGCAGCCTCTACAGCACCGGGCCGCTGATCTGGGACGTGCCCGCTGCCGGCAATCGCCTGATCCGCGACCTTGGTCTTGCCCTCTTCATGGCCGCGGTCGGCACCGCTGCCGGCGGCACCCTCCTTGCCACCTTGCAACAGCAGGGACTAAGCCTCTTTGTCGCCGGGGTGGCAGTAACGATCCTCCCCCTCTGCGTCGGTGCCGGTCTTGGACTCCTTTACTTTCGTATTAATTTCCTGCGCCTGCTCGGAGTCCTCGTCGGTGCCATGACCAGCGCTTCCGGCCTGGCTGCTGCCAACAACCTTTCACGCACCCCTTACGCGGCCTCCGCCTACGCCACCGTCTATCCTCTGGCGATGATCGCCAAGATTATTGCGGTGAAGATCCTAGTGATGATCCTTTAAAGCCGGTTTCGCCCGGCGTTGAACCGGATATCGGCAATAAAAAAAGCGCCCCCCGGAACCTTACAGTCACTCCGGGGGGCGCTTTTTCATTGCAGGACCGGGGAGTTGGCCCTGTTAGTAGTGTTCTTCAACGAGTTCGAAGTAGCCTTGCGGATGTTTGCAGACCGGGCAGACCTTCAGGGCTTCGAGCCCTTCATGGATATGTCCGCATTTGCGGCAGCGCCAGCGTGCCGGCTCTCCCTGTTTAAAGAGCGTTCCGGCTTCGAGTTCTTCCAAAAGTTTCTGGTAGCGCTCCTGATGAGCCTTTTCAATTTTGCCGATCGCCTGAAAGAGGAAGGCGATTTCGGTAAATCCTTCATCCCTGGCCTGCTGCGCCATACGCGGATACATCTCGGTGAATTCATCCATCTCACCGGCCGCGGCCGCCCGCAGGTTGTCAGCGGTATTGCCGATCCCGTTCAGAAGTTTAAAGTGGAGTTTGGCATGCTCCATCTCATTGTCGGCAGTCTCGAGAAAATAAGCGGCGATCTTTTCATAACCCTCTTGCTGGGCCACCTTGGCAAAATAGCTGTACTTGTTGCGCGCCTGCGATTCTCCGGCAAAGGCTTCCCGCAGATTCTGTTCGGTTTTACTTCCTTTAAGCTCGGGCATGGGACACTCCTGTGAGGGGTTAAGGACTTATTTCAGCGCACCGATCATGAGTTCGAAATCTTCGAGAAGAGATTGCAGATCCTCTTCGTGCTCGACTTCCTGCTGGATAATCTGCAGGACCATGTTGTAGGTAACCGGATCCGCTTCTCTGGTTAAATCGAGAAGGTGTTTATAGGTCGTGATGGCGCATTGCTCTCCCTTGATATTCTGCACCAGCAGAGTTTTGACGAAAGGATCATCGGGCGCATCGTAACCGCAATTGGTCAGTTTGTACCAATCTTCCGGTTTGGTTGGCGGCGTGCCGCCGAGTTGAATGATGCGCATCGCGACCATATCAGCGTGCAGCAACTCTTCTGTCGCATGCTGCAAAAGTTCTGCGCCGACGGCATCTTTCATCGGCCCCTTGACCAGTTTTGCTCCCAGCCAGTACTGGTGATATGCTAGCCATTCATCGCAGTAGGCGCGCCGCAGCAGATCCAGGAGTATTTCGACATCCATGCCAATGATTTCGCGACCTTTCGACCCCATGTTAAAATCCTTTCCAGTGCTAAGTAGAAATTAATTTCCGCATTTTTGTTATTTTACGTGTCGCGACCGCAAAGTCAACAAAACAGCTGTGCCCTTCGGGAAAAGTCCGCTTTGCCAGAGAGGAAAGCGCTATGGGCTGAATATTTTTCTGCGGAATTGACACACCGGTGAAGGGGGTTATCTGTTATAACGTGAATAGTCCGTTTCAATCTCTTGTCCAGCGGAGTTGAAGAGGAAGAACCTGTTTTTCCCCGACGATGTCATTTTAATCCATGGTTACAACCCCTAAAAATTACCTTTCTTCGAGCTCTTAGAAAAAATTAAGTGGGAAAAAAAGAATTTGTTTGATAATAAAGTCCAGTTGCAACGAATTTAAACTCGAAAGGGGACCACGGAACCATGGTCAGTCTGTCCAGCGTCATGTTGTCATTTATCAAAGGAATTCAAAAGAGCAGGATCTCCCTGTTGGGAGCGTTTATCACCACGGTCGTCTTTCCGGTACTGCTCGGGGCAATCATCCTTGATATGCTGGGCTATGTCACCAACACCTATTACGGCTTCTTCATCTACATGATTCTCGGTCCGGCCTTTCTCTTCGGCCTGGTTCTGGTCTTTGTCGGACTCTTCTTTTTCAAGGGGAGTCGCGAAGTCCAAATCTTCACCATGGAGTATCTTCAGGAGCAGGTTAGTGATCCGGTGCGCTTCACCAGGGTAAAGAAGCTGATCTTCCTTGGCGTTGTTTTGACCGTTGTTAACATCGGAGTTTTTAGTCTCCTTGCTTACAGCGGTTACCACTACATGGAATCGAACGAATTCTGCGGGCAGTTTTGTCACACGGTGATGAATCCGGAATATACCACCCACCAGAACTCTCCACACTCGAACGTCCATTGCGTTGAATGTCACATCGGCAGTGGCGCTGCCTGGTTTGCCAAGTCGAAACTTTCCGGCACCCGCCAGATTATCGCGGTCGCCCTCGACACTTATCCGCGGCCGATCCATACCCCGGTGCACGGCTTGCGCCCGGCCGGCGAAACCTGCGAAGCCTGTCATCGCCCCGAACTCTTTCACGGTGACAAGCTGGTTATTCGTGAACATACTCTTGACGACGAAGTTAATTCCAAGGTTAATACCTTGTTAATGATGAAGATTGGTTCGGCTGGCGACCGGGCAGTCAGTTCACACGGCATTCACTGGCATGTCTCTCCGGAAAATACGATCACATATCTTTCGGATGCAACGCGTCAGGTGATCCCCGAAGTCACGCTGACCCGTGCGGACGGTACCAAGACAGTCTTTCGCTCTGGCGCCAAGATCGACAGTGTAAAAGGTGAAAAAAGCAAAACTGAGCTGCGGACCATGGACTGTATCGATTGTCACAATCGTCCGGCACATGTCTATCTGTCGGATGAGGAAGCAATCGATCTCAAGTTTGCAGAAGGAAAGATTCCGCGCGACCTTCCTTTCATCAAGCGTGAAGCGCTGAAGGCCGCCAATAAGAGCTACAAAAGCGCCGCAGCTGCCAAAGTCGGGATCGCTGCTGATTTGCAGGCTTTTTATCAGCAGAATTATCCGGAGATCGTGAAACAGAAGCAGGCACAGCTGGTTCAGGCGATTGCCGGCGTCCAGGCTGCTTATGCCGAGAATGTCTTCCCTGATATGAATATCGGCTGGGGAAACTACACCTCGCTGTTACAGCATGGGCCGGACTTTGACAAAGGCTGTTTCCGCTGTCATGGTGGAGAGCATGAATCTGACAGCGGCGAAGTCATCTCTTCTGACTGCAACATTTGTCACAGCATTCTCGCTGAGGGAGAGAATGATCCCGCCATTCTCAAAACTTTGCGTGGCGAATAAGCGCCAAGAAACAAGATAAAAAACGGGGCAGCCGACGCTGCCCCGTTTTTTTTGTGAATCTATTTTTTCAAAGCTTTTGCTGCCGAGCGATACTCTTTCGGAACCTCATCCAGCCGCGTCGTCAAATGTAATCCCCCTGCTTTGTCGATATAAACGTAGCCTTCCGGTTCGACGTCCCGTTGCAGCAAAGGTTCAATCTTTTCGAGCATCGCCGCCGGCAGCGTTGGTGACCAGTCCGCTTTCATCCCGTCGAGGTGAAGATCGTCCTTTTGGGCCAGGAGGATAATCCGGCTGCGGAAATCCTGGTAAAATATTTGCGCGGCACGATAAGCCGGCACGTCCAGGGAATAACGCATCAGGAGTTGATCGGCGGCGACGCAGGTGCCGACAATGACCACAAACCATAACAGCCAGATAAAGAGACGTTTCATAGATATGTTAGCTCCCCGGCAGGGTGATGCAGAGACATTCCCCTTCGGCAAAAACAGTTGCGCCGCGGCAGATCCGGCCATGTACCATGATCTTGCGCCCGACCGCTGAGACGATGTCGGTCTCGACCGTGACCACCTCTTGCAGGGGGAGGAGACTGCGAAAACTGACATTGAGGTTGCCGACGACAATCGGATAACCCGCCGCCCAGGCGGCCAAACCGAGAACTTCATCGAGAGCCGCAGCAATCGCCCCGCCATGCGCGTTGCCAGGCGGGCCCTCGGTCTCGGGCCCGAACCAGATGCGGGCGCGCAGTTGCTGTGCTGAATCACGAAAATAACGAACGCGAAAACGCGCGCCATCCGGATCACCGGAAACGAAACGCAATGATTTGCCGATCAGGGCCGGCGCATCGAAGGGGGTCCAGTCAGCTGCCCCGCTGAGATCGGGGGGGGGAAGGAGAGGCGAGAGAATCGACACAGTAAACTCCTCAACAGGCATTAAAATGGCATCAGGAGCGCTACCATAACAGAGTTGTCGGTTTGAGAAAAGCCGGGCAGAGAGAATTTTCTAGCCCGACATTATGGATTAGAGTGAAAAATACCAAGAAGGGTATGCGCTGTATGTAAAAATTTTACCTGAGCCCCGTGTGCTGTTTATAATATTGTTAAATTAAAAAAAGATTTGACAATTCGACCACTTCTGCTAGCATTTCCACAAAGTTAATCCAGCCTTTCACGCTTTTTGACTTCATCCGCTTCACGCTCACCCTGAGCAGACCCACTTAACAAGGGAGGTCTTATCCGTGAAGA
>DIKR01000044.1 GCA_002424625.1 Desulfuromonadaceae bacterium UBA5613
CTTGCCGCTGCCGGGGTTGCCGAAGGCCAGCACGTTTTCCTTATGGTCCAGGAACTTCCCCTTGAGGAGCTGGGACAGCTGCGTATCCACCTTCCGAGGCAGTCGCTTCCGGTTGAACGCCTTCAGGTTTTTCTCCAGCGGCAGCTTCGAGTCCTTGAGCAGACGCGCTGTCCTGGCGTTGCGGCGCTCTTCGCGCTCCCGTTCGGCCAACTCCAGGAGGTAGTTCTCGTACTCCCAGTTGTCCCTGCGGGCGGCGATTGCGGTCTCCTGATAGCAGCGCCGGATGGTGGGTAGGCGCAGTTCAGTAAGGTGGCGGTGCAGGCGGCCCGCTTTCTCCTTCTCACATTGCATACGCCACCTCCTTCATGGTCAGGAGACGGTCGTAGCTGGCAAGATCGACTGCGTCGACCCCGATCTTGGTGACAGGCGAGGGGAGCTGCTGTGCGTGTACCAGTTCCTCCACGGCTTGCGCCGTGATGGGTTGCCGCCCGCACAGCTCGGTCAGGGCCGCCGCCACCGCTGTTTCGCTCTCTTTAGCCGCCAGCGCCAGTATCTTTAGGTAGTTGCGAGCCGCCACTTGCTGCGTGTGACGCTCTTTGAGCTCGTCATAGGCGAGCCGGAAGCAACTGCCGGGGAACATCTCCTCCCGGTACCGGTAATTCTCGAAGGCCCCCGGCTTTCGCTGCAGCTGATCGATGACGTGCCGGTAGTTGATGAGGCGCCGGCACTTGCCGCGCAGGCGCGGGAGCGTGTCCACCCGCTTCTGGGCGTAGTAAAGGTCGAGATGGTCGGCAAAAAGCTGTACCTGCAGGCTCTCACCGATCAGGCGGCTTTCGACGGAATAGGTGTTGTTGCGAACCCGGATGGTGCTTGCGCTACTGACCGTGACCTCAAGGCGCGTACAGCTTTCCAGCCGCCTTTCCGGCAGGCGGCGCAGTACGCGTTGCTCCTCCAGGAAGCGCTCCCGGCGACCGCGGTTGAGCCTGGTGAAGAGGTCGCGCAAAAAGCGCCGGTACTCCTCGATGCTGTCGAAGTCGAAGCTGCCGCGCAGAAGAAGGGCCTGCTGAACCGCCCTCTTCAAGCGGTGGTTGCTCTGTTCCACGTCACCGTTCTCGTTGGGACTGGCGGCCTGGGTCTTGCGGCCGGTCAGGGCATAGTGCCTGAGCAGAGCCTGGTAGCGCTGGGTGAACTCCTCCTGATGCAGGGCGTTGTGCACCGCCGCCGTCAGCCGGTCCGTCTGGTGGGCCTGCGGCACGCCGCCGAGTTCCCACAGCGCCGCCTGCAGCCCCTCGCTGAGGCTTTCGAAGCTCTCCGAGTAGCAGATGTTGCCGGTTTCCCAGTTGGAGTAGGTGAGCACGAAGTGATAGATGAGGTGGTCAAACGGCTGCTTGGCGATGGTGATGCCGAGCTTGCCCATGTGCGTGTAATCGGACTGGGCCAGCTCGCCGGGGCGGTGCAGTTGGGGGAAAAATGTTTCCTTGGAGGGGCCTTCCAGGGCACGCCACCGCTTCACTCGACGCTGCAGGGTCCGCAGTTGGCCGTCTGAGAAAGTGCCGGGAAAGCGGCGCTGGAGATCCTCGAAGAGGGTCTTTGCCTCCAGCCCCGGGTTATCAGCAAGCCTCTCACGGACTTCCTCCCAATGGGCATCAAAGGGGTCCGTCCTGGTTCGCCAGGTGTGCTCAACCTTGAGCTCGCTGGGTAGTTTGCCCGCCTTCACGTACTTGCGGGCGGTCTTTTCGTCCATGCCGGCTTTGGCAGCGGCAATGTAGCCTGTGGCTTCCGTTTTCATCAGCTTGAATAACCTCCTTACCTGTTGATTGGTGACCATCCGCCATCCTTTCTCCAAAGATGGACGGAAGTTTATAATCCCCTAAAAATTCCGGGAATTATAATTGTCGCCGAACGGGAGGTTTAATTGTCGCTGATCATGCAGCCGGTGGCCGGCGACTGGAACGGTGACGGTAAAAGCGAAATTGGCGCCTTCGAGAACGGCACCTGGTACCTCGACGCCAACGGCAATGGGGTTTGGGATGGTGGGGATCTACTGGTGTACTTTGGTAATGCGCAAATGATTCCCGTGGCCGGCGATTGGAATGGCGACGGCAAAAACGAAGTCGGCGCCTATGAAAAAGGGGTCTGGTATCTCGATGCCAATGGCAACGGCAAATGGGACAGCGTTGCTGCCGGCGACAAATCTCTCAAATTCGGAACGGATTCTATGCTGCCAATCGCTGGTGACTGGAACGGCGACGGGCGCACCGAAATAGGTACATTCGAGAATGGCAAGTGGTATATGGACAAAGACGGAAATGGCCAGTAGAATCCGGCCGTGGACATTACTGGATCAAATTTTGGTTTTGCTTCTGACTTACCGGTTGTTGGCGACTGGAATGGTAATGGTCTGTACCAGATAGGTATATGGAGATAACGTAGAACTAACAAGTCCAACTGTAGAAAAACCGGGGCGACCACAGCGTGGTGCGCCCAGGTTTTTTTATCCAAATATTCCGAGGCACAAACAACTGTGAATGGAGCCTAAGACACGGTATGGGAAACACTTTCGCACCTTGTCTTACCCAGGACAGCGAGTTGCTCCGGATTTGCCATTAATGAATCGCAGAATATAATATAGGAGGTAAGGGAAAAGACAAAGATGGCTGCGAATTTCCGGGCTATCACCCGGTTGAAAGTGATTACCCGATGCTCAAGGAGCAGGCAAATTTTATCAGGCGCATCGGCATTCTGGCCGACCTTGTCATCCTGCTGGCCGCCATGGTGCTGGCATACCTTTTTCGGGACCAGTGGGATGGATTAAAGCCTTTCCATGATTATCTCTGGATCCTCGGTATCGCTTTTGTCCTTTGGTATTTCCTGCTTTCCCAGCAGGGACTGTATGGTTCCATCCGTCGACGCTCCCTCTCCGATATCGTCATCTCTCTCGGTAAAGTCCATCTTCTCGGCGGCGTTGGTCTGGCGGCGGCGATTTTTCTGATCGCTCCCCGGGAGTTCAGCCGCGGTCTGTTGCTCTCGTTCCTCTTTTTTTCCTTTGTACTGATGTCCCTGGAACGTATCGCCGTCCGTCTCGGATTGGGGCATCTCCGTCGGCGCGGCTACAATTTCCGCAACATCCTGATCGTCGGTACGCAGAAAAAAGCGCAGAAGCTCTGCAGCCTGATCGAGGAACATGCCGATTGGGGCCTGCGTGTCCTCGGCTTCGTACAGATCAACCACGACCACGCCGACAAGGATATCAAGGGGATAAAGACCCTCGGCGGCGTACAGGATCTGGTCGGGATCTGCAAGGAAAACCCCGTTGACGAGGTCATCTTCTGCCCGCCGAAGAGTTTTGTCTTCGATGCGGAGCAATATCTTCAGGAGTTGGAGGAACTCGGGGTGACGGTCAGTGTGTCCCTTGATTTCTACGAGCTCAGCGGATCCCGGAAAGAACTGAGTCTGTTCCAGGGCGAGATTCCCCTGCTCACCTTCCACTGCAATTCCCTGGATGCGCAGCAGAACTTCATCAAGAGAACGCTTGACATCTGTGGAGCGATTGTCGGTCTGACCATCGCCGCCGTGTTGTTTCCCTTTATTGCGCTCGCCATCAAGTTCGATTCTCCCGGTCCGATCCTTTTCGGTCAGGCCAGGATCGGGCTCAGCGGCCGGATTTTCAAATTCTGGAAGTTCCGCTCCATGCACATCGATGCCGAGGAGAGGAAAAAGGATCTGCTGGCGCGAAACGAGATGCAGGGCGCAATCTTCAAAATCCGGGACGATCCGCGCATTACCCGGGTCGGGAGGTTCCTGCGGCAGACCAGTCTGGACGAGTTGCCACAGTTCTGGAACGTTCTCAAAGGGGAGATGAGTCTGGTGGGAACCCGTCCGCCGACCGTCGATGAAGTGAAAACATATCATCCGGATCATTTGAAGCGGTTATCTGCCAAGCCGGGAATAACCGGCCTGTGGCAGGTGTCGGGACGTAACCAGATAAGGGATTTTGATCGCGTGGTGGAGTTGGATTGCATCTATCTTGACAATTGGCGATTTGTTAACGATATGAAAATACTTTTAAAAACCGTATATGTGGTCTTAAAGCGCAAGGGTGCGATTTAGGTTCAATGCCGTTGACTTAAGGTTTTCNNCGCCGACCCCGGACGAAGTTGCCCGCTATGAAAACTGGCACCGTCGCCGTATCTGCATAAAACCCGGCATCACCGGACTGTGGCAGGTGAGCGGGCGCAACCGGGTGGATAATTTTGACGACATCGTCCGGCTTGATCTGAAGTACATCGACACCTGGACCACCTGGCTCGATTTGCGGATTATGTGGAAGACGATCTGGGTGGTATTTTCCCGGAAGGGAAGCTGCTGAAGGATGATCGCCGACGGAACGCGAAAAGCCCCCCAACCTCCGGAGGGCTTTTCGCGTCATTGTCACCGATGCTGTCGGTCAGTCGATGCGCAGTTCCTGGCAGGCTTCCCTGGCCAAGGGGGATATGGTTCGCTGCTGCTGCCCGTCACCCTGCAGCAGGAGAATGTCGACCTGCGGCGCTTCCTGCCCCTTGCCGTAGGCGGCGACGATGGCGCTGGCTAGTTCGAGGTCGGCGGCTTCTGGCTGGCCGCTGACCAGGCCCAGAGGCCCGGTGAAGGATTCCGCGCGCAGCAGGATGTCGGCTGGTCGGGCGATCGCCTTGATCTTCTCGTTGCTCGCCTGGTCGCGGCCGAGGGTCAGGCGGGCGTTGGGTGAGAGGCGGAATTGCCGGCCGAGTTTGAGCAGTTCGACGTCGATGATTGTGGCCTCAGGCTGGTGCAG
>DIKR01000093.1:0-789 GCA_002424625.1 Desulfuromonadaceae bacterium UBA5613
TCTAAAATGAAATACGATCTGAAAGAAGCCTGGCAGGGGTGGCGTAACAACCAAACCTCCACAAAAATATTCGTCCTCTCGGCTCTCCTTTGGGTCGACCGCTGGTGCCAGGACCATTGGTTTGGTGGGCACTGGGAAACGATCAGCGGCCATCTCGGCAAGACCCAGCTGGAGTTCGGCGGCAAGATCCCCTGGAACAAACGCCCCCTGCAAGCCGCCGTTAGCCGCTTTCTTGACTGGCTTGATCCCAACCACTGCCGCGATTCTATCGGATATTAAAAGATATTAAAAGGAGCCCCAATGAGCCAGTACAAAGCCTATACCGTTTCGGTCACCAAGGGCTCGCCGACCGTCACCGGCAGCCTCACCGAGTTCGTTGCCAACGTCTCCCCGGGTGACGCCTTCCTCATCGCCGGGGAGACTGCTCCTTACACCGTTGCGGCAATCGTCTCCGACACCGAACTGACATTGACTGCCCCGTACGCCGGGGATGATCAATCCGGAGTCAACTACCGCATCACCCGGGACTTTACCACCAACTACGGACTGGCGGAGATCAGCAAAGGCGATGCCGACTGGATGACAATCCTCAATGTTGAGACGGTCAGGAAGATCGACACAGCACTGGCAAACTTTGAAGTTCGGCAGACGACCGAGGGAGTGAGGGTTTATGCGACCCTCGCTGAAGCACAGGCCGACCTTGCCAATATCCCCGCCAACACCCTGGTCTGGATCAACGCTGACGCGGCGGCAACCAACAGTGGCCATTGGGCCAAGATCAACGGGGCT
>DIKR01000093.1:823-3831 GCA_002424625.1 Desulfuromonadaceae bacterium UBA5613
ACCGCCGTTCGCCAGGAGATCACCAACCTTGCCAGTTAATCAAGAGGATTTACCATGAAAAAGTTCCTGCATAAATACTGGATTCATCTCTCGATTTTAACCGCCACCCTCGCCATCTTCCCCTCCCCGGCGCAGTACGCGGTGCAACTCTACGCCCTCTCCTGTGTCTCGATGGTGTTGCTCATCACTTACCTGATGTTCGACGACCGCAACGACTGGGGAATCTTCCCTTACATCGATCTCAGCGAGTTGGTGAGTCTTGCCAAGAAGTCGGCCATCGGCGCAGCCATTGTCTTCTTTGGTATCTGTTATCTGGTTGCCGCGGTTATCTCGGTGACGGTGGTGACGCGGTGAAAGGGCTCTTGTTGTTCTTGGTCCCGGTGCTTCTCGGTGCCGGGCCTTCCCCACAAGCCGAAGTGCTGCGGCCGCTGTTCCTCGAAGTGCAAAAGCAGCATTGGAACGCTTGCTCCCTTCCCTGGACTATGGCCGGGCAGGTTGAGCAAGAGTCAAACTGGAAGACCAAAGCAACGCTGAAAACGTCGCGGGAATTAGGAAGAGGGTTAGGGCAACTCACCATCACTTACAAACAGGATGGCAGTGAGCGCTTCAACACCTACCGCGATGCAGTGCGGATGCGGGCTTTAAAAGGGTGGGATTGGCAGCAGGATCCTTACCACGCACGCTTTCAGCTGACCTATTTAGTCATCACCGATCGTTCCCATTTTGCGGTCATACGACCCCAATTTGGGAACGATAAGGAAGCAAGCGCAGCCGTGCTGGTTGCCTATAACGCCGGATTCGGAACGGTGCTGAAACGGATCGCGGCTGCCAGGCAAGCAGGGCAGGCCAGGCCGTATCTCTGGTTCGGCGGGTTGGATCAGGTCAGATCTCCGGGAGAGGGTGTTCTCCTTTACGGCAAAGATCTCGGCGACACCCGCAATGAATACCCGAGAAAAGTCCTGCAAAAGGCTGAAAAGTACCGGCCGTGGTGGTCTATTGAGAATTGAAGCAGGGGTAACACCCATATAGAGAGATAGGAGGTTATTTATGAAATATATTTGGGTAACCTTCGGCGTTTTTCTCATCCTCCTGCTCGGCTCCATGGCGACTTCGTGGTTTGCTCCGACGTTGCCGGAGAATCGCCTGGACTTCCTGCCGGCGCACTCCTCTTCACGGGTTCTGCTCATTCCTACTGAACGAGTCGTTACGGTTCCTGTCACCGTCTACGTCAAAGAGAAACTTAAAGGGAAAGTCGATCTTCCCGAGACCGTCCTCTCGACCCCTTCCAGGCAGGTTCTGGCGATGAAAGATCTTCCTCCGTCCCGCGGAGGTACGGAGGTTCTGGCGGTCCTTGATACCGCAACCGGAAAAACAGAGATCTTCGGCAAAGAGAAGAAGCGCTCTTTGTTCGCGTTCGAGAATGAGAAGAGGATCGGAGTTAGATACGGGGCTGATCTTTTGGGACCCCGCGGCGATCTCTTTGGAGAATACACCTTCTTCCGGGCGGGCAATGCTTACTTGTCGATCGGAAGTTCCGTCACTAATCGCGGCGATGCTTACCTAGGCGCCTCCATTGATTATCGTTTTTAAAGCGGAGAACCTCATGGCTAAATTGAAAGCTTTCCATCGCGGTGATACCAAACGATACCACGTGACCTCCTTGAGTAACCTCTTCGGCGGCGTTTTGCGTTCGACCTGGAAGAAGTCATTGAAGGATACCGACGCGGATGCTTTGGCGCAGTTGACCGGGACCTATTCAGATCCGGATGAGGATGGACATCTACACCGCGGCACCTTTGAATTACCGGCTGCGACTTCGGCGCTGTTTCCTGTCGGAGTGGTCTTTTACGACATTGAGTACACCGCGGCCGATGGGCGGGTGATCACCATCGACTCAGGGCATGCCGTAGTGCTCGAAGACGCGACAAGGGAGGCCCTGTAAATGAGCGAAGAGGTCTTCAATTTCGAGATTGTCGAAGAGAACATTATTATCCCGGCCGGGGTGGTTGAGATCGGTCCGGACGGGTTGTCGGCTTATCAAGTGGCGGTTTCGCGGGGGTATGTCGGGACAGTCGAAGAGTGGCTGTTATCGATCGCTGGCGAAGCAGCGGATTTGTTGGCGGATGATGTCTTAGCCACGGCGGCTGATCGGGTGCAGACCGGGTTGGATAGAGTTGCAACTACGGCTGCAAAAGAAGAAGCCCAGGCTGCGCTATTGCTGACTCAAGAAGCAAAAGACACAGCGGTGGATGCAAAAGACACAGCGGTGGATGCAAAAGACACAGCTGTTGCCGCGGCAATGGCCTCCCAAGCCTACGCCGATACTGTAGTGCAGGATATGCAGTACTTTTTCCGTACGGCCATGAAATACGAAATCGAAAATCATACCCATTAGGAGATCCATTATGCCGATTATTGCTCAGCAAACTATTGTCCGTACAGACAATAACACCATCGACTTAGATACGGACTACAACGACCTTAATCTTAAAGCCTCGACACTGGCTGACGATGTGGTGGCGTTTGTCGAAGCGGCGATTGGCGACGTTGAAGCGTCTGTCACCTTTGACCGAGAGGCCACGGCAGCGGATCGAGTTCAAACGGGGAATGATGTCATTATCACTACGGCGAATAGAGAGCAAACCGCGTTAGATGCGATAGCTACATCTGAAGATGTCGCCACGATTGATGCGACTGTTCTGGCTTTGGCAACTGATCTCCTCCGGACTCAGACCATACTCGTTGAACATACCGCTTTCCAATAGGGAGATAATATATGGCCACGGTGGATGATTTAGTTAATGCTGCGACGAATCTCGTTGCAGAGGTACAGACTCAGAAGGCGACTCTGGATCAAGCGGTAGACGATGCTACCGAACAAGCCGACCTTGCCACCAGCAACGGTGCTGCCCAGGTTGTCCTGGCTGCAGAGCAAGTCACGCTTGCCGCTGATCAAGTCACCCTCGCCACCGAGCAAGCCGACGCCGCCAAGCTCCAGGCCGATATCG
>DIKR01000061.1:0-6949 GCA_002424625.1 Desulfuromonadaceae bacterium UBA5613
CCCTTCTTTGCCCCGGAACCGCTACAGGTCCCACAGCTCTCCTGGCGCGGGATCTGCAGCTTGGTCTCCGTCCCGAAGGCCGCCTCATCAAAGGTGACTTTGAGGTTGTAGCGAAGATCATCACCCCGCTGACCGCGCTGATTACTGCTCCGTCCGCGCTGGCCACCGAAAATATCGCCGAAAATATCGCCGAAAATATCTTCAAACCCGGCGCCGCCGCCGTAACCGCCCCCTTGGGACTCGACGCCGGCGTGACCATACTGATCGTAAGCGGCCCGTTTCTGCGCGTCAGAGAGGACGGAGTAGGCCTCTGTCAGCTCTTTAAATTTATCTTCCGCCGCCTTATCCCCCGGGTTTTTATCCGGATGGAATTTAATCGCCAGCTTGCGGTAAGCTTTTTTGATCTCGGTCTCGCTGGCGTTTTTGTTCACCTCGAGAATTTCGTAATAATCGCGTTTTTCTGCCAAAGGGAGGGTCCTCTTCTCGTTCTATGGAATGCAAACAGGGGCGCAGCAAGCTGCGCCCCTCAGCGTCATAAGATCTTGCTGCTTACTTCTTGTCTTTATCGACTTCTTCGTATTCCGCTTCCACGACCTTCTCGTCGCCACCGCCTTCGGAAGCCGGCTCGGCGCCGTCACCCTGTGGCTGCTCCTGAGCATACATCGCTTCCGCAAGTTTGTGCGCCGACTGCGCCAGGGCTTCACTCTTGTTCTTGATCGCTTCGGCGTCTTCGCCTTCCATCGCCGTCTTCACCTCGGCAATCGCCGCTTCAATCGCCCCGCGGCTCGCTTCATCGACCTTGTCGCCGTGCTCTTTCAGCGCCTTTTCCGTCGAATAGACCAGACCGTCGGCATGGTTGCGCGCCTCGATCACTTCCCGCTTCTTGCGATCTTCCTCGGCATGGGACTCGGCATCGCGCACCATCTTTTCGACCTCTTCTTTGGACAGACCCGAAGACGAGGTAATGCGAATCGACTGTTCCTTGCCGGTGCCGAGATCCTTGGCGGCGACATGGACGATACCGTTGGCATCGATATCGAAGGTGACCTCGATCTGCGGCACACCGCGCGGCGCCGGGACGATGCCGCTCAGTTCAAAATTGCCGAGAGTCTTGTTGTCGCGCGCAAACTCGCGCTCCCCCTGAAGGACATGCACCGAGACCGCCGGCTGGTTATCTGAAGCGGTGGAGAAGACCTGACTCTTCTTGCAGGGGATAGTGGTGTTCTTCTCGATCAGCTTGGTCAGGACCCCGCCCAGGGTCTCGATGCCGAGGGAGAGGGGGGTGACGTCGAGGAGGAGGACATCCTTGACATCGCCCCGCAGGACGCCGCCCTGAATCGCCGCGCCGATAGCGACGACTTCATCGGGGTTAACCCCTTTGCTCGGAGCTTTGCCGAAGATCTCCTGCACGCGCTTCTGCACGGCCGGCATGCGGGTCATACCGCCGACGAGGATCACTTCATCGATCTCGGCGGCAGTGAGGCCGGCATCTTTCAGGGCGATCTTGCAGGGCTCGACCAGTTGGTCAAGGAGGCCGGCACAGATACTTTCGAGTTTGGCACGGGTCAATTTGACCAGCAGGTGCTTCGGACCGGTGGCATCGGCGGTGATAAAGGGGAGATTAACCTCCGTCTCCATCGACGAAGAGAGTTCGCACTTGGCCTTCTCCGCCCCTTCTTTCAAGCGCTGCAGTGCCATCTTGTCGGTGCGCAGATTGATCCCCTGCTCGCGCTTGAATTCGTCGGCAACATAATCGATGATCACCTGGTCAAAGTCTTCGCCGCCAAGGAAGGTGTCGCCGTTGGTCGATTTGACCTCGAAAACACCATCGCCGAGTTCGAGGATCGAGACGTCAAAGGTGCCGCCACCAAGGTCAAAGACGGCGATCTTCTCTTCCTTCTTTTTGTCGAGACCATAAGCAAGAGCAGCGGCAGTCGGCTCGTTGATAATGCGCAGAACATTGAGGCCGGCGATCTTGCCGGCGTCCTTGGTCGCCTGGCGCTGCGAATCGTTNNNNACCGCGTCGGTGACGGTCTCGCCGAGGTAATCTTCGGCGGTCTGCTTCATCTTCATCAGCACCATCGCCGAGATCTCCGGCGGGCTGTACTTCTTGCCGCGCACATCGATCCAGGCATCGCCGTTGTCGGCCTTGATAATATGGAAAGGGCTGATCTTGATATCCTTCTGCACCGCTTCAGTATCGTACTTGCGGCCGATCAGCCGCTTGATAGCAAAAAGGGTATTTTCCGGATTGGTGACCGCCTGGCGCTTGGCCTGCTGGCCAACGAGGCGTTCGCCGCTTTCGGTAAAGGCGATCATCGACGGGGTGGTTCTTGCCCCTTCAGCATTGGCAATGACAATCGGCTCGCCGCCTTCCATGACACAGACGCACGAGTTGGTGGTGCCGAGGTCGATTCCGATAACTTTAGACATGATTCAATCTCCTTGTTGAGGTAACAGATCTTTTTAAAGGGTTAACTGGATATTTATTCTTCACTTGCGACCGGCGTTGCCGGGGCTTTAGCGATGAGGACCATTGCCGGGCGTAACAGCCGGTCATTGAGCAGATAGCCTTTTTGCAAAAGCTGGACGACGGTATTCGGCGGCTGCTCGGCGCTCTCGATCTGCCCCATCGCTTCATGGCGAGCAGGATCGAAGATTTCACCGACCGCCTCGATCGCCACAACATTAAACTTCTCGAGCACCTTGCCGAACTGTCCCAGAGTCAACTCCACCCCTTGCAGCAGACCGGTGTCGCCGTCCGTCGCCGCATGCAGCAAGGCCCGCTCCAGATTGTCGATGACCGGCAAAAGCTCACGAAGAATTGTCTCGTTCGAAAACTTTAACAGATCTTCTTTCTCGCGCTGTGTCCGCTTGCGAAAATTATCGAGATCGGCACGGGCGCGCAGGTAATGATCGCGATTTTCCAAAGCCTCAGCCTGTGCGGCAGCAAGCTGCTCTGTCAATGCCTGAAAAACATCTTCGCTAGAGGCAGCAGCTTCCACCTCGACATTCTCCGCACCTTCTCCGCCCTCGGCCGTTGCGTTAGAGGGGTCATCCTTCTTCTCTTTCTTTTTAAACACGCTATTCTCCTGTGTTGGACGAGATCTATTGATATTCTTCTTCGAGGAGCTGACTGACGATCCGCGCCGTATAATCAACAATGGGGATGACCTGACCATACGGCATGCGGCTCGGGCCGATGACGCCAAGGGAACCGATCGTCCCTTCCCGCGTTTCGTAGGTAGCGGTCACCAGCGAACAACCGGCAATGGCGCTGTGACTGGTTTCATTGCCGATAAAGATCTGAATGCCGTGCGCCCGACGGCTGCGATCAAGAAGATCGACGAGTTGACTCTTTTGTTCAAAGACGCGGTAAAGCTGGCGCATCCGCTCGACATCGGCAAACTCGGGCTGATCAAGGATATTGCTCGTCCCCTCGATATAAACCCGGGCATTCTCGTCCTCCCCTGCCAAAGCCTGCCCGGAAAGGGCGAGAACGCGCTGCTGCAGGTCGTCATGCTCCATCTTGGCCTGCGCCATCTCCACTGCAATCTTTTCACGCACGGTATCGAGGGGCAAGCCGTTCATGACCCGGTTGAGGTAGTTGGTCATCTGCTCCAGCGTCGCTGCCGGCAGATTGATGCCGGTCTCGATGATTTTGTTCTGCACCTCGCCGGAACGACTGACAAAGATCACCAGCACCCGCCCGGGGGCAAGGGGGACAAAATCGATATGACGAAAGACCGTCGCTTCGATGCGGGGCGCCATGACAATGCCGGCATAACGGGACAGGCGGGACAGAGACTTGACGGCTTCGCGCAGCACCTCATCGATGCGCCGGTCACTGGAGGCATACTGCCGCTCGATCCGCTCCCGTTCTTCCGCCTTGAGCGGCCGCAACTGCAGCAGGGTGTCGACATAAAAACGATAGCCCTTGTCCGTCGGGATGCGGCCGGCGGAAGCGTGCGGCGACGCGAGATACCCCATCCCTTCGAGGTCAGCCATCACATTGCGTACCGTGGCCGGGGAGAGGCCCATCTGATGACGACAGCTGACCGACTTCGAGCCGACCGGTTCGGCGGAAGCTATATAATCCTCGACAATAGCCTCAAGGATCTTACGACTGCGTTCATTCATCGAGATCGTCATGGCGGGGCTCTTATCCCTTGAAAAACTTAAAAGCCGGAGACGGCGGCTCCAACCCAAAACTTGGCACTCGACCGGGGTGAGTGCTACGGGGCACAACTTAACAACGGGGTTTCCCTTTGTCAAGGGGAGGAATATGACAGAAACGACTGGAGCTTTTGACTGTGCAAGAGCGCAGGATAACCGAAGAGAGCGCAGCACCCGCAACCTTTTGTAAGGAGATGGCGACCGGACAGGATGCCTGACACTAAACTAAAGAACATTTATTTATCAATGAGTTATGACGACTTGACAATCCCCGGCGCTGGGTTACAAGTAAAGACGAGTAGAAAGACAGTTCGCCCTCCGGGGCGTTGGGTGGTCACGGATTCATCAAAAAAAGGAGATATAGAAAATGAGAAATATCGTTATGACCACTGCCATGGCCTTCATTGGCGGACTCTTCAGCGCGAGCCTGGTATTGGCCGCAGCAGAGACCCCGGCGGGTCTCAGCTCGCAATCGGAAATGAAACAACAGCAGGCAGGCGCACTGAAGCTGGACAGTAAAAAGGTCAACGAAATGCAGAAAGCACTGAATGAAAAAGGCTACTCGGTGGGACGGGTGGACGGCGTTGTCGGCCCGAAGACCTCGAACGCCATCCGTGAATTCCAGAGCAAGGAAGGACTGTCGGCAACAGGCCAGCCGGACCAACAGACATTAAAAGCTCTTGGCATTGAAGTCGGAGAACAGGAGTTTATGGGCGTGTCGCCGGAATTTGGCGATGACAGACAGCCGTATCAGCCAGATCAAATGCCAATGCAGCCAATGGAACGGTCAGATCAAATGCCTATGCAACAAATGGAAGAACAGCCGAAGAGCTCCGGCAGTACGGAAACCAGATAACCCGTAAACCAGACGGACCACCCATTAAATTTCGCCAGGATGAAATACTCCTGGCTTTTTTATGTCCAATTGCGAGGCAAGGGCGGCGGGATTCATCCCTTCCCCTTCAAAATGAAGGGCGCGGGGAACGATGACCGTCACTCCGACCCCTTGCGCCAACAGATCCAACATTTCTTTGTAGTCCTGAAAACCGCTGGGGCCGATGGGTGGAGCAAGGATCTCCATTCTCTCCATCTTGAGAAATCTTATGATTTCATCGAGGTGGCTCATGCCGATGGTCAGTATCGCCCGGGGCTGCGCGATCTCCCCCTGAGAATACGCGGCATTGATGACAGCGGGAATCTTTTGCAAAATGGCGGCGGAGCGTCGCTCTTGCAGATATTCAAACTCCAGATTGAAAGAGGCGGGAAGACGATATCCACTTTGCAGACCGGCATGGAGCTGATCTCTGGCACTGCGATACAGATTTCTGTCTTCAATCTGCTGCAGAGCGATTCCGTAGTTCCGGTGCAACAGCAGATCAGCATTGATAAAAGTTGAGGTGTCGGCCAGAGCTTCTTCCAGAGTCGCTCCGTCGTGCCGGACAGCATCAACAATTTCTGCTCTTTCCTGCCGACCGAAGAACCCTTCAGGCAGGAGGAGTTCGACCTGATGCTGCCGGATAAGCCATTCCGCTATGCGGTAGGTCTGGACCTGAGCCGGGACGGTCTGTCGACCGTTCTCCCCGGAAGCCGAACTGCGATGGCTGTTGCCGATGATAAAGACCTGCAGAGAGCGCTCGGGATTCTTTTGATAAACGATGGTTCCGAGTTCACTCGGCAGTCCGTCCACAGGGATCGGCGTCGGCGACCGGGAAGCAGCCCAAGAGCTTCCGCTCCATAAAGTGAGGAGGACAAACAGGGTGAGGCCGAAAATATCTCGTAGCATTTCTGGTAATCCCGCCGTCATGGGGGTATCAACCCTTTAGACCGGTGACTTTGCGTCTCCACCTTTCGATGGAGTTGCCTTTTTCAGATTTATATCGGAAGTCTATTCTCTGCCTTGAACTTCAGAGTCAATGTGCCACAAAACCTTCGAGCGAGTCAATGTCGGGAAAGATTATTTCTTATTATTTTTCAACATGTTAGGATTAAAAATATCTGTCTCGCCGCATGAAAAAGTCCGGAGATCAGGATTTCTCCTGTTTTTCCCGGAATGTTACGCAAAAAGATTTCAAAATCTGGACACGTCCGGCTATAATGCCGTCTTGCTTCTGCCGCCGGGGTTACTCGCTGTCGACCTCCCCTAACCTCTTTCATCCGGAACCAATCCGGGACAAAAGGTCTCCCTGATGACTCTTTCCATTATTGCCGTAGTCTTTGGCCTGGCGTTGCTGGTCTGGGGTGCCGATCGTTTTGTCGAAGGGGCGGCCGTCACCGCCCGTCACTTTGGCATGCCGCCGCTTTTGATCGGCATGGTGATTGTCGGTTTCGGCACCTCGGCACCAGAGATGGTCGTTTCGGCCCTGGCTTCCTGGCAAGGGAATCCCGGCATTGCTCTGGGCAATGCCTACGGCTCGAATATCACCAACATCGCTCTGATCCTCGGGCTGACCGCCCTGCTCAGTCCCATTGCCGTCCACTCCCAGGTACTGCGCAAAGAATTGCCAATCCTGATGGCGGTGACCGGCTTTGCCCTCTTTGTGTTGTGGGATCATGAATTGACCCGACTTGATGGCTGGCTGCATCTGCTGGTCTTTTCCGGACTCATGGCCTGGAGTATCCGTCAGGGAATACAGCAGCGGACCGATACACTCGGGGAAGAGATGCAAAAGGAGCTGGAAGTTCAGGATATGCCGCTGGGAAGGGCGCTCTTCTGGCTGGGGGCCGGCCTGATACTGCTCATCATCAGTTCACAGATTCTCGTCTGGGGCGCTGT
>DIKR01000061.1:7090-8557 GCA_002424625.1 Desulfuromonadaceae bacterium UBA5613
GCTCCAACCTCTTCAACACCCTGGCCGTGGTCGGGATCGCCGGAGTAATTCATCCCCTGGCAGTTGAGCCGGCGGTCTTATCCCGCGACATGACGGTCATGGCCGTACTGACCGTCGTCCTCTTTCTCTTCAGTTACGGCTTTCGCGGACCAGGACGGATCAACCGGATTGAGGGGGCAGTGCTTCTGTCCTGCTACATCGGCTACACCGTTTATCTGGTGATGACGGTCTTCGGCCAGAGTCAGGTTTGACGATCGGCACAGAGGTGCAACTGGCAGTGCAGGCATTTACGCAGAAAGAGGAGGGTCGGACCGTGCATGTGGAAGTAGTTGCCGCAACGCGGGCAACGGACCAGCGCGGCATAGAAGGCCAATGAGAAAGAAATCAGCAGCCAGATAGCAACAACGCTGAGGGCAACTTTCGTAGAAGAACTGAGCATCATCGTCAGCTTCAGCGCCGGCAGATAGATGAGGATCGCCACCCACAGATACCAGCGCCGCCGCCGAATAAGTACAAGTCCGGTTGCCAGTTCCGTCGGCGTTGGTTGTGATTCTGACTCCATGAAACCTCCGCAAAGTCCGGATTGGTTGCAGGTGAGTGACCGGGGCGATGGGTCTCAACCGCAAAACAATAGTTAGAAAGACTACATATTGCCATTGTGAATGGCAAGCGCTTTCGTGAAGAGAAAAAGCCCCTGCGCAGCGACAGGCCCCGAAGAGACCGTCACAGGGCGAGATTGCTTATCGCCAGTTACTGCAAAAATTTAGCCCCACCGCCGACTAAGGCAGTGGGGCTTTTTCATTTTAACGAACAATAAGGCTGAGGCGGTCGCAGCCGGTCGCACCGGGTCGAGCGGGTTCCTTCGTCGCTATGCGGTCAGATTATCAATCGCCCCCGACTAAATGAAGTCGGAGGCGTTGATAGCGGACATTTGATTCTTACTTATTCCTGGGGTTTAACGATGTCTACGTCTATCGCCGCTTCAATCCGACGGTTCTTTTGCCGACCCGCAGCCGTAGCATTATCGGCAACCGGGCGATCAGGGCCATAACCGACCGCTTTAATACGGTTGGCGTCAATGTTGTAGTTCTTGATCAGATACTGACGAACCGCTTCAGCGCGACGCTGTGAAAGGTCCTTGTTCAGAGCCGCAGAGCCGACACTGTCAGTATGTCCTTCGATAACCGTTGTCGTTGTCGGATAAGTTTGCATGAAAACACCGAGCTTCTTGATGTCTTCGGCAGAATCTTCTCTGATGTCTGCTTTGCCGCTCGCGAAGAGCGCTCCAATGGCAATTTTGACATTTTCTTCGATCGGGGGAGGGCAGCCCTTGCTGTCAACCGACAGACCGGCGCGGGTGTTCGGGCATTGATCAAGACTATCGATCACTCCGTCCTTATCGCTGTCAAGAGGGCAGCCTTTGGCGTCAACAGCTACACCAGCCGCAGTCCCCGGGCATTGATCCTT
>DIKR01000061.1:8697-12891 GCA_002424625.1 Desulfuromonadaceae bacterium UBA5613
GGTGAGGGCGCCCACTGTTACGCTTAGTAGAGTCAAAGCTTTTTTCATGATGGAACCTCCTGATTAATTTGTGAGCAACATACGAAGACAACCTTATAACCATTAGTAATTTACCAGATGAAAAATTATGCACAACAACAAAAACGATTTATTTTTCGTGAGCCGACTCAATTGAAAGGTCTTACGGTGAAGATTTCCGGGGTGTATAAAACAGAAGCGGTCGCACCCAATGTCTCAGGGACGACCGCTTCTGACTGGAAATAATTAGGAAATTTAAGACGTATCTTCCTGAATTTACTGGAGGAGAGAGTGGGATTCGAACCCACGGTACCTCGCGGTACGACGGTTTTCAAGACCGTTGCCTTAAACCACTCGGCCATCTCTCCTTGGTTAACTTTTAGTGATCCGCTCCAATCCGCCCATGTAGGGCCGGAGAACAGCGGGAATCGTTAGTGACCCGTCGGCTTCCTGATAATTTTCAAGAACAGCGACAAGAGTACGACCAACCGCTAATCCCGAGCCGTTGATGGTATGAACAAATTCCGGCTTAACGCCTTCTTCGCGCCTAAAGCGGATATTAGCACGCCGCGCCTGAAAGTCACGGAAATTGGAACAGGAGGAGATTTCGCGATAAGTTTCCTGGCCGGGGAGCCAGACTTCGAGATCAAAGGTGCGTGCCGCCGAAAACCCGATATCGGCGGTGCAGAGATCGACAATCCGGTAAGGGAGATTCAGCCCCTGCAGAACTGCTTCAGCATCGGCCAAAAGGGTGGCGAGTTCGGCATCGGACTCCTCCGGACGGACGAATTTGACCAGCTCCACCTTGTTGAACTGATGCTGCCGAATCAAGCCGCGGGTATCTTTGCCGTAAGAACCGGCCTCTTTGCGGAAACAGGGGGTATGAGCCACGTAACGAATCGGCAACTCGTCGCCGGCAAGGATCTCATCGCGATGGAGATTGGTGACCGGGACTTCGGCGGTGGGGATAAGAAAGAAATCAGGATCATCAAAGTGAAAGAGATCCGCTTCAAACTTTGGTAACTGGCCGGTGCCGGTCATCGTTTCGCGATTGACAATATAGGGGGGGAGGATCTCGGTGTAGCCGTGGCGCTCGGTGTGAAGATCGAGCATATAGGTCGCAAGCGCCCGCTCCAGACGCGCCCCGGCACCGCGCAGCACGGCAAAACGGGTTCCGGCGATCTTGGTGGCGCGTTCAAAGTCGAGAATTCCGAGGTCTTCACCGACTTCCCAGTGCGGTTTCGGCTGAAAACTGAAAGAGCGCGGCGTACCGACCCGGTTGACTTCGCAGTTCTGTTCTTCACAATGCCCGACCGGTGTCGCTTCATGCGGCAGGTTGGGGATGGTGAGCAGCAGGGTTTCGAGGGCCGCCTCGACTTCGCGCAGCTCGTCATCGAGGACTTTGATGGAGTTGGAAACCTCCTTCGAGCGGAGAATTTCTCCCTGCACAGCACTCTTGTCCTTGCTTTGGCCGATCAGTGCCGAGACCCGGTTCTTTTCCGCCTTGAGGGCTTCAGATTCGCCGAGGAGTTCGCGCCGACGCAGATCGAGCCCGCGAAAGGCAGAGAGATTGACTGCTTCACCGCGGGTGGCAAGGCGCGTTTCGGCCTGATCAAGATTTTCACGGAGGTATTTGAGATCGAGCATCAAAGGATCCTGAGGTCGGGCTGATGAAGTCGCTTTTTTATCACTTGTGAGCAGGCAGGTCAACCGTGTAATCATTCCCAGCTCTGAAGGATTGACACAAAACCGCATCCGGTTTATCAAGATTCATGACCATTCCCCCCTCCGTACAATCAGCGGCCTTCTACAGCGGTCAGGCCTTGGTGGTCAGCGCTGAACAGCTGCTGCTCCTTTTCGGCCCGATCCTGCTCATAGCCGCGGCGATGCACTTTCTGGCGGCGACGATTCGTGTCCGCGCCGCCCGGCTTATGGGCGAAAAGATTCATATCTGGCTGACCGCGCCGGGGACGGTGGTGCATGAACTCGGTCACGCCCTCTTCTGTGTCCTCTTCGGTCACAAAATCCGTGACATCTCCCTCTTTCGCCCCCGCGCGAACGGCGTCCTCGGTTATGTCAAGCACAGCTGGAACCGGAAAAATCTTTATCAGAATATCGGCAACTTCTTTATCGGCACCGGTCCGATCTGGTTCGGTTCAGGCCTGATCGTCCTCGTCTCTTTCGCCCTCTTCGGCGCTGAACTCTGGCGACCGCTGCGTGCCATGCAGATGGTGCCGACCGACTTTGTGACCTGGCGCGGCCAACTCCGCCTCGGCAGCGAGTTCTGGCAAGCCCTCCTTGCGCTTTTTCAGCAGATCCACAATGCCGGACTTTACCACGACTGGCGCTTCTATCTCGGCCTCTACCTCCTCTTCTGCATCGGCAGCCATGTCACCCTCAGCCCCGCCGATCTGCAAGGCGCCGGCTCCGGACTTGTCACCCTGACCATCCTCGTCTTCGTCTTTAACCTCGCCACCCTCTGGCTCGGCAACTTCGCCCTTGCCGCCTGTCTCAACGTCGCCCACTTCGGCGCGCTCCTCACCGTCCTCCTCCTCTTTGCCCTCACCCTCAATCTGGCGGTTGCCGGAGTTTTGATTTTGTTGACCAGTTTTTCGCGCTGAACCGACCACCCCCCGACCCCCTCCTTAACAAAGGAGGGGATGGGGGTTAATACGGGGACACCATACCTATTTCCGCTTGACGCCACTGGCTTCAGGATATAACTTCCTACCATGCCACGCATAGCCCGCATAATTGCACCCGGTATCCCGCACCATGTGACCCAGCGAGGAAACCGGAGAATGGAAACCTTCTTTCGACAGGAAGACTATCAGGCGTATCTTGCCTTGATGGCCGAATGGTGCCGGAAATGCGATGTAGCAATCTGGGCCTACTGCCTGATGCCGAATCATGTTCATCTGATAGCCGTACCTGAAACGGAAGAAGGGTTGCGGCTGGCCATTGGCGAGGCGCATCGTCGCTACTCGTCAATGATCAATCGCCGTCAGAAGTGGACCGGACATCTGTGGCAAGGAAGGTTTTCATCGTTCCCCATGGACGAGTCCTATCTTCTGGCCGCAGTGAAGTATGCAGAAATGAACCCGGTACGGGCACGACTTGTCTCTCAACCCTATGACTGGCAGTGGAGTAGTGCGCGGGCACATGCCGAAGGAAAAGACGACATTCTGGTCAAGGTGGCGCCTCTCCTGGAGATGGTCGGTGATTGGCAACAGTTTCTGTCGGAAGCCGATGAAGAGGATGCGGCCAGGATTCGAGGGCATGAGCGAACCGGCCGGGCGCTGGGGGAAGATTCGTTTCTCGATACACTTGAAAACATGCTGCAACGTACGGTGAAACCCCAAAGAGCCGGGCGCAAGAAAAATATAGATAAATAGGTATGGTGTCCCCGTATTTACCACGATTGATTTCCCTCTTACGGAGTCCCCCTTGCAAACAGATGTCATCCTCCTCGGCCACGGCAGCGGCGGCAAACTCAGCCACCAGCTCCTCGATGAAGTTATCATCCCGACCCTCTCCGGGGTGGCGGGCAAGGATCAGAACGACGCCGCCATCCTGCCGCCGGTAAAGGGACGTCTCGCCTTTACCACTGACAGTTACGTTGTCGACCCCCTCTTCTTCCCCGGCGGCTGCATCGGCGACCTGGCGGTGAACGGCACGGTCAATGATCTTGCCATGGTCGGCGCCCGGCCGCAATGGCTGAGCGTCGGACTGATCATTGAAGAAGGATTGCCGGTCGATGAGTTACGGCGGATCCTTGTCACGATGCGGCGCGCCGCCGATCAGGCCGGGGTGCAGATCGTCACCGGCGACACCAAGGTCGTGCCGCGCGGCAAAGGAGATAAACTCTTTATCAATACCGCCGGGATCGGCGTCATCGAAGACGACTGCGACATTCGCGGCAGCAACGCCCAACCCGGCGACATCGTCCTGATCAACGGCACGATCGGCGATCACGGCATGGCCGTCCTCGCCAGCCGCGAAGGCCTCGAACTCGCTTCCGAAATCTGCAGTGACAGTGCCGCCCTTAACCACCTTGTCGCCGAACTGATCAGCAGCATCGGTGCGGGTATTCATGTCCTGCGCGATCCGACCCGCGGCGGCGTCGCCACCACTCTCAAGGAGATCGCCCTGCAATCGCAGATCGACATCACCCTT
>DIKR01000061.1:12960-13683 GCA_002424625.1 Desulfuromonadaceae bacterium UBA5613
CTCGCCATCGTTGCCCCGGAGTGTGCCGCCGCCGCCCTGGCGATCATGCATCGCCACCCGGAAGGAATCCGGGCGGCGGCAATCGGCGTTGTTTCTGTCACGGCGCCGGGGAAAGTCTTTATGCGCACCGCCATCGGCGGACGCCGCGGCGTCGAAATGCTCGCCGGCGAACAGCTGCCGCGTATCTGTTAACGTGAAGAATTCCTCTTTAGCGCGAGCCGCGACCACCATTCTCGACCGACTGGCAGAACTTTACCCGGCCGCAAAGTGCTCCTTGGCGCATCGCTCCCCCTTTGAACTCCTCATCGCCACCATCCTCTCCGCCCAATGCACCGACCTGCGCGTCAACCTAGTCACCCCCCCTCTCTTTGCCCGCTATCCGGATGCCGCCGCCCTCAGTCAGGCCGATCTTGTCGAGGTCGAAGAACTGATCCGCTCCACCGGTTTTTATCATGCCAAGGCCCGCCACCTCATCGGCTGTGCCCAAGGGCTGCAGGAACGCCACCACGGCGAGGTTCCTGCCACCCTGCGCGAGCTGACCGCCCTCCCCGGCGTCGGCCGCAAGACTGCCAATGTCATCCTTGGCACCGCCTTCCGGATTCCGGCGATGGTCGTCGATACCCATGTCAGCCGCCTGGCGCAACGCTTCGCCTGGACGAGCGCCAAGGATCCCCGCCGCATCGAAACAGAGCTTTGCGCTCTGCTCCCGCCCGACTACTGGAT
>DIKR01000095.1 GCA_002424625.1 Desulfuromonadaceae bacterium UBA5613
GCGCGTCGGCGGCCGCGATCCGGCGTTGCTGGCAGAAAGCCTCGCCCCTTTCCAAACAGGGCCGCAGCACTGGGAAGAAAGCGTCACCACCCTCGAAGAGGTCTTTATCCACCTCATGCGCGGCCGGGAGGTGCACTGATGTCCGGACGATTCTTCTCCTGGCGCCGCTTTGCGGCGATGACCGCCAAGGAGTTCGTGCAGATGCGGCGCGACCGTCTCACCTTTGCGATCATGCTCGGCATCCCCATGTTACAGCTGATCCTCTTCGGCTTTGCTATCAACAGTGACCCGCGCCAGCTGCCGACGGTGCTGCGGATTGCCGATCACGGTCCAGTCGCCCGGGCAGTGGTGGCAGCAATGGAACAAAGCAGCTACTTCCGGATCGTCGGCAGCGTCAGCAGTGAAGCCGATGCCGCCCAGCTGCTGGAAAACGGCGGCGCCCAATTTGTCCTCAGCATCCCCCCCGGTTTCCAGCGGCAACTCCTGCGGAGTGAACGCCCCGCCCTTCTACTCGAAGCCGACGCTTCCGACCCGGCAGCGGCCAGCAACGCTGTTGCCGCCTTCCGCACTATCGTCGACCGCGCCGTCAGCCGCGAACTAAAAGGCCCGCTGCAGCCTCTCCTGCCCGGTGAGTATCCGCTGGAAGTCCGCATTCAGCCACGTTTTAATCCGGAAGCGATCACCCGCTACAACATCGTCCCCGGTCTGATGGGAGTGGTTTTGACGATGACCATGGTCATCGTCACCTCCCTCGCGATTACCCGCGAACGCGAACGGGGAACGATGGAGATTCTTCTCTCCACCCCGGTCCATCCCTTCGAAGTCATGCTCGGCAAAATCCTCCCCTACATTGTCGTCGGCTATCTCCAGGCGGGGACGATTCTGCTGCTGGCCAAACTCATCTTCAACATCCCGATCCTCGGCAGCGTACCGCTGCTGCTGATCGCTTCATTCCCCTTCATTGCTGCCAACCTCGGCGTCGGCCTGACCTTCTCGACCCTGGCGCGCAACCAGCTGCAGGCAGCACAGATGTCCTTCTTTTTTTTCCTCCCCTCCATCCTCCTCTCCGGTTTCATGTTCCCCTTCCGCGGCATGCCGCTCTGGGCCCAGACCATCGGCGAAATTCTCCCCCTTACCCACTACCTGCGCATTGTCCGCGGCATTGTGTTGAAAGGGAACGGACTCGCCGAGATCGCCCCGCAGATCTGGCCGATTGCCCTCTTTCTCCTCGCCTCGCTGGGTCTGGGACTGCTGCGCTACCGCCGGACGCTGGATTGAGGTGATCTCCCCCCTCCTTCCTTCAAGGAGGGGGAGCTAATCAAGCCGCCGGTAGGCGCGTTACGGTTCATAATGCGACAAGTGTGATGTCCGGGAAGTGGAACGAGGGGGATTGCGCTGTCGTTTTCAGAAAATAGCCTTGGTACGCGCGACTGAGTCGGCTATAGTATTCAGGATTCCAACCAGTCAGGAGGCTGTTCATGCCAACCGTCAAAGAAGAAGTCAAACTGTTACTCGACACACTGCCGGATGATTGTTCTTTGGAAGATGTGCAATACCATCTTTACGTCATCGAAAAGATTCAACATGGCGTGCAGGTTGCCGAAGCCGAAGGGACATTTTCACAGCTGGAGGTTGAGGGGCGGTTGAAGAAATGGCTTATCGAGTAAACTGGTCACCACGCGCCTTGATGGATGTCGAGGAGCTCGCGAATTTCATCGAAAAAGACTCCCTTTTCTACGCTCAGGCGGTTGTCACTAGAATTGTCCGCTCCACCGCAAAACTCGCCGACTTCCCTCTGGTCGGTCGCATCGTACCTGAGTTCAACCAGCCGGATTTTCGTGAGCTCTTCGTATACAGCTATCGAGTGATTTATCAAGTCAAGAATGAGACGGTGACGGTGGTCGCTATCATTCACGGCAAAAGGTTGTTACTACCGGGATGACATACGATCAGCCATAGGCACTACTGTCGGGGCTACACATCTGACAGTATCTATTGATTGAAAGGGGACAGGCACCTGCGGAGCCAGTCCCCTTTCACGTTTCTTTACGGGGATTTTTTATATACATTATTCGGATTATTGATTTAAATAACTCGGATTATGTGCAATTCTTCACAATTTACAAGTTAACGCGTGGTGAAACTCCAGACTTCACTTTCGCTGACGCCGCCATGACTGTCGACGGTCTGCACCTTCCAATAGTAGGTGGTCGCCGAAGAGAGGTCATTGACAACGATGCTGTCAGTTGACACGATCGTTGTCCCCCCGCCACCGTCCCCACCGTCCCCACCGTCCCCACCGTCCCCACCGTCCCCACCACCACCGCCACAGGCGACCATGAGCCAGAGTAAAAGCAGTACACCGGCGAGCAGCAAACAGGGCCGCTTCTTGCCCGACCGGGGCCAGAAGAAAAGTCCTAAACCGGCGATCAGCACCCCAGAGGAGCCGGTGGCCAGAACCAGGATCGTTCGTTCGGCCGGAGCGAAATCAAAAGGATGAGAATCAATCAATAAAATATGGGTCAATTCGTCACCGTCAGGATCTTCTCCCTGAATCCAGGAGAAATTTACCGGCACAGAAAGGTCGACAACATTATTCGCCGGGGCAAGCAACTGTGCCGGCGGTGGCGGCAGAGTGAGTTGGGCATAGGCAGCCGGCAGATCGACCCGCCCGCGACCGTAACTGTTATCAGCGCCAACCGGCCCAAGGTCAGCGGTGGAGGTGAGTAGACCCAACTCCAGACGCAAACGGTAAGCTGCCAAGGATTCGCCAATATGCGGCGAAATTGCACTTCGCAACAACGCCAGAGCCCCAGAGACATGCGGCGTGGAGAAGGAGGTGCCGGAAACATTAGCGTAACCGGAAGGAAATTCGATGCTGACAGGATACGCCACAAAGATCGACTCGCCCGGCGCCACCAACTCCGGATAGACATCGACCGCCAGATCGTTGTAGATGCTGCCGCTGCAAGCATTGGGACCGCGGGCACTGAAGGCGCTGACGATGGAGTTCGAGTCGATACTTCCGACGGCCAATCCTGCCGGATAGTTAGCCGGACTGACGCTGGTTCCTGCCTTCGGGCCACCATTGCCGGCAGAAAAGGCAACATGGATGCCGAAATCCTGTACCGTCTGGATGGCAAGCGGGAGACTGATTTTTGAATCCCCATGAAAGATATTGGTTGTGCATTCGTTTGTATTATCCTCGAACCCCCAGGAGTTATTGATAACATCGGGAGCATCGTCGGTGTTCAGATCGCCATCCGGGTTAAGAGCCCACTGAAATGATTCAATGATTATTGAAGATACGGCATCCCCGCTATCAGGAAAGATTTTGGCAGCGATCCATTGGGCGTCCGGAGCGACGCCGATCGTCTTCCTGCTGGCTGCTCCGCCGACCATCACCGAAGTCACGGCAGTGCCGTGGCCATCAATATCGTAGGGGACAGCCGAATCACTGTAAGGATCGAACCAGCTGTTTGTGCCGCCCCGCCAGCGCGACTCCAAAACGGGATGGGTTACATCGACGCCGGTGTCGAAGCTCGCTACCACCACACCGCGGCCGGTGATGCCGGCAGACCAGAGCGGCTCGACACCAATGGCTTTTAGATTGTCGGTCGGTTCGGCGGGCACAGCGAGCGTCACTGGCGCCGGCTCCGACACCACGCCGTCGAGTTCGACCGCGGCTACACCCGGGGATGCGGCCAGAGTCTCGATCAGGCGCGGCGTCACCTGTACTGCCAGAGCGTTGATCAGCCAGAGTTCAGTCGGCTCCACCCCTTGCCGCTGCAAGAACCTCTGCAACGGCCCCTGGCTGCGGCGGGCCTGGTCACGCAAGCCCCGCACCATTCCGGCGCGGGCGGCGGCGCGATCGCTGCGTTGCGCGAACGACTTCAAATCAACGCGATCAGTAAAGTGGATGATGATCGGTACCGTGCTGCCCGGCCCCGCCGTCTCCATGCGTTGCCGCAATTCCGGACCAAGGACTGCGGCTTGGGCCGCGCTGGCGCTCAGAAACAGGACGCTGCTGAGAATACCGCTAACAAGAAAGACAAAAGCTTTATGCATGCGATTTATTCAACCTTTAGATGTTCGAAGCGCTAATAATTACCAATAAACATAACATAATTCTACGTCCTGAACATAGTTCCCGAGTGCTAATTTTGTCCTGACCAATCTTGAAACCCTCTGAACCTGCCACATTGAATTTGACTTTGTCGGCTCAGACTCCCTAAGATGCATCAAATTCTTACCTTCCCCACTTCAGGAGCTTCATGTCCCGTAAACTGCTCGATAAAGCCCGCCGCCGCCTTACCGCTGAAAAAGGGGGCGTCATCCATACTTGGGGCGGGCGCCTGTCAGTAGCCCTGATCTATCCCAACCGTTACAGTCACGCCATGAGCAATCTCGGCTTTCTTACTGTCCACCACCTCCTCAACCAGCGGGACGACACCCTCTGCGAACGTTTCTTCCTGCCTGATCCCGAGGATATTGTTGAACACCAAAAGACCGGCTACCCTCTCTTCTCCCTCGAATCGGGGCGACTGCTCGCTGATTTCGACCTCATTGCTGTCTCCCTCTCTTTTGAGAACGATGCGCTCCATCTGCCGCTTATTTTCGAACTCGGCCGCATCCCTTTGTGGGCGAAAGACCGGGGCAGCGATGCTCCCCTCCTCCTTTGCGGCGGAGTCTGCGCTTTTCTCAATCCCGAACCTTATGCCGAAATCTTTGACCTCTTTGCCGTCGGCGAGGCCGAAGTCCTCCTGGCACCGCTGCTTGCCACCCTGCACAACAACGATAGCTCTTCACGATCGGAGTTGCTGCAACATCTGGCTGTCGTCCCCGGTCTTTACGTCCCCGCTCTATACGACATCGTTTACAACGCGGATAACACCATCGCCGCCATCACACCACAACCGCCGGCCCCGACGCAGGTGAAACGGCAGTGGCTGGCCGATCTCGATTCCAGTGAATGCCGCTCCTTTATCGTCACCGAGGAAGCGGAATTTTCCGGGATGGCTCTCACCGAGATTTCGCGCGGTTGTTCGCGCGGCTGCCGCTTTTGTGCCGCCGGCTTCATCTTTCTCCCTCCCCGGGAACGGAGCCTGGAGCAGCTCACCGGCCAGCTCGAATGCGGTCTGAGCCAGCACCACAAGCAGGGGCTGGTCGGGGCGGCGGTCTCGGATTACAGCGATTTTGCCGGCTTGAGCGATGTCATTCATCAGCGCGAGGGGACCCTGTCACCGGCGAGCCTGCGCATCGACGCCATCGACGCCGCCACGGCTCAGGCGCTGGCGACCTCGGGACATCGCACCGCCACCCTTGCCCCGGAAGCGGGGAGCCAGCGCATGCGCGATCTCATCAACAAAGGGATCAACGAGACGCAGATCCTCGCCGCTACCCGCCACCTTGCCGCTGCCGGAATCCTCAATCTCAAACTTTACTTCCTCATCGGCCTGCCGACTGAAAACGAGGATGATATCAACGCGATCCTCGACCTGACGATGCAGATTCGCACCATCTGGGTGGAGGAAGGGAAGAAACGCGGCCGTCTCGGCAACATCACCCTTTCGGTCAATCCCTTTGTCCCCAAACCCTTCACCCCGCTGCAGTGGGCGGCGATGCTCGACGAAAAGGGGCTGGAGAAGAGCACCCGCACCTTGCGCAGTGCTATCGCCCGGCTGCCGAATTGCGCGCTGAATGTCGAATCTCCCCGCGCCGCTCTCCTCCAGGGCTTCCTTTCCCGCGGTGACCGACGCGTCGGCGCCGCCATCCCCTTGTTGGCGTCCGGCAAAAATCTGCGCGCCACCTGCCGTGAGCTGAATCTCGATCCGGCTTTCTATCTCAGCCGCGAGCGGGGAGAGGACGAAATCTTCCCCTGGGAAGTCATCGACTGCGGCGTGTCGCGCCGCCACCTCCGGAACGAATACCAGCGCGCCATTGCCGGACTCCTCAGTCCCCGCTGCGCCGCCGGTTGCAGCCGTTGCGGCATCTGCGGGCGGAATGATGAACCGTAAGGGCGAAAAATTTTCGCCCCCTACACCCGGTCCGACTATTCCATTGACATTCCCGCCCTAACTGCTACGCTTCGCATTAAATTAATCCCGTACAAGGGAGGTCTTATCCGTGAAGA
>DIKR01000058.1:0-5138 GCA_002424625.1 Desulfuromonadaceae bacterium UBA5613
TGATCTTCCGCACCTATACCGCCGTCAAATCGTGGGATATCCTCCGCGCCGTCATTTACGAAATCGACTTCGTCAAGATCTTTGTGGTGCAGTACGGCCTCGGCAACCTTGTCCCCTTTATTCTCCTGCTCCTGCCGGGACTGACAGTGCGGCGGGCGGTCCTTGCCACCGTCTTCGTCCTGATCGGCGTCTTCATGATGCGCTGGAATGTCGTGATCGGCGGCCAGGCCTTCTCCGGTTCTTTCAGCGGTTTCATGCATTACACCCTGCCGATCATCCCCCACAACCTGGAGACCTTCCGGGAAGGATTGCTCGGCGCACTGCTGGTGATCCTCACCCCTTATATCCTCTTTATCGGCCTGGCGAACATCCTGCCGGTCTTCGGTGAAGGGAAGGAGGATTAAGAGAAAAAGCCCTCAATAACCAGCCTTTCAAGTCAGGAGCTTCGTAAATGACAATTACCAAGCAGACCCTTGAGGAACAGGTAGAGGAGTTGGCCCTTCGGCTGCAACGAGTTGAAATTCAACTGGAAGAGCTGACATCGCAAGCAAAACACGTGCACAGTGTGTCTGCGGCGCAGGCGGAGAAAACCGGCGCGGCGGCAGAGGAGTCAGGCCGCGGCGAAGAAGAAATCTCGGAAGAGATGCTCAGCTGGGTCGGGCAATCCTCTTTCCTGCCGGGAGTCGCCACCCTCTGTTTCCTCCTGGTGATTGCCTTGATCCTCCGCACCCTCACCGACAGTCATCTGGTCAGCAGTTTTCTCGGCTCGGTGCTGGGGATGAGCTATTCAGCAGCCCTGATGATCTACGGCTGGCATAAGTACAGCAAGGGGAGTCCCCTGGCGCCGATTTACAGTGCATGCGGCGCAATCCTGATGTCAGTCATCGTGGTTGAAACCCATACACACTTCCAGTCCATCTCTTTAGTGCCGGCCTATCTGACCCTGATGGCGACCGGTATCGGCATGGCCTACACCAGCCGCCGGTTCAACACCTTTATCCCGATTTCGGTCGGGATCCTCAGTATGTGTTTTGCCGGCGCCGCCATCGATTATCCCCACCCCTACTTCCCGTATCTTTCGCTGGTCCTCTTTACCTCCAATGTTCTCGGCTATTTTGCTGTTGCCTTAAAGCGTTGCTCCTGGCTGCGCTGGTCGGTTCTTTTTGTGACAATGGTCATGTTGCAGCTCTGGGGGTTCCGGCTCGGTTCGTCCCTGCGCCAGGGGGAAATTCCCCCACCGGAATTGGCAGCGGCCTGGTTTCTGCCGATCATGGCGATCTTTGCTGTCACCTACCTGATGATGTCTCTGGCGGGGATTATCCGGAGCGGCACAGAGAAGTTGTCCCGCTTCGATTTAGCGCTTCCCACCTTGACAATCCTTTGGGCCGCTTATGCGAGCTTTTATCGGCTCAGCGCCCAGGGGGAAGAGACCCGCCTCTTTGCTTTTGCCGGTGTCACCACGGCCGGCGCCCTCCTCGCTGTGGTCTTCTGGCTGGCGCGGCGGGGTTTTGCCGGGGCACCAGGTGCCAACGCTTTTAATCTTGCCAGCCAGATCCTCCTGGCGCTGAGTCTCCCCTTTGCTCTCGGCAGCTACATCTTTTCGCTGCCGGTGGTCGCTCTGGTCGCTCTGGGCATGGCGCGGCAATCGCAGGTCTGGGGGAGTGGCGCCATCCGCGTGACCACCTATCTTTTTCATCTCTACTGCGGCCTCGGCCTTGCCTTTGTCCTTTTCGGCGATAGTCCAGCCGCGACCCAGGCCGTCAACATCCTCCCGGCCGCTGTCCTTGCCGGCGTCATCCTTTACCAGCACCGCTGGTGCCGGCAGTGGCCGCCGCTGGCCCCTTCGAAATTCTTTGATAAATACGACAAAAAAGATCGCAGTGCCGGACTTCTCCTGTTGACCGGTCTCAGCTGTGGATTCTTTGTGCTCCGGATCGTCTTCTTCCAGACCTTGCAGGCGATTGCCGGTACGATACCAAACGATGCCTTCCGTTGTGGACAATCAGTGCTCATTAATCTTGCCGCGATCGTTCTTATCCTCCTCGCCTACAAACGACAAAATAAAGAATGGCGCAACGTTGCCGTCTTTATCACCGTGATCGGCGGAACCAAGGTCTTTCTCTTCGATTTGCTCGGGACGCACGGCCTGCCGTTGGTCATCAGTGTCTTTTCCTTCGGGGTGGCGGTAGCGATCGAATCGGTGGCCCTGGGAAAGTGGATGAAAACGTCTGGTGCCCATCCAGAGGCGGAACGTTAGCTCGTCTGCTCGGGGGCTGCGCCAAGCGATGCCACGATGATCTCCTGGATCATCTTCAACAACTGTTTTTCAACCGCGCCCGCACTTGAAGCGTTGACTGGAAAATAGCGCCGTGTTTTAATTCCTTCCGTGCTTTCTGCCTCTTGTCTTCCCATTCGCGCCTTTATCGCTTTCGGTTCCAATCTGGGTGACCGCCATGCTCTTTTGCTGGCGGCGCGGCAGGAACTTTGCACGACGCCAGGGATCACCTGTGTCGCGGCTTCGTCCCTGTACGAAAGTGAAGCGTGTGGCGGACCGGAAGGACAGGGACTTTATCTCAATGCGGTTATCGAGATTGCTACCACCCTCGATCCAGATGACCTTCTGCAGTTATTGCATAACATTGAAAGCCGGCACGGCCGCATCCGCCGTGAACGCTGGTCCGAACGCACCCTTGATCTCGATCTGCTTTTTTACAACGATCTGATCCTCCAGACCGGGAGTTTGACACTTCCCCATCCCCGGTTGCACGAGCGTGCTTTTGTTCTCCTCCCCTGCGCGGAGATCGCACCAACGCTCCTCCATCCGGTCTATGGCCGGACGATTTTGCAGTTAAGCGAAGAAATAGAGCCTTCCGGAACCTGGCTGGCAAAGCAAAGGTGGTGAAGCATGGTGTGGTTTTTGATTCGTCTTTTGTTGCTGGTGATCCTTTTTCTCCTGCTGAAACGCTTATGGACTTCCCTTTGTGGCGCTGTTCGGGATGAAGGAGGGTTGCCGCCGCGAAGCGAGACTTTATCGCAGCCGATGGTGCGCGACCCCGAATGTGGCCTTCATCTCCCTTTGCCCGACGCCTTCACCGTTCAGACAGAAAAGGGTCTCCGTTATTTCTGTTCACGGGAATGTCGCGATGCTTATCTGGCTAAAGAACATAAATAACTCTTCTCACCTTCCCTCTGCACTGAAAGGCCAAAAAAATGAAGTTCTTTATCGACACTGCTGAAATTGCCGAAATCCGTGCTGCCTGCGAACTCGGTCTCGTCGATGGCGTTACCACCAACCCTTCGCTGATCGCCAAGAGCGGCCGGATCTTCACCGAAGTTCTTGCCGAGATTGCTGCGCTGGTCGACGGCCCGATCTCCGCCGAAGTCATCGCCCTTGATGCGCCGGGAATGATCGCCGAGGGGCGCGAACTGGTGAAGATTTCCAAAAACATCGTCATCAAGGTGCCGATGACGAGTGAAGGCCTCAAGGCGACGCAGGTCTTCAGCAAGGAAGGGATCAAGACCAACGTCACCCTGATCTTCTCGGCGCTGCAGGCCCTGCTTGCCGCCAAGGCCGGCGCTACTTATGTCTCCCCCTTTGTCGGTCGCCTCGATGATATCGGTCACGACGGCATGGACGGCGTCGACCAGATCAAGACGATCTTCAGCAATTACGGCTATGAAACCGAAATTATCGTCGCTTCGGTGCGCAGCCCCATGCATGTGCATAATGCCGCCCTGATCGGTGCCGACATCTGCACCATCCCCTTCAGTGTCATGACCCAGTTGGCGAAACACCCCCTGACCGATATCGGCATTGAAAAGTTCCTGGCCGATTGGCAGAAGAGCAAAAAAGGCTGATTCCACTTTTCCAGGATCTTTCCCCCGCCGCCGGGTTTCTCAAGAAAGTGAGGGCCCTTGCGGCGGGTTTTTTATTTTCTGCTAAAATAAGACGTCACCGCTTACAAGCAGGAGTGAAGGAGGAAGAGCATGAATATCCACGAATACCAGGCCAAAGAATTGCTCGGCAGTTACGAGATCCCGGTGCCGCGCGGTCGCGTCTGTCTCACTGCCGATCAGGTCGAGCGGGCGGCGAAGATGATGGGGGGGCGCTGTGTCGTCAAGGCGCAGGTCTACGCCGGTGGCCGCGGCAAGGCCGGCGGNNGTCAAGCTGGTGCATCATCCCGAGCAGGCGCAGGACCTCGCCAAAGAGCTCTTTGGCCGCAAGCTGGTGACGAATCAGACCGGCCCGGAAGGGCTGCGCGTCCGCCGCATCCTCGTCGAAGAAGCGGTCGAGATCGCAAAAGAATTCTATCTCTCCATCACTCTTGATCGCGAAAGCTCCCGTTACTGCATCATTGCTTCGGCGCAGGGGGGGATCGATATCGAGACGGTGGCGCAGAAGTCGCCGGAGAGTATCCACCTTCTCACCATCGATCCCTTTGCCGGGCTCTGCTCCTTTCAGGCGCGCAAGATCGCCCTTGCCCTCGGCCTCACTGGCAGCGTCTGCGAAGACTGCGTTGCCCTCCTCCTCAACCTGTATCGCGTCTGCCTGGCAAAGGATTGCGCCCTGATCGAGATCAATCCCCTGGTTGTCACCAAGGCCGGCTGGCTGATGGCGATGGATGCCAAGATCACTTTTGACGACAACGCCGTCTTTCGCCATCGCGAATATCCCGACATGGTCGACTATTCCCAGCTCGATCCCCTCGAAATCACTGCCGGCAAGTATGACCTTGCCTACATCAAGCTCGACGGCTCCATCGGTTGTCTGGTCAACGGCGCCGGCCTCGCCATGGCGACTCTCGATGTCCTGCACGAATGCGGCGGCCGTCCTGCCAACTTCCTTGATGTCGGCGGCGGCGCCACCCGCGAAAAGGTGGCGGAAGCCTTCAAGATCATCCTTCAGGACAGTGATGTTCAGGGGATCTTCGTCAATATCTTCGGNNGGCATCATGCGTTGCGATGTTATTGCCCAGGGGATTATCGAAGCGGCGAGCGAGGTGCGCTGCACCCTGCCGATCGTCGTGCGCATGGACGGCTCGCAGGTCGAAGAGGGGAAGCGCCTCCTCACCGAATCAGGGCTGAATGTGCAGTGCAGCGACACCCTCGGTGACGGTGCGCAGCGCATCGTGCAGATG
>DIKR01000058.1:5184-5425 GCA_002424625.1 Desulfuromonadaceae bacterium UBA5613
GGCCGCAGCGGCCTCTTCCATGCCCAGGCCTGCCGCGAATACGGCACCCAAATCGTCGCCGGAGTAACGCCGGGGCGCGGCGGCATTCATGTTGAAGGGATTCCGGTCTTCAACACCGTCGAAGAAGCGGTGCGCCACACCGGCGCCACCGTCTCGATGATCTTCGTGCCGCCGCCGGCCGCCGCCGACGCCATCCTCGAAGCCGGCGCCGCCGGGCTGGAGCTGGCGGTCTGCATCACCG
>DIKR01000065.1 GCA_002424625.1 Desulfuromonadaceae bacterium UBA5613
ACCTGCGCACCAACCAGCACTTCACCCTCAAGACCGGTCCGTTGCAGCGCCAGGATCTTGACGAGTTTGTGCAGCTCTACAATCCTCAGAACCGCCAGCAACGCAACGCCACCTGGGACGAGCAGAATCTCACCGGCCGCTGGCGTAGTTACGACTACGCCGAGTTGGTCGCTCGTGACAAGGCGAGTCTCGACATCTTCTGGCTCAAGGACGATTCGCTGGAAGATTCGGACAGCCTGCCGACACCGGGGGTACTGGCCGCCGAGATTGTCGAAGACTTGCAGGCGGCGCTGGAGCAGTTCCGGCTGATCGCCGAGGATCTCGGGGAAGAGGTGGAGGAGGTCTGATTGAAGAATCAGCAAGGAAGTGTGGAGCGCGGTATCAACGTACGGAGTAATCTTATGGAAATTTTTCAACTCAAAATCACCCTGCTCGGCATCGAACCGAAGATCTACCGCGTCGTGCAGCTGCCGGCCGCCACCACCCTGCGCAACCTGCACAAGGTCATCCAGAAGGTCATGCGTTGGGAGAACTGCCATCTCTACCAGTTCGTCAAGGGGAACGTAACCTTTGCATCGCAGTCGTCCGAATTCGCCTTTTCGCGCGGACTGAGCGATAAATCGGTGCCGCTCTGCGACCTGCTTCCCAAGGTGCGTCACAAGCTGATCTACGAATACGACTTCGGCGACGGCTGGCTGCACGAAGTGCTATTGCAGAAGATTTTGCCGGCTGAAGCAGGGGTGCACTATCCGATTTGTATCGAAGGAAAGCATGCCGCTCCCCCAGAAGACAGCGGCGGCCCTCCCGGCTATTGCGATCTGCTGGAGGCTCTTGATGATCCGCAACATCCGGGGCATGAGGATGCCAAGGAGTGGCTAGGGGAGGGGTACGATCCGGAATTGTTCGAACTTAAAGAGGTCAACAGGAAACTGCGACGAATCAAGGTGATGTAGCAACTGCCGAGGAATCCACGTTAGTTCAACAAGCAAAATGTAACATATGCATATTGCTCCCGTCAGTGCTCCGGAATTTCCGTCGAACTTTCCGCTGAGGCAACTGTTTCCAAAATGGAAAAAGTTCGGCGCGAAGGCGGCGTGGGCAGGTAGTGTCCGAATATCTGGAGAAAGCTCATCGAAAAGAATCCACAACAAAAAGAGCCCGAAGAGGGTGTGATTGTGCCGGTCGAGCAGATCAGCCCCGCTACCCTGCGCAACCTGGTCATGGAATTCGTGACCCGAGACTGGTCGGAGCTCTCGGATGCAGGATCATCGTTGGAGAGTAAGATTGAGCAGGTCCTCCGGCAGCTGAAAGAGGGCAAGGTTCTGATTGTCTTCGACCTGACCACCGAGACGTGCAACCTCGTGCCGAGAGAGAGCCTTCCGCAGAACATGAAGGAGTGATGCCATGTTTGAGAACCAGTACAACGACGAGATGGAGCAGGAAGTTCTGCGGCTGGAAGCCCTGAAACGGGCGAGCGATGCCGGCCACCCCGAATGGCGCAACGCCTGCGCGGTGTGCCACTGCCAGTTGACCGGTATCGACAACAGCCGTTGCGAAAGGTGCAATGAATAAAATCGGTTGACCCAGCGGGTCGCCCCTACGAATAATCTGGAAGAACATAAAAAGGGAGAGGCCGTCTGCGTAGACGGCCTCTCCCTTTTTTACGCTCATTCTGTCCTTTTACCGCATCCGTTCCCGCACCAGGGTCGCGGTATGCTCGACGCGCATCTTGCTGCCGGAAGCCTCCAGGCCCCCCTCGATCTGCAGCTTGCAGCCGGGGCAGTCGACAGCGAGAATACCAACCCCAGTCTCGTTGATATTCGATAACTTATTCTTCAATACTTCCTGTGAAATCTCCGGATATTTGATGCTGTAAGAGCCGCCAAAACCACAGCACTTGTCACAATCGCTCATCTCCTTAATCTCGGCATTCGCCAACTCTCGCAACACCCGCCTCGGCTCTTCATGGATCCCGCAGCCCCGCTTCAAATGACAAGCATCATGGTAAGTCACCACCTGCTTCGCTGTCTCTCCCCCCTTTGACAAAGGGGGGCTGGGGGGGATTTTTCGCGCTGCCAGCTCCGAATAGTTCAAGGTCTTCGCTGCCAATCTTTTTGCCTTCTCGGCATAAAGCGGATCGTCGGCCAAGAGTTTCACGAAATCGTGGGTGATCGACATGGTGCAGGTCGGGCAGATAGTGACGACAAAGTCGGCCTCTTCGCTGAGGAGGACGTCAATATTGAGCTTGGCCATCTCCCGGGCCGCATCCATCTCGCCGGAATAACGGGCGGGAATACCGCAACAGGATTGCTCCTGTGGGAAGGCAACGCTGTAGCCGAGCCCTTCCAACGATTCGACGGTGTCGGTACACATCTCCGGATAGACAAAGTCGGCAAGGCAGCCGGAGTAGAAGAGAACCTTCTCCTGCTTGGGAGCGAGGGTAGGGGTGGTTGGCCGCTTGAGCATGAGATCGCGAAAGGGGGTCTCGGCAATCGGCGGCAGCGAACGGTTGGCGGTTTCGCGATTGAGCACCATCGGCAGGTGGCGAATCCGCCCGCCGGCGCTCTGGAACGGCTTCTGGGCGAGATAAGCGGCGCGCAGGGCGGCATGGAAGAGTTTGCGGTTCTTCATCATCGTCCCGAACATGAACTTCTGGCCAAAGGGTTTGCGGATCTTGTCGCGCAGATCGACGATCAGCCCTTCGATATCGATCTCGGCGGCGCAGACTTCGTTGCATTTACGGCAGCCGATGCAGAGTTTGAGGATCTCTTCGGCCTTGTCGAAGCCGTGGAAAAAGGGGGTGAGGACCAGGCCGATCCCGCCGACATAGATGTGGCCGAAGACATGACCGCCGACAATTTCGTAGATCGGACAGACATTGGCGCAGGCGCCGCATTTGACGCATTGCAGGGCGGTCTGGAACTCGGGGTTGGCGGCGAGGTCGGTACGGCCGTTATCGAGGAGGACGATGTGCAGTTCGCGGCCATCCCCTCCGGTCGGGCCCTTGATAAAGGAGAGGTAGGAGGTGAGCTTCTGGCCGGTGGCATTTTTGGGGAGGACTTCGATGACATCGAGGGCCTCGTCGAGGGAGGGGACGATCTTCTCCACCCCGATCAGGGCAATGTGGGTCTGGGGCAGGGTGGTGACGAGGCGGGCATTCCCCTCGTTAGTGATGAGCGCTATGGCGCCGCTATCGGCCATGGCCACGTTCGCCCCGGACATGCCGACCTGACCGGTGAGAAAGCCGCTACGCAGGGTTTCGCGGGCCTTTTGCACCAGAAAGGGGATGTCGGCCGGGCAGTCGCTGCCGGTCTCCTTGGAGAAGAGTTCCGCCACCTCTTCCTTGTTCTTGTGGATCGCCGGCATGACCATGTGCGACGGTCGCTCGCCGGCAAGCTGGATGATCCATTCGCCAAGATCAGTCTCCAGGCAGCGGATACCGCGCGCTTCGAGATAGTGATTGAGCTCGATCTCTTCCGAGGTCATCGCTTTCGATTTGACGAGAAAGTCGGCGTTCTTGCTCTGGATGATCCCATGGATGGTGCGGTTGGCATCTTCCGGGGTGCGGCAGAAATGGACGATGGCGCCGGTCTTTTCAGCGCTGGCGGTGAACTGAGCGATCAGCTCCGGCAGCCGCTTGAGTCCCGCCAGCTTGCTGACGGCAATGCGATGGCGCAGGGCTGCGAAATCGATCCCTTCAAAGGCTTTGGCCCGGGCGATCGGGTAAGCGGTGGCAAAATTCTTCAGCGCCTTGCGCAGGAAGGTGTTGTTGATATTGGTGTTAATCCTTTTGTCGGCCATGGCTTATTCCCCTTCCAGCAGCAGAATGTGCAGTTCTTTGGGGCCATGCACACCGATCGTCAAGACCCGTTCGATATCAGCAGTGCGGGAAGGGCCGGTGGTGATTGAGAAGTAGGTCGTATCGGCTCCAAGAAGTTGTGCTTTGAGGGACGCGCTCAAGTCGCGCAGGGTCGAGACGATCGAGGAGCTGCGGAGAAAGACGGCATGCTTGGTCGCCAGAGCGGTGGCAGCGCGCTCGGCCGGATCAGTGAGTTGCACCAGGATGCTGCCGGTCGCGGCAATCCCCGCACCTGCAAAGCTGATGCAAAGGGTGGCATCCGCCGCCGTGCTCCGGTCACTCACAACCAGACCCGCAAGATGCGCCTCCAGATCGCCGGGGAGAGTGGAAGCGCAGATGCTCCCGCCGGCGGCAAGCTCCTGTAAAAGCGAACTCAGTTCGTTCGATGTAGAGAAGTTCCGCACGGCTGCGTTTGCAGCCCCCAGGCCTGAACCGCAGCTGTGGACCTCTGCTCCGATCATCTGTGCTGCAACCCTGAATTTTTCGACCGTGGTTTCATTCATTGAATTCTTCTCCGGCGCTGTTGCTGGAATCTGGTAGTTGAGTAGAGGTCTTACCATTTACAGTAAACTGATAATAGGTGGAAAAATGAGGTGATGTCAATTGCGAAAATAACAATGTTTCTCCTTTTCCTGTTTGAATAAGGTTTGCATTCCTGCCTATTCTCGAAATCATTATCGTTTTCGCATTTTTTCTGGTTCTATTTTTATAGATACAGAACGTCTTTCTATTTTCCGCTTGACAGAAGATGGGCGCCTCATTACTCTGGCAAAAAATAAATGGTAAGGCCAATTTCTAGAAATGCCATTTCCCCTCTTGGCCGCCAGTCTTAACGTTGAGGAATTCAGAACCGCACCGCCCCGAGGAAAGGAACCTGTCATGCCCGTCCTGTTGTCGTTGTTCCCCATTGTCTTTTTGATCTACCTGATGACCAAAAAGAAGAGTGTCCCTTCCTTTCGGGCTCTGCCGATCGTCGCCGTCATCCTTTACCTCCTCAAGCTCACTTATTTCGGCGCCGATGCCAACCTGGTCAACGCCAGCGTCGTCAGCGGCCTACTCACCGCTCTGGTCCCGATTTCCATCATCTGGGGAGCGATCTTCTTCTTCAAGACGATGGAGTATACCGGGGCGATGGATACCATCCGCACCTGGCTGAACGGGGTGACGACCAACAAGGTCGCTCAGGCGATGATCGTCGGCTGGGCTTTTGCCTTCCTGATCGAGGGAGCGAGCGGCTTCGGCACACCGGCGGCGATCGCCGCCCCGATCCTTGTCGGTCTCGGCTTCCCCGCGGTGCGGGTGGCGATGCTCTGCCTGATCATGAACAGCGTGCCGGTCCATTTCGGCGCTGTCGGCACCCCTGGATGGTTCGGCCTTGGCCAGCTCCCCGGCATCGGTCACGAACAGCTCCTTGATATCGGTTTCCGCGCTGCGATTATCCACTCCGTCGCCGCTCTGGTCATCCCGGTCATCGCCCTGACCTTTGCCCTGTCTTTTGCGGAGGTCAAGAAGAATATCCTCTTTGTTTACCTGAGTATCCTCTCCACCATGATTCCTTACCTGATAGCCGCCCGTTTCGATTATGAATTCCCCTCGGTCGTTGCCGGCACTGTCGGCCTTATCTTCTCGGTCGTCATCGCCAAGCAGGGGATCGGTCTGGTCCGGGAAGAGGGGAGCAAGGGGCCTAACTCGATTTCGATTCCCGCTTTAATCAAGGCCTCGTTCCCCCTCTGGGGAACTGTTATCATCTTGTTGCTGACCCGAATCAAGCAGATCGGCATTAAGCCTCTCCTCACCGGCAGCAACACCTGGATTGAAGCGTCCCTTGGCACGCTCGGCGATTTTTCTCTGAGTTCTTCGCTCGTCATCACCCTGAAAACCATCTTCGGCACTGACACCGATTGGAAATACCAGATTCTCTACGTCCCCTCCCTGGTCCCCTTCATTTTCATTTCCGTCATCACCTTCTTCATGTTCAAGGCGAATAAAGAGGCGATCAGCCGCACGGTCAGTGAATCGTTTCTGCAGATGCAAAAACCGGTCATCGCCCTTTTGGCCGCCCTGGTCTTTGTCAAACTTTTGATGCTCAAGACCCCCGGTGTCGAGGCCAACACCATTCTGATCGGCAAAGCTCTCGCCGACACCATGGGCGCACAGTGGCAGTTCTTTGCCAGTTATCTCGGCGCACTCGGTGCCTTTTTTTCCGGCTCCAACACCGTCTCTAACCTGACTTTCGGCGGCATACAGCTCGCCATTGCCAAAGATCTCGGTCTGCATACTAACACCATTCTCGCCATGCAATCGGTCGGTGGAAGTATGGGGAATATGGTCTGTATCAACAACATCGTTGCGGTCTGCTCGGTCCTCGGCCTCTCGGCCCAGGAGGGCTTCATCATGAAGCGCACGGTCGTTCCGATGCTGATCTACGGCATCATCGCCGGAATTGTCGGCTATATCCTTTCGCAGGCACTCTAACCATTATTTTGATTCATAGAAACGGGGTGATTTATGGACAGTTCATTACTTAAAGAGTTGCAACAGATCGTCGGTGAACAATACGCCTTGAGCGATCGTGCGTCGCTGGCGGTTTACGGCTATGATTCGACCCCGGAACTGGAAAGCCGCCCCGGCGTCGTTCTCCTCCCGGCCTGCCGCGATGAAGTTATCCGGATCATGGGACTCTGCGCAGCGGCCGGGGTCAGCGTCACGCCACGCGGTTCCGGCACCAACCTTTCGGGCGGCTCGATCTCTCACGATCAGGGGGTCGTCATCCAGACCAGCCGGATGAATAAGATCATCGAGATCGATGAAGAGAATCTCACCGCCACTGTCGAGCCCGGGGTCATCACCAGCACTCTGCATCGGCAGGTCGAAGCGCGCGGGCTCTTTTATCCGCCCGATCCCGGCAGCTTGCACATCTCCACCATGGGGGGGAACGTGGCGGAAAACTCCGGCGGCCTGCGCGGCCTCAAGTACGGGGTCACTGCTGATTACGTCATGGGGCTGGAGACGATCCTGGCGAACGGCGATCTCCTGCGCACCGGCGGCAAGGTGGTCAAGGATGTCGCCGGCTACAACCTCAATCCGCTCCTTGTCTCCTCGGAAGGGACCCTTGGGATCTTCACCGGCATTACCGTCAAGCTTATTCCCAAACCGCAGGCGAAGATCACTATGCTCGCCCACTTCCCGGCGATGAGCGATGCCGCTTTGGCGGTCTCGGCAATTATCGCCGCCAAGGTTATTCCGGCGACGTTGGAATTTCTCGACAAGGTGACGATCAAGTGCGTCGAGGATTATGCCCATGTCGGCCTTCCCCTTGATGTCGATGCCGTCCTCCTCATCGAAGTTGATGGCCATCCGGTCGTCATTGCCGAAGAAGCCGCCGCTGTCGCCGACATCTGCCAAAAGCATCGCTGCTCCTTCTTCCAGACCGCCAAAAATAATGAGGAGGCGCTCAAACTGGCGACCGCCCGCCGCACCGCCCTTTCTGCGCTGGCGCGACTGCGGCCGACGACGATCCTCGAAGATGCCACTGTGCCGCGCAGTTGTATCGCCGCCATGCTGCAGGTGATTCAGGATGCGGCAAAGAAATACGATGTGACCATCGGCACCTTCGGTCATGCCGGTGACGGCAATCTTCATCCCACCTGTCTCACCGACGAGCGAAATCAGGACGAAATCAAGCGGGCGCATCAGGCCTTCGAAGTGATCTTTGATGCCGCCATTGCCATGGGCGGGACAATTACCGGCGAACATGGGGTCGGGCTGGCGAAGAAGAAATACCTGCCGCGACTGGTTGGGGAATCCGGGGTGCGGGTGATGCGCGGGATCAAAAAGGCGTTCGATCCGCAGGGGATTCTTAACCCCGGGAAGGTCGTTTGAGATGGATGAAGTCAAGCTGATCAACTGTATGCGCTGCGGTATGTGTCTGCCGCACTGCCCGACCTATCGGGAGACTTTCCTGGAGACCGCCTCACCGCGCGGTCGGGTGGCGCTGATCCGCAAAGTGACGGAAGGCGAGCTCGATCAATCGGAACGGCTGCTGGACTACCTCTCCCTTTGTCTTGATTGTCAGGCTTGCGCCTCCGCCTGCCCCTGCGGCGTCAATGCCGGCGAACTGGTGGCGGAATTCAGCTGCGACCGGAAGGGCGGGGAGGGGTTGAACTTCATGGAGGATCTCATCCTCCGCAAGCTGGTGCCGCACCCCGACCGCCTTGAGACCTCGCTGGCACCGCTGCGTCTTTATCAACGCACCGGACTGCAAAGACTGGTGCGCCATCTCGGCCTGCTCAAGATGTTTCCGAAGCCGCTGGAGCGGATGGAGGGGCTCCTCCCGACTCTTCCGGCCCGGCCGCTGCGCCAGGAGATTCAGGAAATCACCCCGTCGGTTGGAACGGAGCGCGGCACCATCGGCTTCTTCCTCGGCTGCGTCATGAGCCTGATCTTTTCCGAAGCCAGCCGCGCGACGATCCAGCTTTTGACCTCCCTCGGTTACAAGGTCATTACTCCGAAAAATCAGGTCTGCTGCGGCGCGCCGAATATGCTCGGCGGTGATCTCGCCGGTCTGCAAACTGCGGCCCGCACCAATATCGAGATCTTTGCCGGTTTTGATCTCGATTTTATCGTCACTGATTGCGGCGGCTGCGGGGCGGAGTTGAAGAAGTATGGTCATCACAGCGAAGGGGCGGCAGAAGCCTTCAGTGCCAAGGTGCGGGATATCTCTGAAGTTCTCGCCTTGCATGCCGACGAACTGGCTTTACTCCTGCAACCGCTGCCGCTGAAGGTCACTTATCACGACCCCTGCCACATCGCTCATTGCCAGGGGATCCGTCAGGAGCCGCGGCAACTGCTCAAACTCATTCCGGAACTGTCCTATCACGAGCTGGAAGCGGCCGACGCTTGTTGCGGCAGTGCCGGGACCTATAATATTGCCAAGCCGGAGATGGCCGACCGCATTCTGCAGCGCAAGCTCGATACGATTGCCGCCAGTGGCGCCGAAGTGCTGGTGACGAGCAATCCCGGCTGCCTCCTGCAGCTGAAAAAGGGTCTGGCGGAGCAGTTGCCCGAGGTCAGAATTCTCCATCTCACCGAGCTTCTGCTCCAATCGCTTCGGCCGCCATCGTCGTTGAACCCTTCTTAAGAGACCTTGACACTTATATTTTATTTATGATAATAATATTTATTGAAAATAAAATTAATGGCTAACGTCCTGATTTAACGTAGTAAAAATAAGCCTTGCCGATTATTTCGCATTTGTTAAAATGCTGGATCTTTCAGCACGGCAAAGAGTTTGCCCTCCGCTAGCAACACCGATAGTTGGTTCTTTTCTTTGCATCATTCCGGAGCGGTCTTTCCTTCCATGGAAATAATCGAAATGCAGGGAGTTGAGTTTACGCATGCTCCGGGCCAGGGTGCCGGGAAGCCCGCGAAAGCTCTCGATAATATCTCCCTGCGTATTCATCAGGGTGCTTTTGTCGCCATCCTTGGACGCAACGGTTCGGGCAAATCGACGCTGGTGCGGCTGCTCAATGCCCTGTATCTCCCGACGACCGGGCGGGTGCGCATCCACGGGATCGACAGCTGCGATGCCAGTCGCCTTTGGGAGGTCAGACGATTGACCGGGATGGTCTTTGCGGATACAGCCAACCAGATTGTCGGCACCACGGTCGAGGAAGATGTCGCTTTTGGTCCGGAAAATCTCGGTTTGCCCGCAGCAGAGATTCTGCTTCGCGTTGAAAATGCTCTTCAGACCGTTGGTCTGGCGGACTTGGCCGAACGCGCTCCCCACACCCTGAGCGCTACAGAGCAGCAGCGTCTGGCGCTGGCCGGGATTCTCGCCATGCAATCCGAGTGTATCATTCTCGATGAAGCGACGACCCGACTCGATCCGGCGGGGAGGTTGGAGATCATGGGCTTGCTGCGCCGCCTCAACCGGGAGCTGGGGCTGACCATTCTGCACATCACCCGCCACCGCGACGAAGCTGTTCTGGCGGATCGGGTCCTGGTTCTGGAGGCAGGGCGAATCGCTGTCAATGGGACACCGGCGGAGGTCTTTTCTGATGTTACGCGCCTTGCGGCGCTTGGCCTCGCTGAGCCCCTGCCGCATCTCCCTAAACTGGAATGCGCTGCTACCGATAGTCAAAAGGGCTGGAGCTATCCGCTGGTCATGATGGGGGGCTATTCGCCGGGGGACTCGCTTCTGCACCGGAGCGATGCGCGCAGCAAGATCCTGCTGGCGCTGCTCTTTATGGTAATTTTGTATAGTGTGGAGAGCTATGTAGCTTTCTTCCTCCTGGGCGCTTTTATGCTGCTGACGACTTTGGGGATCGGGCGTTCACTCAGCGATTCCTGGCGCGGCTTGCGGCCGATCCTGTGGCTGGCGGCCTGTGCCGCTTTTTTCAACATTTTCTTTGTTTCCGGGGCACCGCTCGCGACTTCCGGGATCTTGAGTTATATCTCGTATGAAGGGCTGCACCGCTCGGCGAAAATGATGCTGCGCCTGATTCTGCTGGTGAGCAGTGCCACGCTGCTGACGGCGACGACGTCTCCACTTGCCCTGACCGCCGGGTTGGAGAGTCTTTTGCAACCGTTGAAACGCATCAAGGTGCCGGTTCAACAATTGGCCATGCTCCTGGCCCTGGCCTTGCGCTTTATTCCGGTGATTGTCGAGGAAGCGGCAAAGAGTATTCAAGCCCGTGCTTCCCGCTCTCCGGCCTTTCATACCAGCGGCTTACGGCAAAGACTACAAGGGTATACCCCCCTGCTTTTTCCTCTCTTTGTCGCGATTTTTCGCCGTGGCGAGGCCTTGGCAACGGCGATGGAGGCAAGATGTTACCGGGGAGATCTGCAGCGGACGAGGATGCGACCGTTGCAGTTTTCCCCAGCGGACCTGATCAGCAGTGCTGTGCTGCTGGTTTTGTTGACCGTGCTCTTTTTTGTGGAAGTTAAAGCTGTATAGAAATGACCTTCTCCTGGAGTCAATAGAGATGAAGAGAGCCACTTTTAAAGGCGGGATCCACCCGGACGGGCACAAGGAGCTGACCAGCAACCTGCCGACGGTTGTCGCACCGATCCCGGACCGGGTCTATATTCCCCTTTCCCAGCATACCGGCGCTCCCTGTGTCCCCCTGGTCGTCGCCGGTGACGAGGTCAAGAAGGGGCAGAAGATCGGCATGGCCAAGGCCTTTGTTTCGGCCCCCATTCACGCCAGCGTCAGCGGCAAAGTCGTTGGCATCGAAGTCATGGAGCACCCCGGCGGCAGTTTTGTCCCTTGTATCATCATTGAAAACGACCACCGGGAAGAATGGGCGGAAACAGTGCAACCGGCCGCGGATCCTGCGGCTTTGACCCCTGAAGAGCTGCGCGCGATTATTCTCGAAGCCGGGATCGTCGGCCAAGGGGGAGCGACCTTCCCGACTCACGTCAAGTATGCCCCGGTCGCAGGCAAGAAGATCGACACGGTTATCCTCAACGGCGTCGAATGCGAGCCATACCTCACCGCTGACCACCGCCTGATGCTGGAAAGACCGGAAAGGATCGTTGCCGGGCTCGGCTATATGCTTCGCAGTATCGGCTGCACGCAAGGGGTCATCGCCATTGAAGAGAACAAGATGGATGCCGTCGCGGTGATGGAGAAAGCGATCGCCAGCCAGCCGAATCTCCGGGTTGTCGTCCTCAAGGAGAAATATCCGCAAGGCTCGGAGAAACAGCTCATTTACGCTTGCACTGGCAAAGAACTCCCGGTCGGTGAGCTGCCCTTGTCGGTGGGGGTGATCGTTAATAATGTCGGGACCGCCGCGTCTTTCGCCGACGCGGTTGAGCTGGGAATCCCCCTGATCGAACGTTATGTCACTGTCAGCGGTCCCGGTATCTGTCACCCTGCCAACTATCTGGTGCGTATCGGTACCCTCTTCAGTGAATTGATCAAGGAGAGTGGCGGTTATCTCGGTGAAGTCGAGAAGATCATTGCCGGTGGCCCGATGATGGGCAAGACCGTCTTTTCCGATGAACTGCCGGTGGTCAAAGGGACCTCCGGTATAGTCCTCCTCCATAAAGAGCCCCATCGGGCGCAGAAAGAATATCCCTGCGTGCGCTGCGCCAAATGTATCGACGCTTGTCCTGCCTTTCTCGAACCGACTTCTCTGGCGCGACTGGCCAAGCGCAGTGCCTGGGAAGAGGCGGAAAAAGCCGATGCCATGAGCTGTATCGAGTGCAGTTCCTGTGTTTATGCCTGCCCCGCCCAGATTCCGTTGATCCAGTATATCCGCCGGGCCAAGCAGGCGATTCTCGCTGCCAAGGCGCGTTAAGGGAAGGAAGTCGGATGATTCCGCAGAAAGATCTCATCGTTGTCACCTCCGCACCGCATGTGCACAGTCCGGACAACGTCCCGACCGCCATGCGTGATGTGCTCATCGCCCTGACGCCGGCGCTGCTCGCCGCTCTCTACTTTTTTCGATTGCCGGCATTACTGGTGATCCTGGCCTGCGTGATCAGTGCTTATGCTGCCGAGATCGTCTGCCTGAAGATCATGAAGCGGGAATCGCCCACCCGCGAGAGCAGCGCCATTATCACCGGCCTCCTCCTCGCCTTTTGTCTGCCGCCGTCGTTACCGCTGTGGATGGCGGTCCTCGGTACGATCTTCGCCATCGTTGTTGCCAAGCATCTCTTTGGCGGCCTCGGCCAGAACATCTTCAATCCCGCCCTGATCGGCCGGGCCTTCCTCCTCGCGTCTTTTCCGGTGGCGATGACCAACTGGACCAATCCCCTCGACGGCCTGAGCACTGCCTCCCCCCTCGGGATCATGAAAGAGGCGGGCGGCGAGATCCTCCCCCCGCTTCGAGAGATTTTCCTCGGCTCGGTCAGCGGCAGTATCGGTGAGACCAGTGCTTTGGCTCTGCTCCTTGGCGGGGCTTATCTCCTGTACCGCAAGCAGATCGACTGGCGCATCCCCGGCACTTTCCTCGGCACCGTCTTCCTCCTCACCGCCATGATCGGCGGCATCAAAGGGGAGGGGCTCTGGTATCCTGTTTATCACCTTTGTGCCGGTGGCCTCCTCCTCGGCGCCTTTTTCATGGCGACCGACTGGGTCACCTCGCCGGTGACGAAACTTGGCCGCATCCTCTTTGGCATCGGCTGCGGTCTTTTGGTCGTGCTGATCCGTACCAAGGGGGGCTATCCGGAAGGGGTGGCCTACTCGATTCTATTGATGAATGTCGTCACCCCGCTGCTCGATCGTTACACCAAAGCACGGGTCTTCGGGAGGGTGAAGAGCCATGCGTGATATTTTAAAGCTCGGCCTTTTCCTGCTGCTGGTCGCCGGTGTCGCCGGTGCTTCTCTCAGTTATGTCAACAGCCTCGCCAGCCCACTCATTGCAGCGCAGATTTTGCAGAACAAGCTTGACAGCTTCAAGGAGGTCTATCCGCAGTCTGACAAAGTCGTGGACGAAACCACGACTCATCTCATTCCTCCCCACGATCCGGTGATCAAAGAGGTGAATGTTGCTTATCTGGAGGAGGTGCCGGTCGGGGTCATCTACGCGGTCGAGACCAAGGGCTATAGCGGCCCGATCGCTCTGCTTGCCGGCTTTGATATCGCCACGGCCCGGATCACCACCATCAAGGTTCTCAGCCAGCGTGAGACCCCGGGCCTCGGCGCCAAAGCGACCGAGAGCAAATTTTATGATCGCTACAAGGATAAAGGGATCGACCTTGCCCTCGAAGTGACCAAGACCCCGCCGCTCAAAGAGAATCAGGTTCAGGCGATCACCGCCTCCACCATCACCACCAAGGCGGTGACCAAGGGGGTCAATGCCGCCCGCGAGCACTTTATTGCCCACTTCGCCGCGGTGAAACAGCCATGAAAAATTTGTCGTGGAGGTCTATCTTATGAACTTGAAGGATCAATTTACCAGAGGGCTGGTTCAGGAGAACCCCCTTTTTCGTCTCCTGCTCGGCATGTGTCCGGCCCTGGCCGTGACCACGTCAGTCAATAATGGCCTCGGCATGGGGGTGGCGGTTACCGGTGTCCTTTTGGCCTCCAATATTGTCGTCTCGGCGATGCGCAAGGTCATCCCCTCCAGCGTCAGGATCCCGGCCTTTATCGTCATTATCGCCACCTTTGTGACCATTACCGACATGCTGATGCATGCCTTTACCCCGGCGCTTTACACCGCCCTGGGGATCTTTATCCCCCTGATCGTCGTCAACTGCATCATCCTCGGTCGGGCGGAATCCTTTGCCAGTCGTAACACCATGCTCCCGGCCATAGTCGATGCCCTCGGTATGGGGATCGGTTTTACCGTGGCGCTGGTCATGGTCAGTGCGGTGCGGGAAGTCCTCGGCGCCGGCAGCTTTTTCGGCTTGCCGCTCCTGCCAGAGAACATTCCCGCTCTAATTATGATCCTCCCGCCGGGCGGATTCATTGCCCTCGGCTGTATTTTGGGCCTGATGAATAAATTCCAGAGAAAAACCGCATAAAGGAAGGGGAATCTGACAGATGCAAGAATATTTCATTATTATCATCAGTGCCGTTCTGGTCAATAACATCGTCCTGTCGCAGTTTCTCGGAATCTGCCCCTTTCTCGGCGTCTCGAAAAAACTCAGCGCCTCGCTGGGGATGGGGGGGGCGGTCTCCTTCGTCCTCATCATCGCCAGCTTTATCACTTGGGTGCTGCAGACATACCTGCTGACTCCGCTCAACATTACTTATCTGCAGACGATCGCCTTTATCCTGGTCATCGCTTCGCTGGTGCAGTTTGTCGAGATGGTGATTAAAAAGTTCAGTCCGCCGATGTACAAGGCTCTGGGGATCTTTCTGCCGCTGATCACCACCAACTGTGCGGTCCTCGGGGTGGCGATTATCAATATTCAGAATGAATACTCCCTCGGCAAGGTCATGGTGCACAGCCTCAGTCATGCCGCCGGCTTTACCCTCGCCCTTCTCCTCATGTCGGGGATTCGCGAGCGGCTGGAAGATGCTGATATCCCCGAGAGTATGCGGGGAACCCCGATTGCCCTCATCGTCGCGGCATTAATGTCGATCTCGTTCCTCGGTTTTTCCGGTTTGACTTAGTGGAGGCATATCAATGCTGGTTGCAATTTTAAGTCTCGGTGCCATTGGCGCCGTCTTCGGAATTATTCTCGGCTTTGCCGGCAAGAAGTTTGCCGTCGCCGTTGATCCCCGGGTTGAAGCTCTGCTGCAAATCATGCCCGGCGCTAATTGCGGCGCCTGCGGCCTGCCGGGTTGTGCCGCCTTTGCCGAGGCAATCGTCGCCGGAAGCGTGAAACCGAGTGACTGTGCTCCCGGCGGTGCGACTCTGTACGAACAGATTGCCGCGATCATGGGGACGGAAGTCTCGGCCTATGAAGAGCGCAAAGTCGCGCAACTCCTGTGCCAGGGGGGGTACGGCCGGACCCGGATGCTTTATCGCTACGAAGGGATCAAGGATTGTCGTGCCGCGCTTGCCAACTTCAAGGGGCCGAAAGCCTGCGACTTCGGCTGCGTCATGCAGGGTTCCTGTTTCAAGGTCTGCCCCTTCGGCGCCATCGAGATGGGGGCTGACGGTCTACCGGTCATCGATTACTACCGCTGCACCGCCTGCAACAAATGTGTCGTCGAATGTCCGCAGCAGATCCTGAAGCTGATCGGCGTTTCGCATCTGGTCACGGTTCGCTGCGTCAATACCGAAAAGGGTAAAGAGGCCAAGGCCAACTGTTCCGTCGCCTGCATCAAGTGTAAAATCTGTGAAAAGAATTGCCCGGAAGATGCCGTACACGTTGTAACGGTCGGGGAGGGGAGTGTCGCCGTCATCGATGTCGAGAAATGCACCAACTGCGGCATCTGTGCTGCCAAATGTCCGACCAAGTCGATTGACATGATTTCCCCCCTGTCGGAACAGGTTGTGCTTGAAATCGGCACGACTCCGGATGCCGGTTGTCAGGCCTGCGGCGTCTGCAAGACGGAATGACCAGCCGCGGCAATCTTCTGCTGATTCTTTGCCTCGGCTTGCTTGTCGTCGGGGTGACTGTGTTCCTGTCGGAACGTCGGATCAAGGAATACCGCAGCGAGCAATTTCTTATGGATACGCTGGTCAGTATCAAGGTCTATGGCGACGATGCCGCAACCTTGCCGCTGGCAATTGCCGCGGCTTATGGCGAGATGCATCGTATTGCTGCTCTCGTCGATCGCTTTCCGTTGCCAGGGTCGGAGGATTGTCGCCGCAGCGATGTCTGCCGCATCAATGAAATGGCCGGGATTGGTCCGGTGCACGTTGATGCTGACACCTTGGCGATGCTGCTTCTGGCGAAAAAATATCATGCTCTGAGTGCCGGCACTTTTGATGTGACGATCGGGCCGGTCCTCGATCTCTGGGACTTTACAGGAGATGTCCCCAAAGTTCCCGCATCCTCGACCATTGTCGAGACTCTGTCTTTGGTCGATATCGAGAGTTTAGAAGTCAACGCGGCTGAATCGACGGCTTTCCTGCGCAAAGTCGGGATGAAACTCGATCTCGGTGCTCTGGCCAAAGGTTATGCGACCGAAAAAGCGCTGCAGGCTCTTGCCGGGCAGGGGATCAAGAAAGGCCTGATCGATGCCGGCGGGAATATTCGGGTCCTTGGCAGCAATGCCCGTAATGCTCCCTGGCGCATCGGCATCAAGGATCCTCGTCAAGCCGACGCCCTGGTTGCTATTGTCACCCTTGAAGATGCGGCGGCCGTGACTTCGGGCGATTATTACCGTTATTTTGAAGCGGATGGGCAGCGTTACCATCACATCCTTGATCCGCGCAGTGGTTATCCTGCCAGTGAAAATATGAGTGTGACAGTGGTGAGCCAGGACGCCGGTCTTGCCGATATTCTGTCGACCGTTTTTTTCGTGATGAAGGAGGAGGAAGCATTGACTCTGGCGGAAAAACTCAGCGTCAACCTGATTATGGTGAGTGCGGCGGGGCGTATTTCCCATACTTCTGGTCTTGCTGCTCATCTCGAAGTCCTGCCCGGAGGCGCGTACCGCTATGACCCGCGCTGATAAGGTACTGATCGCCGCGGTCCTGCTCTGCGCACTTTTGGGGCTGGTGACGATCTATCGACACTTCTTTATATCTGCAGACCAGCTCTTGCCGACGCAGGCAACGATCACGGTTGCGGGGAAAGTTCTTCATACGATCGATCTTGACCCCGTTGGCGGCAATGAGATGATGCAAATTACCGGACGTCTTGGCCCGGCGACGGTAGAGGTCGCAGGTGGGAGAATCCGCATGCGGGAAGCGAACTGTCCCGAACAGATCTGTGTCAAGCAGAGCTGGATCCAGGCGCCAGGTTCGACGATTGTCTGTCTCCCCGGCGAAATCATCATTCATATCGACGGCCTTGCCCCGGTGGATGCCGTCACCCGCTAAACTGAGACGAGACATCATGTTCAGTACCCGCCGCCTCGTCTACCTTTCTTTATTGCTCGCCATGGCCACCACCCTGCATGTCCTTGAAGGGCTGTTCCCCATTCCTCTGCCCTTTCCAGGCGTTAAACTGGGCTTGGCGAATATTGTCACTTTGCTGGTCCTGTATCTTTATGATCTGCGCGCCGCCATGACCGTGGCGATTGCCCGGGTACTCCTCGGTTCATTGCTGGGGGGAACCTTCTTTGCGCCCGCCTTCTTCCTGGGACTGACCGGTGCGGTGATCAGCACGCTGATCATGGCTCTGCTGGTTAAAAAGACCACCTGTTTCAGCCCCCTCGGCATCAGTCTGTGCGGTGCTGTCAGCCATAATCTCGGGCAATTGCTGATGGCGTCCTTCCTGCTGCAGAATCAGGCGATCTTTTTTTATCTCCCCATTCTCCTGCTCGGCGCTATCCCTACTGGTCTGGTGACCGGCTATCTTTTGCAGGGATTACTCGAACGGCTAAAGGCGGCAGGAATTTTAGCGGAATTAACCAGAAATTGAAGCAACTGCAGATTGCACCATCCCGGAAAATAGTGTATTGAAACCAAATATTAATCACCTCTGATTGCCGGATGCCGACTATGACTTTTACGCCGATCAGGCCGAAAAAAATTTCCGCACAGATAGCCGAACAGATCCGTAATTCGATCATGTCCGGTGAATTTGTCCCCGGCGATCGCCTCCCTCCGGAACGGGAACTCGCAGAGATGTTCGGCGTTTCCCGTCCTTCGGTCCGGGAGGCCTTGAATATCCTCGGCGCGTCAGGACTGGTCGAAGCACTGCAAGGGGGCGGGACGACGGTTCTGTCCCTCATGGAACAGGGGAGCGGAAACGCCCTGAGTGACATGATCCGTATTGAGCAGGAGCGGGCTCTGGATGTCATCGAGGTGCGTAAATGCATGGAGAGTTGGACCGCTTACTTTGCCGCACAGCGCGCTTTGCCGGAAGATTTACGGCGCATGGAGGAGATTGTCGACGGTATGGAGCAAAATCTTAAGACGTTGCAGCCCTCTGAAGATCTTGATGCCAACTTTCACATTGTTATTGCCCGGGCGACTCATAACGTTGTCTGGCTCCATCTCATGCAGAATATTTTTGATGCGATGAAAGAATTTCAGCGCGGGGTGTGGCGGGCGGTTTATCTGACTGAAGACGATCAAAAACAGCTCTTCAACCATCACCGAAGTGTTTATCTGGCGATCAAAAATAACGATGCCGAGGGTGCCAGGGTTTTGATGCTTGAACATCTTGGCTTTGCCGAGGAACGGAGCAATCTTTATCTGAAGAAGATCAAAGAAGGTCTCTGATATATTCTTATCTGTATATTGCCAATGATTGCTTGCACTTCTCCTTATTTTTGTTAGAATAAACGTGTATTTAATCTCTAGTGGAGGTGATGTTATGATTGACATTTGGAAAGAACGTGAAAGGGCTCTGGAGAATGAGTACATCTACAAAAGAGAAAAGTTACTGATCGAGAAGATGAAGCAGATGGAAGAGAAAGAGAGGCTGGCTCTTTGCCGTAATCACTGCCCGAAGTGCAGCGAAAAATTATTGCCGATAGATTTTCGCGGTGTTCCGCTTGATCAATGCCCCGGCTGCAAGGGTATCTGGCTGGGGCCCAACGATCTGGCGATACTCGCGGAAAAAGATCACCGCAACTGGTTCGATAAGTGGTTCAAGGGTGAATTTGAATAGTCCAACAGTCAATATTTTTATGTAACCAGGAGTTTTTTATGTCAGCAGCCCCGGGCAAGACCAAGTTTCAAGTTGATCTGCGTTGCTATCTGCGTGATACCAATGTGGATCGTGACTTGACCCGCTTGATCTGCGAAATTGCCGATGCCTCGAAGTATATCATTAACTCCATTCGCACCGGCGATCTCGGTGTCGCCGGAACGTCCAACCTTTACGGCGAAGAACAGTTGGCCCTCGATGTCCTCTCCGATCGCATTCTGCGCAAGCGCTTGATCCATTCCGGTGTGGTTTCGACGATTGTCTCCGAGGAGACCAACGAAATCATCTGCGTTGATCATACCAATAATCAAAATGGCGGACGTCGTTTTTCCGTGGCTTATGATCCCCTCGACGGATCTTCCCTTGTTGATGTCAATCTCGCCGTCGGTACGATCGTCGCGATTTACGACGGGGAGAATATTCTGCAAGCCGGCCGTCACCAGGTTGCTGCCATGTACATTCTTTACGGGCCGCGAACGACTCTGGTCCTTTCAACCGGCAGCGGTGTCCAGGAATTTGCCATGAACGCACTGATGGAATATACCCTGGTCAATGAAAATATTCGCTTGGCCCAGTGCGGCTCGATCTACTCTCCCGGCGGGCAGCGCAACAAATATACGCCCGGGACAGAAAAGTTTGTCCGTCAACTCGAAGAGAAAGGGGCCAAACTTCGTTACAGCGGCGGTTTTGTTCCGGATATCAACCAGATTCTGATCAAAGGGAAAGGAATCTTCCTTTATCCCCATCTGCAGGGAGCCCCGCAAGGGAAACTCCGCCTTCTTTATGAATTGTATCCGATGGCTTACCTGGTTGAGCAGGCCGGCGGCGCAGCTTCGACCGGCAAAGCAAGGATTCTCGATATTATTCCGACGCAAATTGATGAACGCGCTCCGGTCTTCATCGGCTGCAAAGATGATGTCGCTCTGGCGGAAGCTTTTATCGCCGAACACGGTTAGTCAACAAAAAGGTCAGGCCTTGCTATCCGCCTGACCTTTTTTATAAACTTAAAAATAACCAGATTAGTAATAATTTCTTGACAACATTTTTTTCATGTGTAGACTACGATCATTGTCTGACCAATCTTAAACATCCAATCAAAGGAGTTAAAAAAATGGGAGTTCTTGTCGGAAAAAAAGCCCCGGAATTCAAAGCGGCCGCCGTCATGGCCGATGGCACGATCAATGGCAACTTCAGCCTGTCTGATTACGCCGGTCAGTATGTTGTCCTCTTCTTTTATCCTCTCGATTTTACCTTTGTCTGCCCGACGGAGTTGATAGCCTTTTCCAAGCGCATTGATGAATTCACGTCCCGCGGGGTACAGGTCATCGGTTGTTCCATTGATTCGCAGTTCACCCACGTTGCCTGGCGTAATACGCCGATCGATGATGGCGGTATCGGTCCGGTCGCTTATCCTCTGGTTGCCGATGTGAAACACGAAATTTGCAAAGCTTATGATGTCGAATTCGAGCAGGCCGGAGTTGCTTTTCGCGGCTCCTTCCTCATCGACACCAAAGGAATTGTCCGCCATCAGGTCGTGAATGATCTTCCCCTTGGCCGCAATGTCGACGAGATGCTGCGCATGGTCGATGCACTGCAATTCACCGAGAAGTACGGCGAAGTCTGTCCGGCCGGCTGGAATAAAGGTGAGAAGGGGATGGTCCCCGACAAAGCTGGTGTTGCCTCCTATCTGGCGGCGGAGTCGGCCAACCTCTAAACTTTCAATTCTCCATAAGACGATACAAAAAGAGCGACTCCAGACGGAGCCGCTCTTTTTGTATTGAACAGGACAATGTTTCTTTGTCCTTTATGGTCGTTTCCCTTGCTGGAGAATAAGGATCATGGCGTCGTGAATCAAACCGTTGCTGGCCAGACATTCGAGTTGACTGGGCGCAAAAGGGGGTCCGTCAAAGTCACTGACCCGACCGCCGGCCTCGCTGACCAGCAGCATGCCGGCTGCCGTATCCCAGGGTTTGAGCTTCATCTCCCAGAAACCGTCAAAACGGCCGGCGGCGACACAGGCGAGGTCGAGGCTGGCCGCTCCGGGGCGGCGACAGGCCTGGGCCTTCTCCTGGAAATGGATAAAGTGGTCGAAATTGTTGGCCGGGGAGGAGGAACTGGCCGGGGCGAAACCGGTGGCGAGGAGGGCGCGATCAAGACGGTTGATCGTGGAGACCTGCAGCGCTTGACCATTGAGGGTCGCCCCCTGACCCTTAATTGCAACAAAGAGCTCTTCGTATATGGGGTTATAGACGATGCCGAGGATGATCTCGCCGGCGGCTTCGAGGGCGATGGAGACGGCGAACCAGGGGAAGGCGTGGGCAAAGTTGGTGGTGCCATCGAGGGGGTCGATGATCCAGCGAAAGGAGCTGGCGGTCTTGGGATAATCCCCTTCTTCGGCGAGGATATTGTGCTCGGGAAAGCGGGCCTGAATGATCGCGACAATTGCTGCTTCGGCTTCACGGTCAGCTTCGGTGACGAGATCTTTAGCGGCCTTCTCTTCGATGTGCAGCCGGGTGCCGAATTTGCTGCGCAAAACGGCGCCGCCGGCGCGGGCTGCGGCCAGGGCAATCTCTTTCATGGGAAATTCCTTTGCAGATAAAGGGTACCGCAGCCACCATCGGCGCTGTTGCGCCAGCGATTCGGGCGGCGCACCGAGATGCCTTCTTTTAGCAGGGAGTCGTGCCAGTGATCAATTTTATCCGGGTCGCTATCGAAGGTCATATTGGCAACCGGGTTGTAACGCAACAGGTGCAGGGTGAAATCCGGCCAGCGCTGCATCAGCGTCAGCAACGCTTGCTGGTCGCTTTGGCGATCATTGATGCCCGAAAGAAGGAGGTAGTTGATGCCGAGCTTGCGGCGCTTGCGGCGCGAGATCAAGGAGTAAATCCGGTCAAGTTCGTTGCAAAGCGGCAAGAAGTCCGGCCCCTTCGGGATGAGCTGTCGGTGCATATCTGCTGTTGCGGCGTGCAGGGAGAGCATGACGCCATTAGTGGCGAGGGTGATCAATTCTTCCAGGTGCTGAATAGCAACGCCGGTGGTGGTGACAGAGATCCCTGTTCCCTGCTTTTGGCAGCTGGTCATGAAGCTGCGCACATTTTCCCAGTTTTGCAGTGGTTCACCGATTCCCGAGATGGTCAGTCGCTGTGGTTCAAAACCCATTTGGCGAAATTGCTGCAGTTGCAATTCCAGCTCGGCAACGCTGAGTTGCCGCTTAAGCCCCTGGCTCCCGGAGGCACAGAAGGGGCAGGCCAGGGCGCAGCCGGCCTGCGATGAAAGGCAGAGAGTGCCGGAGCCGTAATAAACGGCTTCGATGACTAAACCGTCGTGCAGTGCGACTGGAAATTTAACGTTGGGGGAGGGGGTTGACGTTTGCATTTGCATGCGCAGAGCATAAGAGAAAGTCATGGCTTTGTCGAGTCTGAAACGTTTGGAAAATCGAGGGGATTTTTACGGAATTTATGTTACTCAGTGAGTACTTTGCAAGGTTGAGTTGCTGCCGCTTTTTTTGTCACATTAATAGAAGGTGCATTTTAATTATGCATTACCTCGAATTATCGAGTGTTTTTTCATAAAATTGACTGCTGGCTATTCTTGTTTTGTTTGGCATGGAATTTGTTATGAATGACAATCAGGTAAACGTTGTTACTCCAAAGCGGAGGTTAAAATCTATGTGTCGAATCGGCGCCATTAAAAGTCGTAACTACGTTCATCCCAGTCTCGCCCTTCTCCTCATGCAATCCCAACAAAAAGGGCACGACAATTCGGGCTTCGCCATGGTTATGCAAGACCTCGGCGGCCTCTTCGAGGGGTACAAGCATCTCCCGACCCTCTCCATGGCCTGTACTGACGAAGGGCTGAAACTCGCCGAGGATATTCTGCACGCGGCCGGCTTCAACCGGGTGTTGCAGTGGGTGCCCGAGACCAACAATCTTCCTGGTCTTGATATCATCGCCATGCCCAACTATGTCTTCGAGACCTTCCAGTATCCGAAGAATTATCGTTCAGCTCCGCAAAAAGAGAAGGAAGATCTTCTGCTTGAGATGCGTCTCCAGCTGCGCGAAGCTTTGGAAGAAGATGATCTCGGTTTTGTTTACTCCTTCTGGCCGGATGTCATCACCCTCAAAGAGATCGGCGATCCCAAGGATATCGGCACCTACTTCAATCTCTGGGAACCGGACAACAAATTTACCGCCAAAGTGATTACCGCCCAGTGCCGGCAGAATACCAACTACGATATCGTCCGTTATGCGGCGCATCCCTTCTTTCTGCAGGGCTATACCGCCCTGGCGAATGGCGAAAATACCTTTTATCAAAAGAACAAAGAGTTTCAGGCCAAGCTGCATCACGGCTACATCGGCTTCGAGTCGGATTCGCAGTGCTTCCTTTATACCATGCACTACGTACACCGCGTCCTTGGCTGGCCGCTCAATTATTACAAGCATGTCATCACCCCGCTCCCCTTTGAGGAGCTCTCCAGTCGACCGGACAGCGATGTTCTCCTCGCCATCCGTCAGTCCCTGGCCCACCTCGAAATTAACGGTCCCAACACTATTATCGGCGTTATGCCCGACAGCACCCTCTTTACCTGTTGCGATGCCAAGAAGCTCCGGCCGATTGTCATCGGTCGCTCGGAAGAGATGGTTGTCTTCTCCTCCGAGGTTTGCGGTATTAACGAACTCCTTCCTGACCGTAACTGGGAGGATGACATCTATCCCCATGAGCGTGAAATGATTACGATCGATGCCGATCTGGAGGTGCAGAGATGGAGACAGTAAAAGTCCAGGATCTGACCGCCAACGATCTCCCCTGGAAGATCCGTTACGACGCCAGTCGCTGCACCCTCTGCGGCTCCTGTGTCGCCACCTGTTCTTTCCGCGCGATTGAAGCCAAGGTCGAGCGGCGGCGGATGGTCTTTTCCGAAGGGGATTTCCCTGATCCGCAGCAGCGCTTCTCGGCAGTGCCGGTGATCCGCCAGGTCAGTACTCTGGTCAGTCATTGTCGCGGCTGCGGCGGCTGTGAAAAGGTCTGCCCCAACGATGCCATCGGGCCGATCCGCAATATCGATAATCGTTTACCGATTGTCACCCGTTGTCTCTCTGGTGATTCGATCAAGCGTGGCGGTCGAAAAAATCTCGAGTCGACAGTGCGGACTCTTGACAAGATGCGCGTCGGTCGCATTTCGCAGATGACCGATCCCAGTCTCGATGCCCAGCGTCATACTTTTGATCTGCTTGCGCCTTTTGGTCGCATTCTGCCGGCCGGGAAGCTGCCGTTTCACCTTGGTGCCAACGGGGAGCTAGTCAACGACGGGCAGGCGCCGCCAGTGCGCTGGATCTATCCGGTTGTCATCGGCGACATGTCGATTGGTGCACTTTCCTGGCGGATGTGGGAAGCAGTGGCGATGGCTGTCGCTTATCTCAATGAAGAATGCGGCATGCCGGTGCGGATGTGTTCCGGCGAAGGGGGCGTGCCGGTCCGTTTGCTTAAAAGCAAATACCTCAAGTACATGATCCTGCAGATTGCTTCCGGCCACTTTGGCTGGAACCGCATTGCCAATACCCTGCCGCACATGGTGGAAGATCCTTGCGGGATCATTATCAAGATCGGGCAGGGGGCAAAGCCGGGGGATGGCGGTCTACTTATGGCGCAGAAAGTCGCCGATCACATCATGGCGATCCGCGGCGTCCCCAAGGCGGATCTCCTCTCGCCTCCCAACCATCAGGGCCTTTATTCCATCGAAGAGAGCGTGCAGAAGATGTTCCTCTCGATGAATGCTGCCTTCAAGTTCCGGGTGCCGGTAGCGATCAAGGTGGCAGCTTCGTCCACCTCGGTCTCGGTCTTTAACAATCTGGTGCGAGACCCTTACAACATCGTCGGCGGCTTCTTCCTTGATGGCGTTGACGGCGGTACCGGTGCCGCGCATGAAGTCTCTCTCGACCATACTGGTCATCCCATTGTCTCGAAGCTGCGTGATTGTTATCTCGCCGCCGTCACTCAGGGTCGCCAGGAGCAGATTCCCTTGTGGGCCGCCGGCGGTCTCGGTCGGACCGGCGATCTTGCCGCTGACGCTTTCAAGATGATGTGTCTCGGCGCCAATGGCGTCTTTGCCGGCAAGTTGATCCTGCAGATGGCGGGCTGTATCGGTAACGAGATGGGGCGCTGCAATGCCTGCAACACCGGTCTTTGTCCGGTCGGGATTACCACGCAGAATCCGACTTTGGTGCGTCGCCTTGATCCCGAGAAAGCGGCACAGAATATCGTCAACTACTATCTGGCTATGGATCAGGAGTTGAAGAAGTTGATGGCGCCGATCGGTAACTCATCGCTGCCGATCGGCCGTTCCGATGCCCTGATCACCACTGATCGGGCCGTGGCCGAGCGTCTGAAAATCCAATACGTCTGTTAACGGGAGGAAGATTATGCCCGCTCAAATTAATGGTTTCGGCCAGAATAATAAAAGAATTTCCACCCAGGATCTCCTGCAAAAGATCTATCAGGGATTGGAGGCCGGACAGACCGAGTTCGAGGTCCTCTCCTCCGGTCATCATGACATCGGCGGCCCCTTATGGTCGAGCGACGGCCAGACTCTGCGTTTTACCGTCAAAAATCCCGGTCAGCGGGTCGGCTCCTTCGGTCTCGCCGGCACCGAGATCATTGTCGAAGGGTCGGCGCCGGCTGACGCCGGCTGGCTCAACTCCGGGGCGGTCCTCACCGTGCGCGGCGATGGCGGCGATACCACGGCGCACTGTGCCGCCGGCGGCAAAATCTATATCGGCGGCCGCGTCGGCACCCGCTCCGGTTCGTTGATGAAGCACGACCCGGCTTATCCGGCGCCGGAATTCTGGGTGCTGAAGAATACCGGCTCCTTCTCTTTCGAATTCATGGGGGGCGGCACCGCCGTCGTCTGCGGTCTTGGTTGCGAGGATCTCGATTCCATCCTTGGCGATCGTTCTTGTATCGGCATGGTCGGCGGCACAATTTATGTGCGCGGTCCGGTTCAGGGGATTCCTGATGATGTCTGGCTTCTCGATCTCGACGATGCCGACCGTGACTTCCTTTGCAACGGTCTGCCGATCTTCCTGCAACAGATTGAGCGGCCACAGCATCTGGCGACACTGTCTGACTTCTCCGCCTGGCGTAAGATCGTCGCCAAGACCCTGGAGGAGCGCAAGCATATTCACCGTGTGACCATGCGCGAATTTCGTCTCACTAAATGGGTCGATGGCGGGATTTTCGGCGATATTCTTGTGGATGATTATGCCCGGGTGAGTGGTCTGGTCGGCATTGGCGAGGATCGTCTCAAGATTCCGCACTGGCAGGACAAGCGTTATGGCGCCCCCTGTCAGACCTCCTGCCCGAGCGGCATCCCGACTCAGGATCGCATCAATCTGCTGCGCGCCGGCAAGACTCAGGAAGCCTTGGAATTTGTGCTGCGCTACTCACCTTTTCCCGGTTCGGTCTGCGGCGAAGTCTGTCCGAATCTGTGCATGGATGCCTGTACCCGTCGTTTTATCGACCATCCCGTCGCCATGAAGGAGCTTGGTCGCCTCTCCATCGATGCTGTCGCCCCAGCCATTAAAGAAGCGACCGGCAAGTCGGTAGCGGTCATCGGCGGCGGTCCCGGCGGTCTCTCGGCGGCATGGCAGCTGCGTCTGGCCGGGCATGCTGTCACTGTCTACGAATCCGATGTCGAAGTCGGCGGTAAATTGCGCCAGGTCATCCCCAGCGAGCGTCTCCCGGCGGAAATTCTCAGTTCGGAGATAAAGCGGATCAAGCAGAGCGGCATTACCGTCAAGACCTCAACCAAGGTCGATGCGCCGCTCTTTGCGCAAATTCGTCAGGAGCATCATGCGGTCGTCATTGCCAGCGGCGCCCATAATCCGGTGATCATCCCCTTTAGCGGCCATGAGCGCTTGGTGAAAGGGCTTGATTTTCTCAAGGCAATCAACAACGGTCAGCGTCCGGTCATCGGTGAACGGGTCGTCGTCCTCGGCGCCGGCAACGCAGGCATGGATGTCTGTCTCGGTGCCTACGCCATGGGCGCCAAACAGGTCACCTCCATCGATATCCAGCGTCCGGCCGCGTATCGCCATGAAATCGACCGCGTCGAATACCTCGGCGGCAAGATCATCTGGCCCTTCTTTACGGCCAAGGTCGATGAAAAAGGGGTGCATGGCAAGGACGGCCGTCTGCTCGAAGCTGATACGGTGATCATCGCCGTTGGTGAGCGCCCGGATCTTTCCTATGTGCCGCGGGAGATGTTGAATGACAAGGGGATGGTTGATGTTGACAGCTGTAATCAGTCACTCAAGATGCCGGGGGTCTTTGCCATCGGCGATTCGATAAAACCCGGACTGCTCACTCATGCCATTGGTGACGGAGCAGATGTGGCGCGTTACATCGATGATTTTATCAGCGGCAAAGAGCTGCAGCCGCTCATCAAGCCGCAATTAATCCCGCAGAGTTGCTTGTCGAAGGAGCTCTTCCGTCCGCGCAACCGTGGTCGGCACCGTCCTTCAGACCCTAAGGATGAAACCAACCGTTGCCTGTCCTGTGGTACCTGTCGCGACTGTAAAATGTGTCTGGAGGCCTGCCCGGAAGGAGCAATCCGCCGCGTCGAATTGACCAACGGCAAATTCGAGTACGTCTCGGATGCCGAGTACTGCATCGGTTGCAGCATCTGTGCAGGGATCTGCCCCTGCGGAATCTGGGCAATGGAAGTGTTGGTTTAAAGGCTGAATAAATCGGGCGACGCCGGCGTCGCCCGATTTATTCTCATCTTCACCCCTCGATCAAAAATTCGAAATCTGTCCGCGTCAACGGCACATCCCCGGCATCCCGTCCTTCTTCCAGCAGCGCCTTGAAGAGCTTTTCCTTGCGACTCTTGAGCATCATCATCTTTTCTTCAACCGTGTGCTGCATTAACAAGCGCAACACGGTCACCGTCCGCGTCTGACCGATGCGGTGGGCGCGGTCAGAGGCCTGATTTTCGACCGCTGGATTCCACCAGGGGTCGAGGTGGATGACATAACTCGCCCGGGTGAGGTTAAGGCCGCGCCCCCCGGCTTTGAGACTGAGCAGGAAGACCTGCGGCACCTTACTCCCTTGAAAACGATGCACCAGGTCTTTGCGCTGCGACACCGGCGTCGATCCGTCGAGACGCAGCCAGGGGATCCCCTCAGCGGCCAGGGCCGGTTCGATGAGGTCGAGAAAGGTGGTGAACTGGGAAAAGACGAGGACGCTGTGTCCTTCTTCCATAAGCTCCTGAAGCTGTTCGCAGAGAGCGGTAATCTTGGGTGCTACCCCCTCGATTTCGGCACCGACCAGGCGCGGATCGAGGCAGAGGCGGCGCAAACGAGTGAGGGCGGCAAGGGCAGTGATGCGGGCCTGGCCGGCGTTCTGCTGGCTATAAGCGGAGGAGACCGTACCGCGCAGTTCGTTGACCGTTTGCTGATACAGAAGTTTTTGCGCTTCGTTCATCTCCAGGTGGAGCTCCATCTCGATCTTGGCCGGGAGCTCGGCGGCGATCATATCTTTACTGCGGCGCAGTACAAAGGGCTTGGTCCGGGCGATGATAGTGGTGAGACGCTCCTCATCATCTTTGCTGCGAGCGCCGCCAAAGTCCTTTTCATCGCCGAGAAGTCCGGGGAGGACGAGGTCGATAATCGACCAGAATTCACCAAGGTGATTCTCGACCGGGGTGCCGGTGAGAGCAAGCTTGAAGGTCCCTTGCAGGCGCCTGGCCGCGGCAGTGATGCCGGTGCGGAGATTCTTCACCGCCTGAGCTTCGTCAAAGATGATGACATGGAAGGGGAGTTTCGCCAGCTTTTCGATATCGCGACGCACGAGGTCGTAAGAGGTGAGGACGACATCGATATTTCTAAAGTCGGTGCTGCGATCAAGGCCGCGGTAGATGGTAGTGCGCAGCTCCGGGGCAAAGCGGGCGATTTCACTTTCCCAGTTAAAGAGGAGGCTTGGCGGCATGACGACGAGATGCGGCAGCGTCTTTTTTTTCGGGGTGCGACTGCTGAGTACCCCTTGCTGCAGAGCGGCGAGGAGGCTGATCGCTTGCAGGGTCTTGCCGAGGCCCATATCGTCGGCGAGGCAGGCGCCGAATTTGTGCTCATAATGGAAAGCGAGCCAGTCGTAACCTTGGCGTTGGTACTCGCGCAGATGCGCCTGGAGTTGCGGCAGGGGACGAGAAGGGAGGTCAGAAAAGTGTTCGAGATCATGAAGGATTTTTGCATCGTCAGCGGCAAGTTCGAGGCTGGCACCGAGGCGGCGCAGGGCGAGGCAATCGAGGATGTGCAGACGGGGGATGCGCATGACATCTTCACCCTTCCGTTGGCGCTGGGTCGGCGCCATGCCGGCGAGGAGGGAAAGGGCCTGCAGGCTGAGAGCATCAAGGAGATGGAGCTCGCCGCCGGCTTCAAAGAGGCCGTCAGCGAGGGCCCGGCGCCACTCCTCTTCACTGAAGAGGGTGCCGTTGTAACGGATTTCCGGACGGAGTTCAAACCAGTCGATGCCGGCGGCGGTCGCGCTGATCTTGATCTCGACCGCGGCCGGAACCGTCGTTTGACCGGCCAGGGAGAGTTCAACGCCAATCTCTTGCAGAGCCGGCAACAGGATTGGTAAAGAGCTGAAGAAGGAGCGGCGCGGCACCACCAGTTCGCCGGGGATCAGGGCATCGCGTAGGGCGGTGACACCAAAGTGCTGGTAAAGGATCTCCAGCAGCGCCACTTCTTTCTGGTGGTTGCGCTGTTGCACCACCCAGTTGGCTCCGTCAAGTTGCAGCAGCCAGTTCTCTTCCTGATCGCGGCTGAGAGCTTCTTCTATGATCCCCTTGGCTTCGCGTACCACGGCTCGTTTACGGAAATCCGGTCCCTGCAAAAAGTTGCGCAGGATGCGGCGATGGGCGGTGATGCCGCTTTCACGGCGGGCGGCGAAGTAGGCATCGTAAATGACGCGGCGACGTTTCAGGGTACGCAGCGGCGCCGCAACTGCAGTAAAAGTCTCTTCACAAAAGAGCGAGAGTGCATGCTGGTCAAGGGGGAATAAGCGGTTGGCTGTCTGGGTGACGGCATGAATAAAGAGTTGTTCGCTATCTGTCGTATCGACGATGACATCGATTTTATAATCGTTGAGCAAACGCTGCTCTGGAGATTGGGCGTTCCCGCCGATGAACAGAGTTAAGTCGTCCAGTTGCGGTACTTGACCGGCGGCAGAGAGCAGTTCGATGCCGCTGAAGCGCTGAGGGGGAATCAGACAGCTGCCATCCTCCTGGAGGATCCCGTCGAGGATGAGGACGTCCCAGAGTTGCCAGTTATCGCTCGTTAGGCGCACCAACCGTTTTGCTGCAAAGTCGGCCAGCCAACCCCGGATACGCACGGTGCGGGGGCTGATATGACTGCCGTCATCCAGCAGGCGGCGGATAATCAGTCCTTCCGGTTGGAGATCCAGTTGGAGGATTCCCCGCCGTGGCTCCTTGTCAATCTGTACTTGCGTGAAGATATCACCTTCCTGCATCAACAACGGCCAGGAGAAAGTGTCGTTGTCGAGGATTTGCGTGAAATGATTGGCCAGGAGGTAGCGATAATGGGCATACTCCATTGCCAGCGGGCGTAGCAGGAAAGGGATATCCGCTGTCGAACTGTCGACCGGCTGGCCGTTGCGCAGCACCGTGAGCGGCATGGGGTGGTTAATTTCATGGAGAAGAACGGTATAGACTGCCGGAGTCTTTTCCGCTATTAAGGATTCTTTGTCGTAGTGCTGCAATTTCATACCTGTCAGGTCGTCCGGATTGGATTTTTGCCAGCCCCGAAGGTCAAGGGGGGAAGGCGAAAGTGGATTTTTTTCAAGAGGGGAATAATAACACTGCCGCTGTAACTTACAAAGTTTTTTTGTCCTTCCTTTCTCTTGACAGTCGTCGGTGAAGCCATTACATTGACGCCCGAAACAAGCTCAGGAGGTTGTTAGTTATGCCGATGTATGAATACGAATGTCAGGCCTGCGGTTATAATTTTGAGGCCCGACAGAAATTTTCCGATGCGCCTTTGACTATTTGTCCAGAGTGTCAGGGTGAAGTTCGCAAGCTGATTTCGCAGGCAGGTTTTGCCTTAAAAGGAGGCGGCTGGTACCAGCAGAGTTACGGCAGTGGCGGTGCTGCTCCGTCTTGTGCAGCCAAATCCGAGGGTGGCGGCTGCGCCGGTTGCCCCAAGGCGGCGCAAGACTAGATAAAGCCCCCCGACTCAAGGCAGCCGGGGTTTTTTATTTGCCAGGCAGGAGATTTTCGGGATGTATGATCTGCACAGGTCCGGGCCGGAATCCCTTTCTTGCGGTCAGCACTGGCCATGAAGCGCGCCCTGTTGCTCTTCTCCAGTCTCTGCGGTATGACGCTCTTCGTTCCGACGCTGGCCCTGTGCAGTGATCTGGGCTATTATGCTCAGGCAATACAGGGTCATGTAAAAATTCTCCTGGCGCGTCGATCAATCGATAGTCTTCTGACCGATTCGACCATTTCTCCCGCACTTAAAGAGCGACTGCATCTGGTGCTGGAAATTCGCGATTTTGCCAGTCGAGAGCTGCACCTGCCGGAGAACGGCAGCTATCGCAGTTATGCCGATATTGAGCGCGCCGCTGTCGTCACCAATGTGATTGCCGCCCCGGAGTTCTCCCTGCAGCCCCTGACCTGGTGCTTTCCTTTGGCCGGTTGCGTCAGTTATCGCGGATACTACGATCCCCGCAAGGCTGAGAGTTTTGCCGCTGCCTTGCGCGAACAGGGTTATGAGACCGAACTTTACGGGGTCAGTGCCTACTCGACTCTTGGCTGGTTTGACGATCCGGTTCTCAATACCTTTATCGATTGGCCGGAGGCGGCGCTGGCAGGACAGATCTTTCACGAGCTTGCCCATCAGCAGCTTTACGTCAAGAACGATTCTTCCTTCAATGAAGCCTTTGCCGAAGTTGTCGAGGCGGAAGGAGTAAAGCGCTGGCTTGCCCGTCAGGGACGGCCAGCGGCGGCGGCCACGATGGAGAAACAGGAGCGACAGCAGGCTTTTGTTGCGCTTTTGCTGCAGACACGTCGCGAACTGGAAGTCCTGTATGCCTCCGGCAAGTCGACCCAGCTCATGCGCGCAGAGAAGAAGGCGGTCCTTAGCGAACTCCGCCAGCGATATCAGCTTCTACGGGATGAAGCATGGCAGGGGTACACTGGTTTTGATCGCTGGTTTGAGCGGCCGGTCAATAATGCGCGACTGGCTGCTGTCGCCACCTATCACGATCGCAAACCTTCTTTTTTAACGCTGCTGCAGCGGGCCGATGGGGATCTCGGACGTTTCTATGAGGAGACCGCCGCATTGGCCAAGCATCCCCGTGCCGAAAGGGACGAGATTCTGGCTGAACTGGCGAAGGGACAATAAATCGGCTTCATGACTAAAGCAATCACACATAACCGGAGGTCGTGATATGAACAAAGTAATCGATGGCAAGTTGATCGCAGCTGAAATGCGCAAGGAGATCGCCTCAGACGTGCAAGAGCTGGTAGCCAGAACAGTTGTTCCTGGCCTTGCGGTCGTTCTGGTCGGTGAAGATCCGGCTAGCCGCGTCTACGTCTCGATGAAGGAGAAAGCCTGCGCTGATACCGGCATCTATTCGGTTGAACATAAACTTTCCGCGGAGACGACCGAGGCTGAATTGCTCACGTTGATCGCTGAATTGAATAATGATGTGCGCATCGACGGCATCCTTGTCCAGCTCCCGCTGCCGAAGCAGATCGACGAAAGTCGTGTCCTCGAAGCGATCTCGCCAAGCAAGGATGTTGACGGTTTTCATCCTTACAATGTCGGCCGTCTCGTCACCGGTAACCCCCTCTTCCAACCTTGTACCCCCTACGGGGTGATGAAGATGCTGGAATACACCGGTGTTGACCTTGCCGGCAAACACGTAGTGGTGGTCGGACGTTCGAACATCGTCGGCAAACCGGTGGCACTGATGTGTCTGGCGAAGCACGCGACCGTAACGATTTGCCACTCGCGCACCGCCAATCTCATCGAAGAGGTGCGGCGCGCAGATGTGGTGATTGCGGCGGTCGGCCGGCCGGAGATGATCAAGGGCGACTGGATCAAGCCGGGTGCGGTCGTCATCGATGTCGGGGTGAATCGCGTTGGCGAGAAGAAGCTGGTCGGTGATGTCGATTATGCCGGTGCGTTAGAGCGGGCCAGAGCGATTACGCCGGTGCCGGGCGGAGTCGGGCCGATGACGATCACCATGCTCCTTTACAACACCGTCGAGAGCGCCAAACGGCGTGCCGACAAGGCGGGCTGTTAAGTTTATGGGGATTCTGTCTAACACTGTCACAATTTGTCATTACGAAGTCAACGGACCCCTGCCGGAAGGGGATCTGGCGGCCTGGGTGCAAGGGCGCCTCGCCGAGCGCGGGTTTCAATCGATCGACAACAGCAGCGAAGAGGTCTCGATCGGCTGGGTTCACCTCGACGACAGTCAGGGGAGTGACTTCAGTCAGGAAGGAGATTTTCGCCGCGACAACTGGCTGGTCTTCTCTCTGCGTCGCGATCAGCGTCGCGTCCCGGCCGGACTCTTTCGCGCCCATTTTGACCTCGCCTGTCGCGCCTACCATGCGCAGAATCCCGGCCTGGCGCGGATCGCCAAGGCGAAGCGGGAAGAGCTCAAGGAAGCGGTGATGGGCTCCCTGCTGGCACGCACCCTGCCGGCGCCGGCTGTTTATGATATGATCTGGGATACCCGCGCCGGGATTGTCACTTTTACTTCGATCAGCCCCAAAGTTACCGAGATTCTTGAAGGCTATTTCAAGCAGACCTTCGAGGGTTTGACCCTGACTCCCCTTTATCCGCTGCGCCGCGCTGCAGGGGTGGTCGATCCGGCTTTGCTGCTGAAGTTGAAAGAAGCGAATCGCGCCAGTAATGAGAATTTGCTTGAACAAATTCGCGATAACCTCTGGATTGGCGAGGATTTTCTCCTCTGGCTCCTTTATCGGACGATGAATGAAGGTTCGGAGTATGCGATCTGTCGTCCCGGACCCGCCGCCCATGGCGAAGTCTTTGTCGCTTACCTCAACGATCGTATTGTCCTGCAGGGAGAGAGCAGTGGCGGTAGCCAGAAGATTGCCGTCAGTGGACCGCAGGACAGTTTCCGCGAGGTCCGTGCCGCTCTGCAGGGAGGAAAAGTTGTTCGCGAGGGGGTCATCTGTCTGGAAAAGGGTGAGGACTTCTGGCGATTCAATCTCAAAGGGGAGATTTTCACCTTTGGCAGTTTCAAGGGACCGTCGGTACGTCTCGAACGGGAAGATGTCGCTGATCCGCAACGCGAGCGTGAAGCGGTCTTTTACGAACGGATGCATATTATCGAGGAAGGATTACAACTCTTCGACAGTCTGCTGGTGGTCTTTCTCCGTGAACGTCTTGGTGACAGCTGGGGCGACTTGCAGCAGCGCGTCGACCAATGGCTGAACGAAGGATAGCCCCTGTTCTCTTTTGACATTTTAACCAAGGGTTGTTAAAGTGCCGCCTTCATTATCTGAAAGGATTTTCACTTATTTATGTATAATATCCTGATTTCATTGGCTATCGGCTTGATCGCCGGTGCTCTTGTCGCCTTGAGCCCTTTAGGGCTCTGGGGCGGATTTTTTGTTTTTGTGCTGGTGACGGTGGCCGCAATCTTTTTTGCCACGCGCATTGTGATGAAAAAGGTGACTGCGATCATGGAGGTCGTGCAAAAGGACCTGCAGGCGAATCACCCGGAGAAAGCGATCAAAGTCCTGGAGACGGCCTTGGTCTATGCCCCGTGGCAGGTTTATCTCAAAGGGCAGATCCGTTCCCAGATCGGCATGATCCATTTTTTGCGCCGCGATTTTTCCACGGCCTTTGAGTTCCTCAAAGAAGGCTTCATCCGTAACTGGCCGGCGATGGGGATGCTGGCCGTTACTTATATGAAGAAAAACAAGTCCTCGTTGATGACCGATACGTTTGAAAAGGCAGTCTCTGCCAACAAAAAGGAGCCGATGCTCTGGAATCTTTATGCTTACTGCCTCGAAGAGACCGGGCAGCATGGCAAGGCGGTCGAGGTTATGGAGAAGGGTCTGAAGAAGACCGACGGGAATGACATCCTTAAAGCGAACCTGGTGCTGTTGCGCGAGGGGAAAAAGATGAAAATGAAAGAATGGGGCGAGCTTTGGTATCAGTTCCACCTGGAGAAGACCGGGAACCTTGTCAAGGAGCAGACCAGAGCCATGCAGGGGCGGCGTAAAATCCCCATGCGCTGAGATATTTGCCGTCAGGAAATTATGTCAGATGAGTAAAAAGAAGAGTCGCGATTTTAATACCAGCCCCTTCAAGAATTTGAAGGGGCTTTCTCTTCGTGTGCAGGAGGAGGTCAAGGCCGCACCTCCGCCCTTACGCAGGGAAGTTGTACGGGAATATGATTTTTCTGAGGAGATGAAAGGTCTCGGAGTAAAAATCCTCCCCTCAGACGAGCGTCTTGTCGAAGTCGAGCGGTCGCCGGCAGAATCGCCCGCTCCCGCTGTCAAGCAAGTTGTCAGCGAGTCGCGCAATGATGAAGAGCTCTTTCTGTCGGCGATTCAGGGAATGGCAGTAATCTTTAACGACGAAATTCCCGATCTTGAGGTGCCGAGCGCCAGTCCGCGGCGGATGAAATTGGTCGAACAGGGGCGTTTGCGGCCGAGTGATCGTCTCGATCTGCACGGTTTTACGCGTAGTGAGGCAAGACGTCGCACCGCACATTTTCTTGAGAATGCCGTTCATCACAGTTATTCGCTGGTCTTGATCATTACCGGTTGGGGAAAGAGTGGTAGTGGTGAAGCGATTCTGCGTGAAGAGATTGCGCGTTTTTTGCGCACCGACGGAGCGCCGTTGGTGAGTGAGTGGGGCTTTGCCCCAAAAGATCTGGGCGGCGACGGTGCCCTCCTTGTCTTCCCCCGCCCCAAAAATAAAAAGCCCCGCTGAAAAATTCAGCGGGGCTTTGCTCATTGGCCTTCAGGCAGCCCCCGATATGGGGGCTATCTTCGGCAACCTTCCTTGCAGCGGGTGATTGGACGGAGCATGTAGGTTGAAGTCCACATAGTTTTATCTCCTTTCCGGGGTTTCTCCCCTGTTAAACGAAAGCTGTCCCGAATCATTGCGTTGCTTGACTCGTGTTATAAGTATATATCAGGCTCTCAAGAATTGCAACAATTATCGTCATCTTTTTTATTCGAACTGGCAACGGAACGAGGCAAAGGCGGCAGTCAGGCTGGCGACTTCGCTGCTCAGCTTGGCGACCTCCTCCTCCAGAGCAAGGATCCGGGCTTCCTGTCCCTCGACATGACGGCGTGCCGCTTCCGGCGCCGGTTCATGTCCCGCAGGCTCTTCAATGTTCGGTGTACCGCTGAGGAGATGGGCAAAGCGGTTCTCCTTGCGTCCGGCCTGGCGGGGGAGTTTGATCAGCAGCGGCTCCTTCCGAGTGGTTAGTAAATGCAGCACCCTTTCGACCTCTTCAAGATTGCTGAAGGCATGCATCCGTTCGCAGCGGGTGCGCAACTCACCGACGGTCTGGGCGCCCCGTAGAAGAAGTTCGCAAAGGATCGCCTGTTCTTCCGGCTCCAGATAAAGTTTTTGTCTCAGGTTGTGCTGGTACTTGGGTACGCGCCCGCCATCCATGGCCGCCTGCATTGCCAAACCCTGGAAGCGCAGGGCGTCGAGGCAGCGCACGACTTCGGTTTCGTCCAGAGCCATGACCGGATCGCGGTTCGATTTCTGGTTGCAGGCATTGGTCAGGGCATTGAGGGAGAGAGGATAGTATTCCGGAGTTGTCATCTCTTTTTCGATGAGGCAACCGAGGACACGGGCTTCCTGAGAGGACAGTTGCAGTTCCATGATGTCAGTCCCGGTAACGTTTGTTGAGATCGTCATAGGCGTCGATACGCCGATCCCGTAAAAAGGGCCAGATACGGCGGACTTGCTCGGAGCGGTTGAAGTCGATAGTGGCAATAAGTACCTCCTCGTCCTCCTTCCCCCCTTGCACCAGAATCTCCCCCTGCGGACCGGCGACGAAGCTGCTCCCCCAGAAAAGGGCGCCAGCGGTCTGATTCGAAGAATCCGCTTCAAAGCCAACGCGGTTAACGCTGATCAGCGGCAGACCGTTAGCGACCGCATGACTGCGCTGGATGGTGAGCCAGGCATTGCGCTGGCGTTCCTGTTCATCAGCCGTGTCCTGCGGATCCCAGCCGATCGCTGTCGGATAGATGAGGAGATCGGCTCCGGCAAGTGCCATCAGACGCGCTGCTTCCGGGTACCATTGATCCCAGCAGACCAGGACCCCGAGTTTGCCGACCGAAGTCTGGATCGGGTTAAAGCCAAGATCCCCCGGAGTAAAATAAAACTTTTCATAATAACCAGGATCGTCGGGGATGTGCATTTTTCGGTAACGACCGGCAAGTGAGCCGTCCTGCTCAATGACCACGGCGGTGTTGTGGTAAAGGCCGGGGGCGCGACGTTCAAAAAGGCTGAGAACGAGGACAACACCGAGTTCTTTGGCGATAGCAGAGAAAAGTTCGGTAGAAGGCCCCGGAATGGTCTCTGCTCCATCGAAGTAAGCGGTCTCCTCCTGCTGGCAGAAATAGAGACTGGTGTGTAATTCCTGGAGGACGACCAGTCTGGCTCCGCGAGCAGCAGCGCTGCGGATGGCCGCAAGGCTCTTTTTTATATTTGCTTCGCGGTCAACGGAGCAGCTTTGCTGAACTAAGGCTACGATGAGTGGCTGCATGAACAATATGGTCCTTGAATGGATTCAGTGTGTGGGTGTTTGTAAATTATAACAGAGGTAGCGACCTTTGGGTAGAGGTAACACGGTGACATGAGTCATTGTTAACTTTGCAGGGTCAGTCGAGAAACGAAATTTATTGCGCCTAAGGTGTTTTTTTATAAAATCAGGCGATATTTCGCGTGATTAAATGATGATATTGTCTGCCGTGACAATTTTTGAAACGATGTTGTATACAAAAATCTCTTGACTTTGAACGCCCTGATTGTTAGAAGTTTGTTCAAATTGAAGGAGATTAGCATTTCTGAAGCTAACCCTCTTTACTTAGTATGCTCATGCTAGTCATTGCTATTTGAGTTCCAGTTGATATCTGGTTTACTTATGTTGTATCGGTCGATGGGTTTCCCATCGAATATTGTCCCTCATAAAGGAGAGAGAGCATGTCGACGTTGAAGGAAACGCTAAAACAGAAGATTGAGGCGCACCGTCCGCGTACCACCCGTCTTGTCAAGGAGTTCGGCAAAGTTATCATCGACCAGGTCAACATTGACCAGTGTATCGGTGGAGCCCGTGACATTCGCAGCCTTGTCACCGACATCTCCTATCTGGATCCCCAGGAAGGGATCCGTTTCCGTGGCAAGAATATTCCTGAGACCTTTGCCGCGCTCCCCAAAGCTGCAGGTTCGATTTATCCGACTGTTGAGTCCTTCTGGTTCTTCCTGTTGACCGGCGATGTCCCGACCGACGCTCAAGTGGCCGAAGTTGTTGCCGAGTGGAAAGTTCGCCAGGTTGTTCCCCAGTATGTTTTCGATGCCATCCGCGCCCTGCCGCGTGACAGCCATCCGATGGTCATGCTTTCGGTTGCCATGCTGACCCTGCAGAAAGACTCCAAATTTGCCGGTTTCTATAACTCCGGTAAATTCAACAAGATGACCGCTTGGGAATCTGTCTATGAGGATGCCAGCGATATCGTTGCACGTATCCCGGTCATTGCCGCCTTCATTTACAATCTGAAATACCGTAACGACAAGCAGATTGCGATCGATCCGAAGCTCGACATGGGCGCCAATTTCGCTCACATGATCGGCCAGAGCGAGGAGTATAAGGATGTCGCTCGTATGTACTTCATCCTTCACTCCGACCATGAGTCCGGCAACGTTTCGGCGCATACCACTCACCTGGTTCATTCGGCTCTTTCCGATCCCTACTATGCCTACTCCGCCGGCCTCAACGGCCTGGCCGGCCCGCTGCATGGTTTGGCCAACCAGGAAGTTCTCGATTGGACCCTCAAGTTCCAGGAGAAGTACTGCAAAGGCGTCGAGCCGACCAAAGAACTCATCAAAGACGCGCTGTGGGACACCCTCAACGCCGGTCAGGTTATCCCCGGTTATGGCCACGCAGTTCTGCGTAAGACCGATCCGCGCTACATGGCGCAGCGCGAGTTCTGCCTGAACACCCCGGGTCTCAAGGATGACGCTCTCTTTAAAGTCGTCGCCATGATTTTTGAAGTTGCTCCTGGCGTCCTCACCGAGCACGGCAAGACCAAGAACCCCTGGCCGAACGTCGATGCCCAGTCTGGTGTTATCCAGATGTACTATGGTCTCACTGAGTATGACTTCTACACCGTCCTCTTCGGTGTCGGTCGCGCTCTCGGCTGCATGGCCAACATTACCTGGGATCGCGGTCTCGGTTATGCCATTGAGCGTCCGAAGTCGGTCACAACCGACATGCTTGAGAAGTGGGCTGCCGCTGGTGGTCGCGAACTCAACTAAGCTTAAAAGTTTCATTTAATATGCAATAAAAACAGGAGACGCCGCTCGGTGTCTCCTGTTTTTATTGCAGGTGAAGAGTTTTATAAAAAAGATACTGTCTTCTTGCATCAATGACGTTATAGTTGTCGCCGTAAATATTTTAATCTGAGATTGTTTGGAGCTTTTATGCCGCAATATATTGATTTGCACTTGCACAGTACTTCTTCGGATGGACTTTATGCACCGGATGAAGTCATGCAGATGGCCAAAGCGATCGGTCTCTCGGCGGTGGCACTGGCTGATCACGATAACGTCGATGGTATCGATGCCGCCATGCTGGCAGGTTCGGCCCTTGGCCTCGAAGTCCTGACCGCTGTTGAACTTTCGACGCAGTGGGGTGAGTACCAGGATATTCATCTTCTCGGTTATGGCTTTGATCACCACCATCCCGAATTACTTGAAGCCCTGGCGGGGTTTCGGGACTTTCGTGAACGACGCAATGAACATATCGTTGTGCGGGTCAATGAAAAGTTACAAGGGGAAGGGCGTACACTGCTCGATCTTGCGACAGTGCAGGAGAAAGCCGGGGGAACGATCGGTCGTCCGCATATTGCCATGGCTCTTCTCGATGCCGGACATGTGCAGAATAAAGAGGAAGCCTTTGAGCGTTATCTGGTGCCGTGCAATGTCGAGAAACGTTTTTTCCCGATCGAAGATGCCATTGCCATGATCCACCGGGCTGGCGGCGCAGCGGTGTTGGCGCATCCCCCGTATATTACCCCGGATCGCCGCACCCTTGAAGGTCTGGTCAAGACCTTTACAAAGCTGGGCCTTGACGGTATCGAGGCGTACAACAACGGCGCAGACAATGAAATGATCGATTGGACGATCTCTCTGGCGCGGCGCAATGGTCTGGTCGTCACCGGCGGTTCTGATTTTCATGGTGCTGACGGTGAAGTTTTGACCCTTGGCGGTTACCGCGGCAACCTCAAGGTTCCCGCTAAATATCTCGATGAAGTCAATGCGGTCATATATCGCCGGCAGCAGGAGATTTAATGCTTCCTTTGCAATCCTTCTTTGCCACCGCACCCCTCGGGGTTGAGCCCCTCCTGGCTGAAGAGTTACGTTCTTTCGGTGCACTCTCTTTGCGTGAAACCCGCGCCGGGGTCTACTTTAGCGGTACAATTGAACTCGCTTACCGTGTTTGTCTCTGGTCGCATCTGGCGAGCAGGGTTTTTCTGCCCTTGGCGGAATACGACGCCACTACGCCGCAAGAGCTTTATGAGGGGGCGAGAAATATCCCCTGGAGCGAACATCTCGACAGCGGTGCCACCTTTGCTGTTGATGCCACGATCACGTCCTCTGAAATCACCCATTCCCGTTTTGCCGCTCTCAAGATCAAGGATGCCATCGTCGATGTGCTGCGCGAGGAGCGGGGTTTTCGACCTGACGTCGATGTCGAGAAGCCGGATCTTCGCTTCAACCTTTACCTGCGCCGGGATCGAGCGATTGTTTCTCTCGATCTTTCCGGCGAGAGTCTGCACAAACGCGGCTATCGTCACGAAACAGTCCTGGCCCCACTTAAAGAGAATCTGGCGGCAGCTATTCTCCTGCGCGCCGGTTGGGTAAAGATTGCAGCTGATGGTGGTTCTCTGATCGATCCGATGTGCGGTTCCGGAACTTTTGTCATCGAGGCGGCGTTGATTGCGGCCGATATTGCGCCGGGACTTTACCGCGAGGATTTCGGCTTCAAGCGTTGGCGTGGTCATGACGATGCTCTTTGGCGCCCGTTGCTGGCTGAAGCCCGGCAACGTCGTGAAGTCGGCATGGCCCATCTGCCCCTCCTCTGCGGTTTTGACAGTGCGGTGGGGGCGATCCGGGCAGCGCGCATCAATGCTGATGCCGCCGGTTTTGGCGGCAAGTTGCGTTTCGAGCGTCGCGATGTCGAGTCGCTGGTTCGCACGCCGGGGAGCATGGCCGGACTGGTGGTCGTCAACCCCCCTTACGGTGAACGCCTCGGAGAGAAGAATCAACTGACGCCTCTGTATGGCGCTCTTGGTGCCCGGTTGCGCAGTGAGTTTGTCGGCTGGAAGGCGGCGATTTTCACAGGAAATCCCGATCTGGCACGGGCCATGGAGATCCGCCCGGTCAAGCAGAATACCCTTTTCAATGGGGCGCTGGAGTGTCGTCTCCTCCTTTTTCTGATCGAAAATGAATATTTTTACGGTGCCGCCACCCGTCCTCCTGGCGTGGAAAAGCCCCTCTCTGCCGGGGCGGAGATGTTCGCCAATCGATTGCGCAAGAATTTAAAGAGCCTCGGCAAATGGGCACGGAGTCAGGGGATTGAGTGTTATCGCCTTTATGACGCCGATATGCCGGAATATGCCGTGGCCGTCGACATCTACGGCACCGCTGTGCATGTGCAGGAGTACGAAGCGCCGAAGACGATCGATGAAGAGCAGGCGCGCTTGCGGCTGGTTGAAATTCTGGCGGCTCTGCCCGTGGCATTACAGGTACCCAGAGACAAGATTGCGCTAAAGGTACGGAAGAAACAGAAGGGGGCGGCACAGTACGAAAAGTTTGGTGCTGAAGGCCGGATGCTGGAAGTGCGGGAAGGGAAGGCTCGTCTGCTGGTGAATCTCACCGATTATCTCGACACCGGCCTCTTTCTCGATCATCGTGATACCCGACAACTGCTTCACGATCTGGCGCCGGGCAAAGAATTTCTCAACCTCTTCTGTTATACCGGTGCCGTCACCGTGCAGGCGGCTCTCGGGGGGGCAAGGAGATCAGTCAGTGTCGATATGTCTGCGACTTACATCAAGTGGGCCGAGCGTAATTTTGTTCTCAATGGCATGAGTACCAGCACCCATGAACTGGTGCAGGCCGACTGCCTGACCTGGGTGAAAGAGACGCGGCGTAAATTCGATTTGATCTTCCTCGATCCGCCGACCTTTTCTAACTCCAAGTCGATGCGTGCGACCTTTGATGTGCAGCGTGACTATGTCCCGTTGCTGCGCTCTACGGGTCGATTGCTGAATCCCGGCGGCGTGTTGATCTTCTCCAACAACAACCGGCGCTTTAAAATGGATGCTGATGCCCTGCCGGAGCTGGAGATTGTCGATATCACCGCCAAAACGATTCCCCGCGACTTTGCCCGCAATCCGCGGATTCATAATTGCTGGCAGATTACCCGCAAGGGCTGATCACCACCGGGGAGTTAGCGATAGTAGGGTTGACCGTAAAGGCTCCGACCGCCGAGACGATAGTCAAAGTAGGCGAAGATGGTAAGCGTTTCGTAGCGATAGGCATCGGGGAGGAAACCGAAACGTGGAGCAGCGGCGATGACCGCCCGCGCTGCTTCCGCATCAAGGCGTGCCGACCCGCTCGATTTGAGCAGTTGTGGAGCATTGACCAGCACTCCGGCGCGATTGATTTCGATGCGATAAAGACAGACGCCAAACTCACCCCTGGCGATCGCTTCTTTGGGATAATCCCAGACATCCTCGACGGAATTACGAAAGCGTTTGTAAAAAGAACCGAGAATATCTTTTTCAGTATCGAGCCAGACAGCACGCCCCTCTTCGACATCCTGCCGCATTTTTCGATTTGTTTCCGGATCAAGCTCTGCAATGCTCTGCGCTGCAATTTTGGCTGATGACAGTAAATTTTCCAGGCTCGGAACCGGTATATCCCCACTCTCAGCAACAGGTGGACGTATGGGCTCGATTGTTTCCTGCTGTGCTCCATCTGTTTCTCGCGGAACTTCTTTTGTGGCCGCTACCTTCGTGCTGTCCCGTGAATCTCTCCCCTTGGGTGCTTCTTCGCGTTCAGCAATCTGTTCACTTGCTGCTAGCCTCCGGGCCGGCTGGGTGCGCTGTGTGTTTTGTTGGCGTTCGGGAAGATCAAGTTCGCGCGGTTTTTGTTCTGTTTCGCGCAGATCGACAAAGAAAGGGGCAGGGGAGAGAGTCGGCGTTGCTGGCTCCTCCCCTCGGGTCGCAAAATATAAAAAGACCCCAAGATGCAGGAGGAGAGAGAGCGCAACAAAAAGAGAAAAATGGCGAATTATACGTGACATGACCATCCGGTCTGAGAAAGTTTTCCTGTAGTATAAACGATTGACTGCGTACAAACCAGAGCTTCGTGCAAAAGGCGGGGAAAACAGGAGGGGACGGTCACGGTGATTGCTCTTTCGCTGGACATCTGCTAAATTCTTTGATCATTTTTATAAAGTCAGCCGTTATTTTGCGATGGAGTTTACCTTTGTTTGAATTTACGCTTCTTGCTACCGATACACAGACCGCTGCCCGTCGTGGGCGTTTAGAGACCCCGCACGGCGTCATCGAAACTCCGATTTTCATGCCGGTGGGGACGCATGCCGCAATGAAGGCGATGACTCCATTGCAGGTCGAGGAGTGCGGTGCGCAGATTATCCTATCCAACACTTATCACCTGCATCTGAAACCAGGGGAAGCTTTGGTGCAAAAAGCCGGCGGTCTGCATCAGTTCATGAACTGGCATAAACCGATCCTCACCGATAGTGGCGGTTTTCAGGTCTTTTCCCTGCCGAAAAAACGGATTACCGAGGATGGTGTCTTTTTTCGTCACGAAGTGAGCGGCGAAGAAATTTTTCTTGGGCCCAAAGAGGCGATCACGATTGAAAATGCTCTTGGCGCCGATATCATCATGGCCTTTGATGAATGTATCCCTTATCCGGCAACCCATGATTATGCCGCCAAGTCGATCAAAAAGACCTTGCGCTGGGCTGAAACCTGTCTGAAATCGCACAAACGTCCCCATGATCAAGCTCTTTTCGGCATTGTCCAGGGGAGTGTTTATGAAGATTTGCGGCGGGAATGCGCGCTTGAACTGGCGGGGCTTGATCTCCCTGGTTACGCGATTGGCGGGGTATCAGTCGGTGAAGGTCTCGAATTGCTGAAGAAGGTCGTCGATTACACCGCCCCTTTTCTACCGGTCAATAAACCGCGTTATTTGATGGGGGTCGGGTTACCGGAGGATATACTTGAAAGCGTCGAGCGCGGCATGGATATGTTCGACTGCGTCATCCCCACCCGCTATGCGCGCAGCGCTACTCTCTTTACCACCCGCGGCAAGTTGCGCTTGACCAGTCGTCGCTTCCGGCGTGATTTCTTCCCGATCGATGCCAGTTGCGACTGCTATTGCTGCAAGAACTTTACCCGTGCCTATCTCCATCACCTGTATAACGCCAACGAAATCCTTTCGGCGATCCTGGCGGCGATTCATAATGTCCATTTTTACCTGAAGATGATGGAAGGGGCACGCACTGCCATCGAGCAGGGCGCCTTCGCAGATTATAAAGCAGATTTTTTGGGACGTTATCTGTCTGCCGGAGCAGATCGGGATGACGATTAACAGGACACTTCATTCGTTAATAGTATGTTAAAAGGAGCAAGTTTATGAAAAAAAGCTATGTTATGGGATTGGCCGCCATTGCCGCCGTGACCTGTATGTCAACGGCGCACGCCATGGACACGTTTATGGTCGGACCCCGTGCCATGGGGATGGCCGGAGCTAACGTTGCGTCAGTTGACAACAACAGCGCGCAATATTACAACCCGGCGGCATTTGGTTTTTTTGGCCGGAACAACGAGGATGGATCAAAGTCAGGCGCCGATAGAAATAATCTTGGTCGCAAGAATTTTGGTTGGGATATCTATGCCGGGGCTGGCATTGATATCAAGGAGGATATGGGGAAATATCTTGATACACTTGCCGATATTGACATTGATAATCTGAGTGCTAATGGCATCCAGAATGAAAGTGACCTCCAGGATATTGTTAACCTAGTGACCAGTTTGAATGGGCTGGATGACCCGGGTAATGCCTTGTTGGTCGATGTCAATGCCGGCACCAGCCTGCGCTACAAAAACTTTGGGATCGGGGTGCGGGGGTATTCACAGGTTGTTGGTTATGTGCCGAAAGATGGAATTGATACAGATAATCTCGGTCTCAATTTTACCGGTGATCTCGCCACTGAAATCAATACGGCGGCTGGGACGACGGGTATTACCTTTCCAAGTAATGCAGCAGAGAGCTATTTCACCCCAACGCAATATACTAATTTACTTGCAGCCTTAGGTGGGAATGCCGATGCTGCTGATGTTATTGCATACTATGCGGAACAGCAGGGGGTGACTCAACAGCAAGCGGACGAAATGATAGCTACGTTTGACATAATTAACACGCAATCCACTGGAGGATCGACAACTGATCTTAACCAGAATACGACGACGGTCAAATTAAATGGTTTTGCTGTCGCAGAAATTCCTCTGACTTATGGATACGCCTTAAACGATAACATTGCGATCGGTGCCAACCTCAAGTTGATGAAGGGGCGTGTCTATGGCACAGAAGTACTCGTTTTCAACGATGGCTCCGGCGATGTTCTTGAAAAATCAGATGAAAACTTTCAGGAAACGACGACATATGGGGTGGATCTCGGGGTGATGGCCCGTTACGGCATGTTTAATTTTGGTCTGACCGGCCGCAATTTGAACTCACCGAAGTTTGACGGTTTTGAAAAGGATATTTTTTATAATTTTGCTGACGGGACTCCTAACCCAAATCCGAAACATATAACTGTGGCGGATGTTAAACTCAAACCCCAGGCTACGGCCGGGATTGCCTTTATCCCTTTTGAAACCTTCACCATCGAAGTTGACTACGATCTGACCAAGAATGAAACAGTCCTGACGGATTACAAAACCCAGAATATTTCTGCCGGTCTGGAATGGGACATCCTGCGCTTCCTCGCTCTGCGTGCTGGTGCTTATAAAAACTTGGCAGAAAGTGATACCGGAGTGGTCTACACGGCCGGTCTCGGTTTGAACCTCTGGGCGGTTCG
>DIKR01000030.1:0-4980 GCA_002424625.1 Desulfuromonadaceae bacterium UBA5613
AGATTTTCACCGCGGCTAATAATGCCTTGGGCTTTATATTTGTTTCTTGCCTTGATCGATGATGGCCAGCAGTTCCGTTGTCTTCGTATGCATCAACACTTCATCGCCACGCGATTCGACATTGAGTCGCAACACCGGCTCGGTATTCGACATGCGCAGATTAAAGCGCCATTGGAGACATTCGATGGACAGGCCGTCGGTGTAATCAACACTGACGGCATCCGGGGCATACATCTTTTCGATGTGGGCGATGATCGCCGCCGGATCGTTGACGACCCGGTTGATCTCACCACTGGCAGGATACAGGGCAATGCGCTCGGCCACCAACTGCGCCAGAGTTTTGCCGGTGCGACTGATAATTTCCAGCACCAGCAGCCAGGGGATCATGCCGCTGTCGCAATAAGCAAAATCTCGAAAGTAGTGATGCGCACTCATCTCGCCACCGTAAAGGGCATCCTCGCGGCGCATCCGCTCCTTGATAAAGGCATGGCCGGTTTTACTCTGAATGGCGGTTCCGCCCGCGGCTTCGACAATGGCGATGGTGTTCCAGGTGAGACGGGGATCGTGGATGATCGCACTGCCGGGGTGCTGCGCCAAAAGAGCGGCGGACAGGAGACCGACCATGTAGTAGCCCTCGATAAAGGCGCCGTGTTCATCAAAGAAGAAACAGCGGTCAAAGTCACCATCCCAGGCCAGACCGAAATCGGCTCCATGCGCCTGCACTGCAGCGGCGGTAGCTCCCCGGTTCTCGGGCAGGAGTGGATTGGGGATGCCGTGCGGGAAGGTGCCGTCCGGCTCATGGTGGATCTTGATCAGGGTCACTGGCAGCTGTCTTTCCAAACGGTTGAGGATCGGTCCAGCGCAGCCGTTGCCGGCATTGACGACAATCTTGAGGGGGCGCAGCAGTGTAGTATCAACATAGCTGAGAAGATGGTCAATGTAGGCATCCTGCAGATTGCCGGGGGTGATGCTCCCGAGCTTTGGGGCGGGCGCAAAGTTGCCAACAGCGACGCGATCACGGATGGCAAAGAGGCCGCTGTCGCCGCTGATCGGCTGGGCCTGGGCACGCACCAGCTTCATACCGTTATAATCGATGGGATTGTGGCTGGCGGTGACGACAATGCCGCCGTCGAACTTGCCGTGAAAAGTGGCAAAATAGATCTCTTCGGTGCCGCAAAGGCCGATATCGCAGACATCCACCCCCCCTTCCGACAAGCCCCGGGCCAAAGCGGCGCAAAGGGCAGCGCTGCTGGCACGGACATCGCGACCGACCACNNACCCGCTGCGGCTGCAGAAGTTCAGCGTAAGCGCGCCCGATCCGCCAGGCAATCGCTTCGTTCAGTTCGTCCGGCACCCGTCCGCGAATGTCGTAAGCTTTAAAAGCGGTCATTTGTAAATTGTCATTGGTCATTTCGTCACCCGTCACCCGTCACCCGTCACCCGTCACCCGTCACCCGTCACCCGTCATGGTCACCCACTCACCGCCCGTATTGGTCTTCAATCCGCACAATATCATCCTCGCCGAGATAGCTGCCGGACTGGACTTCGATCATCTCCAGCGGAATTTTGCCGGGATTCTCCAGGCGATGCAAAGTGCCGAGGGGAATGTAGGTTGACTGGTTTTCGCTGAGGACAATCTCTTCGCTGCCGCAGATGACCCGCGCCGTCCCCTTGACGACGATCCAGTGTTCGGCGCGGTGATGGTGCAACTGCAGAGACAGAGCCGCACCGGGGTTGACGGTGATACGTTTGACCTGATAGCGCTCTGCGGCATCGATCCCTTCGTAGCACCCCCAGGGGCGATGCACCTTGCGATGCAGCAGGGCTTCACTGCGGCCATTCCGTTTCAGCTCGGCAACGATCTCTTTGACCTGCTGCGCCTGATCGCGCCTGGCCACCAGAACCGCATCGGCGGTCTCGACGACAATCAGATCATCGACGCCGATCGCCGCGAGGTAACGACTTTCGGCATAAAGATAGGAGTTGCGGCTGTCAATCACCGTGACATCACCGAAAACCGCATTGGCCGTCGCATCTTTGTTCGCAACATCCCAAAGCGAGGACCAGGAACCGAGATCATTCCAGCCGGCTGCCAGGGGGACGACAACGGCACTCCCGGTCTTCTCCATAATCGCGTAATCGATCGATTGGCTGCGACAGCTGGAAAAAATTGCGGCATCAAGACGGAAAAAATCGCGATCACAACTGCCGGCCGCCAGGGCTGCGGTGCAGGTTGTCAGGATATCCGGAGCAAAGTTCTGTAATTCCTCAAGATAGCGGGAAGCGCGAAACAGGAACATGCCGCTGTTCCAGAAGTAATCGCCACTGGCGAGATAAGCGGCGGCGGTCTCTTGATCCGGTTTTTCAACAAAGGCCTGTACCGCCAGGAGGGTGCCTTCGCCCTGGGCACGGATATAACCGTAACCGGTCTCGGGAGCGGTGGGAACAATGCCGAAAGTAACCAGCTGGCCGGCAGCGGCCCCTGCGGCCGCGCACAAGATCGCTTGCTGCAGGGCGACGCTATCGGGGATGACGTGATCCGCCGGGAGGACGAGAAGGAGGGGATCTGCGCCGCTGGAGAGGGCTTGCAAAGCGGCCACGGCAATCGCCGGTGCGGTATTGCGCCCCATCGGTTCAAGGAGGATCGCTGCCGGCGTCACACCGATCTGTCGTAACTGTTCGGCCACGAGAAAGCGGTGATCTTCATTGCAGACGATGAGCGGTGCTGACACCCCGTCGAGACCGCCCAGCCGCTGAATCGTCTGCTGCAGCATGGTCGAGGATCCGGCCAACGGCAGAAATTGTTTGGGATAAAGTTCACGGGAAAGGGGCCAGAGCCGACTCCCCGATCCGCCGGACAGGATCACTGGGCAGATGGTCATTTGCATAACTCCATAAATCTCCGGGGACAGGCTTCGAGGTTCAAACAAAAAGCCTGCCCTCTGCAGAGAAAGCAAAGTGGACAGGCAGCAGTATGAGCGCCCCTCTTCGCGAATCGCAAAAATAAGTAATGCTTATCGCATCTTTATCTGTTGAAAGCAAGAAACTACATCGGGGAAAACCTTTTCTCTCGCCCGTTCGCTTTGCTCACTCGAGATCGCAGAGGACGCGGAGAGAATCTTCCCCTCCTTCCTTCCAAGGAGGGGTTAGGGGTGGTGACCACCCCCAGCCCCTCCTTAAAAAAGGAGGGGAGCTAAACCTTGTGAGNNGGTTGTCTGCTCTAGCCGCGGAAGACGCGCTTCCACCACGATTTCTGCTTGCGTTTGCGGGACAGTTCGGCCTGGGATTCTTCATCCTCGGCGTAGTAATCGTAGGTGGAATAACTCCGGCCGTAGTAGCCGTAGCGCTCCATGCTGGTGTTGGATTTGTCGTTGATCACGACCCCTCCGACCGGTGCCTGAACATTAGCCAGCATCTCGACCATGCGCTGCGCGGCTTTAACCGGGACCCGCTCGGTTTCGAGGACAACCAGCACCAGATCGCAGCGATTGGTGAGCAGCGGTGCATCGGTGACCGCCAGAACCGGCGGGGCGTCGATGATGATGTGGTCGTATTGCCCGCGCAGGGAGGTGAGGAGGTCGGCCATCTTCTCACTGCCGAGGAGCTCTGCCGGATTAGGGGGCGTGGTCCCGGCAGTAATCAGGCTGAGGTTGGGGATGCCGGTATCATGGAGGACACTGGCGGCGGCAACGTCTCCGGCCAGCAATTCGGAGAGGCCGGGGATCTTGCTGTGCTTGAACTTGCTGTGCAGTGAGGGACGGCGCAGATCGCCGTCGATCACCAGCACCCGGGCTCCGGTCTGGGACAGGGTAATGGCGAGGTTGGCGGCAATGGTCGACTTCCCTTCGCCGGGGAAGGTGCTGGTGACAATCAGCACCTGTTTTTCGCGGTTGATGGCCGAGAAGTGCAGACTGGTCCGCAACGAGCGGAAGGCCTCGGCGATGGCCGACTTGGGACGCAGGTGGGTGATCAGCGAGGCGTGCAGATCGGTTTGCTGCTCTTCGTCGCTGTCAATAAAGGGGATGATCGCCAGGATCGGGGCGCCGATCACCCGCTGTGCTTCTTCCGAACCCTTGATGGTGTCGTCGAGGTATTCGATGAAGAAGACCGCCCCGACTCCGGCCATCAGCCCGAGGAGGAGGCCAAGGAGGAGATTCTTCTTTTTCTGGGGTTTGAGCGGCTGGTCCGGGGTAATGGCAGGATCGACCACCTTGATGTTGCTGATGGTCGACGCCTTGGCAATCCGGGCTTCTTCATGCTTTTGCAGCAGGAAGGTATAGATATCAGCATTGACCTTGGAAAAACGCATCAAGCCGGCCAGATCCCGCTCAGCAGCGGGGAGAGTGCGCAATTGATCTTCATACTGCTTTAACTGCTGCTCGATCGAGACTTCCTGCCGGCCAAGATTGCGGCGGGCAGTTTCGTAGGTCGATTGGATCTTGCGCTGTAACTCGTCAATCTGACTCTGCAGCGCTTTCACCTGGGGATGGTTCTCGGTATTTCCCGACAGCAGCGCGCCCTTCTGCACCGCCAGATCGGTCAGGCGATTGGCCATGGCACTGATCTGCGGGTCATCGCGGAAGCCGACCGGGGCATAGATCTCCCCCTTGCGGGCCGCTTCCTGCAGCGCAGTCAGTGCAAACTCTGTCTGCTTGCGCTGGAGAATGACAGCCGCGCGCTCTTTTTCGATATCAGAAAGCTTCTTGATGAGCTCTTCGGCTTCGGTATCAAGCTTGACGACGCCGGTGGTCGATTTGTAGCTTTGCAGATTCTTCTCGGACTGTTCGAGTTCCTGGCGGGTTCCATGGAGCTGCTCTTCGATAAAGGTCACGGTCCGACTGGCTTCTTCGGTCTTCGACGACAGCGACTGATCGAGATAGACCTGCACCAAAGTGTTGACAATATCGCGGGCCAGGACCGGATCGGTATGGGTATAAGCAACATTGATGATGTTAGTCTTCTTGCCGACCTCACTGACTT
>DIKR01000030.1:5005-7724 GCA_002424625.1 Desulfuromonadaceae bacterium UBA5613
GTTCGGCTCCTGACCGTTCTTTTTGCCGATCTTTTGATCGAGAGACAAACGTCTGACCACCTCTTCGGCGTTGGTGCGGGACTTGAGGATCTCAATCTCGGCATCCAGGGGATTGGAGGTGTTGAGCATCGCCAGTTCGCCGAGAATCCCACCCTTGGCGCCCTTGTCATCCTTGACGTAGAGGGTGGAGTTCGCTCCGTAGATCGGCTTCATCAGGAAGGTATAAAGCGCGACGCCGCTAAAGATAGTCAGAAACAAGATCAGAAAGATCCGCCGCCGACGCAGGATCACGTTGAGGTAATCGGTGAGGTGAACCTCTTCGATCTCATTCTGTTGCGGAGAGAGTTGCGGGGTGTTCATCAGTACTCCATTAATTGTTTTCAAGGTAGGTCAAGGAGACAAAGGGCTGCAGCAAAGCGCTGACCGCTTGCAGAGAAGGGAGGATCTCGGCGATGGCATCGTTCCAGGAACCGAAAGCGTTCTTCGGCACGTAGATTACATCCCCTTCCATGAGCTGCATCGGCACCGTCTCACCGCGGCGGATGCTGGCGAGATCGACGACCAGCAGTTCACCGCGGGTGGTGGTGAGGGAGCGGATAATCCGGACATTTTTGATGTCGCTGCCGACATTGCGGGTATCGGCGGCGGCCAGGGCTTCGAGCAGATTCATGCGCCCCTGCACCATCGGGATCGTTCCGGGTTTGGTGACCGCGCCGAAGACGAAGACCACCTGCGAACGGTTATCCGGGAGGTAGACCGTATCCCCGGCTTTCAGCCAGACGTTCTGCTCGATGCGGCCGTCAAGGATCAGGGAGTAAATATCGACCGGGGCGATTTTATTGTCGCGCAGCAGGCGCACACCGCGCAGGTTGGCGCTGGTGTCAAAACCGTTACCGAGAGTGATCCCCTGCAGAAAGGTCATCGGCCGATCCATATAATAAACACCGGGGGTGCGGAACTGCCCCATAAGATAAAGGGGCTTGCTGCGGTAGGCGGCGACTTCGACGACCACCGAGGGTTCCTGCACATAGGTGCGCAGGGCCGCCTCGACCTTGTCGCGAATGACGCTGATCGTCAGTCCGGCAACCTGGAGAGTACCGATCAGCGGCAGCTGAATGTTGCCGGAGCCGTCGATCCGGCTCCCCTTGGCGCCGACATCGACGATACTGGTTGAAAGGTCAGGACGCCCGTAGACCATAATGCTGAGGATATCGCCGACCCCGACCTGATAATCCAGGGTCACCGGCGGAAGATCGGGGACCATCGCGGCGGCTTCAACCGGGATCGATTCGACGATGGGAGAGGCGGGAGTCTCGACGGATTTGCGCAGGCCGGCCTTCAATCCTTCATGGCCGCCACAGGCCGTCAGGAAAAATGTTGCGGCTATCATTACAATCATTGTCATGGGAGGGAAACGTAACATCTACTCACCTGTTCTTTTTTCTGGTTATTGAAAGATGGGCGGCGCGAGAATCACCCCGGCCTGCTCCGGCGCATGCAGGTCACTGCCGTAGCGATCATAGATCCCGAGCCCCTTGAGGGTTTGGGCGGCAACCTGCACCCGGCGGCCATAGCAGCCCTTGAAGCTGCCCAGATTCCCCTGAAAGGAGCAGCCGAGGTCGCGCAGATAATCGAGCAGGGGGTTGCCGGACGCACCGGGCAGAGCTGCTTCGCTGTTGTCGCGGCGTCTGCTAAAGAGGTTTTTGAGGGGAGCAAAAAGGTGATTGCCGACAGCATGCTGCGCCGGCGGTTCGAGCAGCTGGCAGCGCTCGGGATGGGCGATCACCGGTATGAAACCACGCTGTACAACCTGGTAAAGAAGCTGCCGCACCAGGTCAGCGCTGATCCTGGGGAGGATCTCGACGAGAACAAGGCGGCTGTCACCCAAAGGGAGGGGAGAATCGAGGGAGGACAGGAGAAATTCATCGAGACAGTATTCACATCCCGGCTGCAGCAGGAGCGGGATCTCCTTTTCCCGCAGCTGTTCCTGCAACCTGACCACCCCCTGCTGCACCTGATCATTATCGGCGGTGTAGCAGCCCGGCATGCGGTGCGGCGTACAATAAACGGTGTGAAAGCCGGCCGTGGCGAGGGCCGCGGCCATGCGCAACGCTTGGTCGATATTCGTCGCTCCGTCGTCGAGTCCGGGGAGGATGTGGCAGTGCCAGTCAATCATTGTTGTCATTCCCTGAACTGCCGGGCAGGCCCCGGCCATCCTTTATCCAACCATCCCGCCATGAGCGAGCATGCCTGCCCCCTCACAACATCGATAAAGCGGCGGATAATTTCCGCCTCTTGACATCGTCAGCTAAAAAGCCAAGCTGTTTTTATTGCATTTTCCAGGGAGGAAAAGCAAGAATCTTTTCCTGGTGGACCCTGAAAAAGCTCAACTTTGTGTAACAAAAGCCACTGCCGCTGAGATCAACTCCTGCAGCGCGGCTCTGGATCCGGCCTCGGCGTAGACCCGTACCACCGGTTCAGTGCCGGATTTACGGAAAAGGACCCAGCTGCCATCATCGAGAATGAGCTTGCAGCCGTCGAGACGTACAACATTGCTGACGGTCTGATTGGCAAAGCGGGCCGGCGGATTGGCAAGTTTGGCTGGTAATTTTGCTTCGAATTCCGGCGACAGACGGAGGTTTTCGCGGCAGGTGTGAAATTCGCCGACGCGGGCATAAAGATCAGCGAGCAGCTCCTTGAGACTTTTGCCGGTGACCGC
>DIKR01000030.1:7857-16420 GCA_002424625.1 Desulfuromonadaceae bacterium UBA5613
CCGTGGTAACGGGCGACTGCGTCGATAAAGTGTGAAGTGGCAACCGAACGGGCGGCATCGCCGCTCTTCCCCTTGACGCGCAGCAGGTAATCGTAAAGGAGAGCCAGGATGTAGTTCGGCTCGATAAAGCTGCCATCGGCATCGACGATGCCGTAGCGATCCGCATCGCCATCGGTCGCCAGACCGAGGCTGATATCGTCCCGGCCGCGAACCAGCGCGATGAAGTCGGCAATATTCTCTTGTGCCGGTTCCGGGGGGAGGCCGCCAAAGTAAGGATCAGGATGAGCATTGATGACCACGGTCTTGACCCCGGCTTCCTGCAGGAGGCGATCGAGATAGCCGCGGCCGGTGCCGTAGAGGGGATCGACGGCAATGGTGATCTGCGCAGCGGCAATGGCGGGAAAATCGATCATCTTGCGCAGACTGGCGAAATAAGCCGGCAGGGGATCGATGACACTGAAGAGACCGGCCGCCTGCGCCTGCTCCAGGGGCATCTCGCGGTAGCAGATCTCGAGGAGCATGGCATTGGCGCGCTCTTCGATCGCTTTCGTCGTCGTTGGCAGCGCCGGACCGCCGGAGGCCGGGCTGAATTTGAGGCCGTTATATTCTGCCGGATTATGGCTGGCGGTAAAGTTGATCCCCCCGGCCGCCTGCCGCCGCAGGAGTTCATGGGCAATAACCGGGGTCGGGGTATCGCGGTCACAAAGGAAGACGGGAATTTTGGCGCCAACCAGAACTTTGGCGGCTTCGCGGGCAAAACGATCCCCCATGAAACGGGCGTCATAGCCGATCACCACCCCGCCGGCAGCGCCATCGACTTCGCGCAGTTCATCAGCGATCGCCTGAGTGACGACTTTGACGTTGGCAAAGGTAAAATCGTCACAGAGAATACCGCGCCAGCCGGATGTACCGAAAGAAATCCGCATTTGAAACCTCCTTGTATGTCAGGGGATAATTTTTCGTTGACAGAAATAGCGAAAGCGAATAAATTTACACGTTCAGTGATGTCACTCTTAACTTGTTACGTCAGACCATTATAACCGGAAAGAAGGAGAAGATCCATGCAGTGTCAAACTATTCAACCCGGTGCCGAGTGCACCTTCTGGTCCAAACAGGGCTGCATCTTTGACGGCAACCAGTGCCAGCCGATCGTCGAGCAGTGTGAAGGTTGTGAGCGCATCGTCGACAGCACCATCGGCAAGGTCTGCACCGTTGCTCCCTCCCCGCAGCAAAAGTGGGCCAGCGAGCTTTGCAACTTTGCCACCCATCGTCGCACCGAACTCGCGACCTCCGATGCCAAGACCAACCCCCTGAAAGCATCGAAGAAAGCAGCCGCAGGTAAAGGCGGCGGCAAGAAGAAGTAATTCTTCCAGACGAACCATTCAAAAAAAGGGCAGACTTCGGTCTGCCCTTTTTTTGTGCCTACATCTCCAGCTTGAGACCGTCGATGACCGCGGCCACTTCAGCGCGAATGTCGGCGGCAGCCGGGGAACGCTCGAGGCGGAGGAAATCTTCAAAGTAACGCAGCGCCTCCCGGGTCTTCTCGGCATCGAGGCAGATATTCCCCAGGGTCAGATAAGCAAAGGACAGGGCGGGATCGTATTCGATCGCCTTTTTGCAGGCGTCTTCCGCTTCAACGAGGCGATCGAGATCATAATAAAGTTCCGCGAGGTTGTAATGTGCCTGGGCATCTTCGGGATCGAGCTCAATGACCTGCTGATAGCACTTTAACGCCGCGTCGTTGTCCCCCTGGGTAAAGAGGGCGTCGCCCAGAGAGTTGAGGGCAAAGACCGATTGCGCATCGATGGCCAGCGCTGCACGATAACAGCGGATCGCGTCGTCGAAACGCTCGCGGTTGAAATGGACCAGCCCCATGCTCACCCAGGCATCGACTTCCTTGGCATCGACGGCAAGGATCTCTTCATAAACCTGCAGCGCCTGCTCCGGTTGATGATTCTCAAAATAGGCATCACCGAGGGCAAAGAGGAGATCGAGGTTGTGCGGCTGGGCGATCCGCCCCTTTTCAAGAACTTCGATCCCCTCCCCGACCCGCCCGGACTCGGCCAGGGCTTCACCGAGAACGCGGTACAGGTCGTCTTCCTGCGGCTGGAGCTGCAGGGCCGACTCCAGAGCACTGGCCGCTGCTGTCAAATCGCCGCTTTGAAGAAACTTGCGGGCCTTCCCTAAACTTTCCTGTAAATCAGACATAAAACCTCCGTTAATCGATATTAAAGTTGACTGAAATCACCCCGGATCAGCCGCGAGCATCTCCAGGGCCTGACTCAGCCCCCAGGGGTTGGCAGCGACCGGGAAAATCTCAACCCCAAGAGTAGCGCCCAATTCCTCCGGCGACATATTGTCGAGGAAGAGATCTTCACCGTCGCGAAAAACAACATCGGGAACCAAAAGAATCGGACTCTGCAGCTTCCCCTGCAAGCCGGCAACGATATCGGCGCCGGTCAACAGGCCGGTGACCGTGACCTCACCGCCAAAGAAGTGATTGTCGATGCGGTGGACAACGATGCTGACGCCGGTCCTGGCGCTGAGGGCCGCGGCAAATTTTTCCATCTCCGGATAAAAAGAAGCGCCGGTGAGACAATCGACGGTCAAGGGGGGGAGCGGCTGCGCCGCGGCCAGGACTTCGGCGGCATCCGCCCGGAAGAGGGGGATCATGCCGACGCCGTTTTCATATTGCGGCAAAGTTTCGTATGCCGCCAGCGGCGGAAAATCGATGCCGGCTTTGAGGTAAAGTTCATCCGCGGCAAAGACAAAGCGGCTGGCGCCGCTGGCGAGGAAATCACTTTGCCAGCCAACCAGCTGCTGCAGTAAGGCGCGCGCTTCGTCGCGGTTATGGGTGCGCAGCGCCGGCAGGTGGGCACGGTGCCCGGTCAGACCGACCGGGACGAGGGCAAGGGAGCGGAGGCCGGGGCGCAGAGCGCCGAGAGCGGCGATCGTCTCTTCGAGGGCAACGCCGTCGTTGAGACCGGGGCAAAGGACGATCTGCGTATGGATTTCAATGCCGCCGGCGATCAGACGCTGCAGCAACGGAAAAAGGGGCGGCAGGGTTTTACGGCCAAGGAGGCGGGCGCGCAGCTCTTCGTCGCTGGCATGGACAGAGACGTACAGGGGGGAGAGTTTATCCGTCAGGATCCGCTGCACCTCTTCTTCACGAATCGTCGACAGGGTGACATAAGCGCCGTAAAGGTAGGAGAAGCGATAATCTTCGTCTTTGACATACAGGGTGGGACGCAGGCCGCGCGGCAGCTGCTGCACAAAGCAGAACAGGCAGTTATTGCCGCACTGCGCCGGCTGCGGATGCTCGATTTCCAGCCCGAGCTCTTCGTCGGCATCCTTGTCGAACTCCAGTTCCCACTCTTCACCGTCAACGCGACGGACATCAAGGACGAGTTCTTCGGCATGACGGGTCAAACGCACATAATCGAGAAAATCGCGCAGGTGTTGACCATTGATGGCCAGAAGGGTGTCGCCCGCCTGCAGATTCAACTCTTCGGCGATACTGCCGGGGGCGACGGATTGAATGGAGATCATAAAGGTATCGCGCCTTGAAAAGAAAAACCCCCGCGGGGTATGGACCACCCACGGGGAGCTCATCTTTAAAACAGGTTGCTTGCGTTCCGGCTATTCCTTGGCGCCATGCAGGCGGAAATTGCCATCGAGCGAGGTGATTGAGGAAATTGCGTGTTTGTAAAGGAGCATGTCCCCGGCACTCTCGACCAGAATACAGAAGCTGTCGAAGGATTTGATATATCCTTCCAGCTTTTCACTGGACATCATGACGACAACCACACGCACCCGCTCTTTACGGGCCTGATTTAAATACTGGTCCTGGATATTGAACGGTGTCTTGGCCATGTCCACTCCTTTTCATTCCGCATAGAGACGTGTTGCAATGCTTTTGATTTTAGCAAACTCTGCAAGCGAATCAACCATAATTATTGAATTATTTTTTCGGAACCAGGTCATCTGCCTTTTGGCATAGCGCCGGCTCTCCTGCTGGGTGTGAGCGATGGCCGTTGCCAGCGGGATCTCGCCGCAGCGATAGCTGATCGCCTCACGATAGCCGATGGTCTGCAATGCCTTGAGTTCGCGACTGAATCCGCGATCAAGGAGGGATTGCGCTTCTTCGAGAAGGCCGGATGAAAACATCGTCGCAGCCCGTTCATCGATACGGCGATACAAAAGGGAGCGCTCTACATCGAGACCGACGCTGATCACTTGATAAGGCCCTTCGCTCAAGGCGTGCCGGCTCTGCAGTGCAGTCAAGGTCTCGCCGGTCAGGGCAAAGACTTCAAGAGCGCGGATAATACGCGGCTGATCGCGGGGTTTGAGCCGCTGTGCCGCGATGGGATCGACAAGCTGCAAGCGCTGATGCAAGGTCCCCTCCCCTTGCGCAGCTTCCAGTTCAATCAGCTCCTGACGCAGCCGGGGATCTTCACCGGGGGCGGCAATCAGCCCGCGGGCAAGGGCATCGATATACAGGCCGGTGCCGCCGACCACCACCGCCAACTTGTTGCGCTGCTGAATTTCAGCGATAGCGGCGCGTCCCTGCAACATAAAATCAGCCGCACTGAAGGGCTGATCAGGGGCAATGACATCGATCAGGTGGTGCGGGACCAAAGCCTGCTCCTGCGGCGTTGCCTTGGCTGTACCGATATCCATGTGGCGATAGATCTGCCGCGAATCGGCAGAGATGATCTCGATCGGCAAGCTGGCGGCGAGTTCGAGGGCGAGACGGGTCTTCCCTGAAGCGGTCGGTCCGCAGATGACCAGCAGGGGGATTTTCCGGAGTTTCGTCACTATGAACTCCGGCGAAAGAGGCGGGCGATCTCCGGATCGCTGAGGCGCGAATAGACCGGACGGCCGTGCGGACAATGGGCATTGAAATCGATGCTATCAAGATCGGCAAGGAGGGCGGTCATCTCGACCAGGGACAACTTTTGTCGGGCGCGCACCATGCCATGACAGGAGATAAGGAGCAGAAAGGAGTCGAGGGCATCTTCGATGCGGCGGCTGACGCCGAGTTCACCGAGGTCGCTGGCGAGATCGTGGAGGAGCTGCACAAAATTATCCCGCCCGGCGAGAAGTTGCGGCACCGCCTTGAGAGCAAAGGTCCGGGGACCGAAGGGTTCCAGCTCGAAACCGAGGCGCCGCAGGGGCGCCAAATGTTCACTGAGCAGGGCGGTCTCTCTGAAATCGAATTCGACAATCTCCGGAAAGAGGAGTCCCTGCCGGGCGATTGCGCCGTTATGAAATTCATGGCGCAGGCGCTCAAAGCCGATCCGTTCATGGGCGGCATGCTGATCGATGAGGAGGAGATGCTCGTCATCCTCGGCGACGATATAACTGGCGCGAAACTGGCCGATAATCCGCAACGAGGAAAAGTAAGCACCGGCAAAAGGGGCAACCGCCGCCGGAGCCGCCCAGGTCGCCGGTGTTGCCCAGGCCACCACCGGCTCACTGACCTGCGCAACAGCTGCAACCTTCGGCGCCACCAACACAGGCAACGGCGCCGCAACCGGCAAAGTCACCGTCCCCCCATAACTCCCATAGTTCCCATGACTCCTATCCACCGCCAGTGGTTGCTGAGCAAGGCTCTCAATCCCCGGACGCAACGCCTCTTTGACCGCAGCGGCAATAAAATCATGCACCAGCGCCTGCTGGCTGAAGCGGACTTCATGCTTGGTCGGATGGACGTTGACATCGACGGCGGCGCCGGGTATCGACAGAAACAGGACTGCCACCGGATAGCGCCCGCGCGGGAAGAGGTGACGGAGACCGTCAAGGATGGCATGCTGCACCACCCGGTCGCGGACGTAACGGCCGTTTATATAGGTATAGATCGCCGCACTCGAAGAGCGATGCAGGTTCGGGTGGGAAATCAGCCCCTGCAGCACCAGCCCCGCCCCCGAATCAGCACGGTCGACCTTGACCAGATCGGCAAGGAGGGGGCGTCCGAGGAGGGTGGCAATCCGTTCTGCGAGCTTATGCTGGCGCGGGGCGTTGAGGATCGTGCGCTGATTGTGGATGAGCTGGAATTGCACCTCAGGGGAACAAAGGGCAAGACGGGTGACGAGTTCAGCGATATGCCCGAACTCGGTCTCCTCCTTGCGCAGAAATTTCCGCCGGGCCGGGGTATTAAAGAAGAGATCGCGGACTTCGATGCTCGTTCCCACCGGCAAGCCGATGGCGTTGGCCTTTTTGACTGTCCCGGCTTCGACGTAAAGCTCCCACCCTTCGGGCGCAATGGCAGTCTGGCTGCGCACCGTCAACCGCGAAACTGCGGCAATCGACGGCAGGGCTTCGCCGCGGAATCCCAGGGTTTGCAAACGAAACAGGTCGGCACTGCTGGAAATTTTGCTGGTGGCATGACGCTCCAGACACAGGAAGACATCGTCCTTGCCCATGCCGTCACCGTTGTCACTGACCCGGATCAGGCGGCTGCCGCCCCCTTCGATTTCAATGGTAATCTGCGTGGCATGGGCGTCAAGAGAGTTTTCAATCAACTCCTTGACGACCGAGGCCGGCCGCTCGACAACTTCACCGGCAGCGATTTGATTACAGAGATTTTCCGGGAGGAGATGAATTTGTGCGGGCATTGGGGATCAACTTTATTGATGCAGGAGCAGGCTGGAGCCTGCTCCTTGATATTCTGACAAGAAATCAGCCTTTAAATTCGAGACGATCGAGCATACTTTCAATATCGTCGAGATCGCTGGCCGCCAGCGGCGCTGTTGCTGGAACCTGGTTATCGACGATGACCGGTCGCGGCGCCGCGGGCTGCAGACTGGGCCGCAACAGGCCGAGATCGCCGGCAACACTCTGCACAATCCGCAGATCGACATGATTCTGTTTTCGCAAAAAAGCTTCGAGCAAAGCGTTGTCACAAACCGTGTTAATCAAGCGCGGCACCCCGCCGGTACAGGAATGAATGGCGGGAATCGACTCCGGCTGAAAGATCATCCGTCGCGATCCGGCAATATGGAGACGATAGCGGATATACGATTCGGTGAGAGTGGCGGTCAAAGACTTCAAGTGATACTTGAGGGCGACCCGCTGCGCCAACGGTTCGTCGAGACGCAGACAGTCCTCCATCTCGACCAGGCCAAAAAAGACAATATTCAAAAGTTTCTTGCCGGGAATCTCCAGATTAAGGAGACCGCGAAACTCTTCCATCAATGCCCGGCTCTGCAGCATCTGCGCTTCATCGATCAAGACCACCGCCGTCTTGCCGGATTCATGGATCTGCAGCAAGCGATCATAGAGTTGCCGCAACAACTCGAGGCGATCTTCTTTCGGGTCTACAACGCCGAGCTGCAGGGCGATGCGGGTGAGGATCCATTCCGGGGTGACTCCGGAGTGGACCATGACCAAAAGGGACGACTGATAGCGCTCCTCGCTGAGACGATCGAGCATACGACGGGCCAGAGTGGTCTTCCCGGCGCCGACGCCGCCGACCAGCACCGCCAGCCCTTTGTTCGAGTCGACGGCATACATCAAGCGGGTCAAAGCCTGACTGTGCTGATCGCTGTTAAAAAAGAAGCGCGCATCCGGTGCATTGGAGAATGGTTCCCGCTCCATGCCGAAAAAATCGACATAACTCATAAACACCTCGCTTTAAACAAATGAGATCCGATCTTTGCCCGGAGAGACCGATTCGGGGGTGTCACCTGCGCTTTTATCTGACTCCACAGCCATCAGGGTCCGCAGCGCGTCGATCTTTTCGCCGACATTGCGGAAGAAAGGGTCGTGGTCAGCCACGGCTGCAAAGCTGCCAAGGGCGTCGGCCGGACGACCCCAGACTTCATAAACAAGGCCGAGTTCGTACTGCGTGCTGATCTTGTCGGCCGCCTGCACATCCGGCCGGGCAATGGCGGCGATAAAGACCGCCTCGGCATCAGCAAAGGAGCCCTTCTCCGCATAACAGATGCCGATGAGAATCAGGGAATCGGCCAAACGTTTCGGACTGCGCATTGACTTTTTAAATTCTGCGATGGCATCGTCCAACAACCCCATCTCTTTGTAGGCAATCCCGAGATCGTGGTGCGCTTCGCTATCCTCTTGCTCCGTCTCAAGATCGGCCTCTGTTGGAGTTTCCGCAAAGTCACTGTCAAAGCGAAAGCGAGGGTTCTCGTCGACACTTGCCGGAGCAGCCGTGTCCTGCCGGTCCCAGTCACCCTGGATCTCTGCCGCGAGATCAAAGAAATCATCAACCGGCAAAGCAGCGCTGGCGGCTTGATCTCCAGCAACCGACGCAGGTTCCCCCATCGCGCCGGTCAGCAGCTCTTCTAAAGCGGCAAGCTCGGCGTCGAGATCAGCTTCTTCCTCCAAAGGTTCAAGCTCAAGGATCTCGTCATCATCCTCCGGCACAAGAAGAGCCTCGGGCTCGTCATCATCCTCTGCAAGGATCTCCAGCTCGAGATCCTCGATGACGGCATTGTCAAGCTCTTCTTCTGCCTCGATAATCTCTTCAGGATCAGCGTCGAACTCAGCGTCGAGGAGCGTGGTGCCGTCTTCAACCTCGTCAGCCGGCCCGGTTTCGACC
>DIKR01000013.1 GCA_002424625.1 Desulfuromonadaceae bacterium UBA5613
TATCGTGGGCGATGACGGTCTCGATAGCGCTGTGAGCAAGGGCCGTCTTGAAGGCCTCGGCTTCTGCCGTCGTGATCGCCTTGCTCCGCCACTGACTGGCGTTCTTGGTGAAGATCTGAATGGCGGTGCAGCCGAGGGCAATGCCGCGTTCGACGGCTTTGTCAAACCCGCCGGCAATGGAGACATGGACGCCGAGTTGCATAATTTACTCCTGAAGGCGCTGCAGGGCAGCCGTAATTTCATGAATGGTGTCGATACGCAGATCGACATAGGGAGGGAGTTCATCGCTGCCGCCGACCAGAACCGTCGCCATGCCCAAAACCTTGGCCGGCGCCAGGTTCTTGGCGACATCCTCGATCATCACACAAGACGATGGCGCTGTTTTGAGTTGGGCGACGACCTCTTCATAGGGGGCGGAAAATGGTTTGGGGAGATAATTGGCAATGCGGATATCAAAGACCGCTTCAAATTCCTGACGAATCCCCAGAGCGGCGAGAACCCGTTCAGCGTGGGCGGAAGAGCCGTTGGTAAAGACCACTTTCCGTTGCGGCAGATTGGCAAGGATAGTCGCCAACCCGGGATCGGCCACCAGCCGGGAGGTGACATCGACATCGTGGACATAATAGAGGTAGGCTTCAGGGTCAACATCGAAATGACGGATCAACCCCTGCAAGGTGACACCATATTCCTGCCAGTAATAACGGCGCAGCGGATCGACATCACCGGCAGCAATGCCGACGATCTCCTCCATAAAACAGTTGATGCGGCAGTCGATGAGGGAGAAGAGATCGCACTCCGGGGCGTACAGGGTATTGTCGAGATCGAAGAGGATGAACTCCGATGTCGCCATCATTTCACGGCACCGAGGGCAGAGCGGATCAAGTCAATCCTGACGGCATACTCTTGCGGTGATAACAACTTTTCCGCGTGCCCTTCACTCCAGATCGGCCGCGGCCACAGGGGGTCGTCACTGAAACGCGGAACGATGTGCCAGTGCATGTGCGGCACCATGTTGCCGAGGAGTTCATAGTTGATCTTGGTCGGGGTGAAGACCCGATGCAGAGCGGCGGCAACGCGGTTGACCTCTTCGATGATCCCCTGCCGGGTCTCGACATCGAGATGGAAGAGCTCAGTGACATGCGCCTTGCTCAAGACGAAGCAGTAGCCAACAAAGAACTGGTCGCGGTTGAGGACGACATAACAGTAATCGAGTTCAATGACGCGGAGATCAACATCCTCCTGCCATTTCCGGCACATGAGGCAACCGGTAACCTGCCCAGAGTAATACGCCGGTGCTTCATTGCGAATGACATCCTGAACGCCACTCATTGCGGATGATACTCCCCGCTGAAGACTTCAACCGCCGGACCAGTCATGAATACTTCGCCGTCTTCACTCCACTCCAGCTCCAACTCGCCGCCGGCGAGAAAATTGCGGATCGTCCGCTCGGTACGGCCGGTGAGGACGCCGGCAACGAGCACTGCCGAAGCACCGGTGCCGCAGGCGAGGGTCTCCCCCGCCCCGCGCTCCCAAGTCCGCTGGCGGACTTCGCTGCGGGAACGGACTTCGACAAATTCGACGTTGGTGCGCTTCGGAAAGAGAGGGTGCTTTTCAATCAGCGATCCGTACTTTTCCACCGGAAAATTTTCAACATCGTCGACAAAGATGACGCAGTGCGGATTCCCCATGGAGACACAGGTGATGGCAAAGGTCTGATCGAGAATGGTCAAGGGAACGTTGACCACCTGCGCGGCCGGATCGCCGGTGAGGGGGATCTCCCCCCGGGTCAAGCGCGGCCGGCCCATGTTCACCCGCACCTTGTCGACCCGCCCCGAAGCGTTGGGATAAAGCTGCAAGGTCAAAAGCCCGGCGCCGGTCTCGACCGTGAGGGTTTCTTTGCGGACCAGGCCATGATCATAAGCATATTTGGCAACACAGCGCACGCCGTTGCCGCACATCTCCGCTTCACTGCCGTCACTGTTGAACATGCGCATCTTCACATCGGCCAACGTCGAAGGGAGGATGAGAATCAGCCCGTCTGAACCGATAGCGAAGTTGCGGTTACTCACCTCAATGGCCAGAGCGGCCGGATCGTTGATCGACTCCTGGAAGCCGTCGACATAAACATAATCGTTGCCGGCGCCGTGCATCTTGACGAATTTCATCCTGTAGAATCCTTCCCGGTTTTGCTGGTTGTGCTGGACGATTATACGGCAAGAAGGGCTCTGTCACAAGGACAACCAGCGATAATTTCAGCGCCACGCTCTGGACAGTGACGTCTTGATGCTGGTAGGATGCGAATCCTTTCAACCTTCATGTCCTGCTACGGAGTCCTCGTGATCAAAAAAATCCTCCCCCGCAAAGTCCTTCATTCCCTGCGCCGCCTGCGCCTGCGGGAGCGGTTGACGGCACACATTTTCGCCTTGAAACGACCGTCCCTGCGCCGCCGCCAGACGCTGCACAGCTCCGCCCCCTTAAGCCGCATCCTGTCCCGCAAAGTCATCTGGGTCGCCCTCACTGTCATCATCCTGATTGCTGTCATCCTGTCCTCTTTGCCGCTGATAAAGCCGCCAGTGGCGGTAGAACCCCCGACGATCACCATCCTGCCCCCATCCCGCGAACGAACCCTCAGCGGTGTCGTGCGTTCCGGCGAGACCCTGTCGACCATCCTGGCACCCTATCTCTCTTCCCAGGAAATTCACGGCCTGACGGTCACCACCCTCACCGCCGGGCATGAGTGGAAGCTCACCCTCTTCGACGGCCAGTTGCAGCGATTTGTCCACGACATCAACAGTGACTATCAACTGGTAGTCAGCCGTCCTCCTGACGGCACAGCGGCATCGGCGCGGGTGGAAATCCCTTACACTTATGCGGAGCATACGGTCGGCGGCACCATCACCGACAGCCTCTTTGCGGCGATGACCGCTATCGGCGAAGAAGAGGGCCTCGCTATCATCCTTGCTGACATCTTTGCCAGCGACATCGATTTTATTCGCGATATTCGCCAAGGGGACACCTTCCGCGTCGTCGTCGAACAACGACTGCGGGACGGTCAACCGAACGGATATGGCAAGATCCTCGCCGCCGAGTTCAGCAACGACGGCAAGACCTATCACGCCTTCCGCTTTCAGGACGGGAAGAAAAAACCGGCTTTCTATGACAGTGCCGGCAAGAGTCTGCGTAAAGCGCTGCTGCGTGCTCCCCTCCCCTTCAGTCGTGTCAGTTCCGGCTTCACCATGCGCCGCTTCCATCCTATTGCTAAAACCTGGCGCGCCCATCCGGCCATCGATTATGCTGCACCGACCGGCACACCGATCATGGCGGTCGGCGATGCCACCATCATCCAGATCGGCAAGTCGGCCGGCAATGGCAACTATATCAAGCTGCAGCATTCCGGCGGTCTGGCAACCATGTATCTGCATATGAGCCGCTTTGCCAAGGGGATGCGCCAGGGGAAAAGGGTCAAGCAGGGAGAGGTTATCGGCTACGTCGGCAGCACCGGCCTGGCCACCGGACCGCACCTTTGCTATCGCATGACCCGTAACGGCGCTCCGGTCAATCCCGCCAAGATCCCGACAACCCCCGGGGAGCCGATCAGCCGGGCGTCAATGGAATCGTTTCGCGCCCTGCAGGCGCCTCTCCTCGCCAAACTGGCGACGATCCCGACGAGCATGACCGGCATCACCGCGGAGCTGCCCCTTCCGGGGGGAGGATGAGCGGCAACCGCCACCTTCTTGAAATCGACCTCACGGTCGGGAGTGCCGTTGTCCTCCCCCTGTCGCCGAAGCAACAGCACCGGGAACTTGGCGGTCGCGCCCTGGCGGTGCAACTCCTCGGCAACACCGCTGCCAGTGATAATGCCTTGGTCATTGCCCCCGGCGTTCTTTGCGGCAGCGGCGCGCCAGCCGCAAATCGCGGCTGTATTGTCTTTACCTCCCCCCTGACCGGAACGATCTTCAGTGTCAACGAAGGGGGCTCCTTCCCCCTTGCCCTGCAACGCGCCGGTTTTGCCGCGATCGTCATCAAAGGTGAAAGCTCGACGCCGGTCCTGTTATATATCGATGCCCAGGGCGGACGACTCGTCGATGGTCGTTCCTGCTGGGGGAAAGACGGCGATGCCACGGCGCGTGACCTCGGGCGGGAGGGGAGTGGCGTTCTGACTATCGGCCCGGCCGGTGAAAATGGGGTCCTCTTTGCCGGGCTCCATGCCAATGACGGCAATCTTTTTGGCCGCGGCGGCCCCGGCGCCGTTCTCGGCAAAAAACGACTCAAAGCGATCATCGTCACCGGGGACAGCCCCGTTGAAGTGGCCGATCCCGCCGCTTTTGCCAGCGCCGGCGGCGACCTGCTGCGCCTGCTGCGCGCCTCCCCCCTTCTGTCCGGTCCGGTCGGCTTCGGCCCTTTCGGCGAAGCCGCCCTGATCGATCTGGCGGCACGCCGCGGTCTGCTGCCGACGCAAAATTTTTCCGCCACCTTCCCGACGATGGCGACGACCTTTAATGGTGCCGCCCTGATTGCCGCCGGTCCCAGCCGCGGCTTTGGCTGCGGTGGCTGCCCCATCGCCTGCAAACGCCAGGATCAAGCCGGTGACCCCCTCCCTGACTTCTTCACCCTCGCCGCTTGCGGGGCACTCCTCCACCTCCCTGATCTTACAACCATCCGCATTATGAACGCCGCGTGTAATCGTCTCGGCCTCGATCCCGTCTCGCTGGCCGGGGTATTGGCCGCCCGCAGCGAAATCCAGCAGCGCCCGTTGCAGGTCGAAGAGCTCGAAACCCTGCTGCATAGCATCGCTACCCGTAGTGGCGAAGGAGCACTCCTGGCTGACGGCGCCGCCCGCTATACTGCTCAATGTGGCCGCCGCGAAGTGGCAATGACGGTCCGTAATCTCGAGCTTGCCCCTCTGGACCCGCGGGGTTTGTGCGGACTCGCCCTTGCTCATAGCGTCGATGTCGCCGGACAAGGAGAGAACGCCCTGACGCTTGTTGCTGAACTGCTGCGCAAACCGGTGCCGGTCGATCGCCTTTCCTGGGGCGGCAAAGCGCGCCTCGTCCACACCAATGCCGCCGTTGTGGCCGCCTTCGACAGCCTCGGCCTTTGCCGCCACCTCCTTTACGCCGCGGGTCTCGAAGAAGCCGCAGCGCTTTATGCTGCCTTCAGCGGCCAGAGCTGTAGCGCCGCCGACCTCGGGACGCTGGGGGCACGAACCCTCGCAAAAGAAGCATCCTGGCCGACCCGCAGTCCCTTCCCCGCCGGAATAGCAGTCCTGCCGGCGCGCCTCTTTACTCCCGTGCAAGGCGAAGGGCATCCCTCCCCCCCGCCACCGCTCGATCGTGAGGAAGGAGAAGTCGAGGCGCAGCGTTATCTGCGCTTGCAGAGCCCGACGAGCCCTTTACTGCTGGCGCCGCGCAATAATGAGAGCGCAGCTCTTCTTCCCACCCTGCACCATTACGCCGCCAAACTCGTCGCCGAAGGGATCGGATGCAACGCCCGCGTCGCCCTCTTGGCGCAGGACGATTCTCCCTGCGCCATCGGTGCCACCGATCTGGTCGACAAGGGGTGGGCCATCCTTCAGCACAGCAACGCCCACGCCCTCTGCCTGCTCGAACCGCCCTGGCCCTTTGCCGACTTCCTGCTGCGTCGCACCCCGCAGGCAACGGCCATTGTGCCGCGCGACAGCGAAACCCGCACCTTCCTCCATGAAATCCCTGTGCTGCGCGGGCCCTTCTCCCCCGCAAAGATCGCTGCCGCTCTTTGCGACCGAAAGGGGGTGGTCCTCGACAACGGCATCATCTGCGCGGCCGGCGCCTTGACCATCGAGCAGGCCTATGTCAATGCCTCCTCCCTTTGGCATGCGCTCACCATCAAATATCTCCTCGACGTCCTGACAAACGGTTTTCTTCTCCCTGAGGAAGCAGAGGTCTTCACCGCCTTTCGCGCTGCCAGCTGCACCGAACCGCACGCAGACGGCCTCACCTTTCACTCCGGCCCGCTACTTGATGCGAAGAGCATCGAAGAGGAGATGATCCGCGTCGGCCGTTATACCGTTGAACGCCATCTCGTCGATTCCTTCTTCGGCAACATCTCCTGCCGCCTTGGCAACGACGTCTTTATCTCGGCGACCGCCTCCGGCCTTGATGCCCTGCGCGGCGCTATCGACCCGATCCCCTTCGACAACAGCACCACTCTCGGCCTGGTGGCGTCGAGTGAGCTCGCCGCGCATCAGGGGATTTACGCCGCCACCGCCGCTACGACGATATTGCATGGCCACCCCCGCTTTGCCGTCGCCCTGAGTATGCTCTGTGCCGGGGAAAAAGATTGCCTCATCAGCGATTGCTGGCGCGATTGTCCGCAGGTCCGCTGGCTGGGCGGTGTGCCGATCGTTGCCGGCGAAATCGGCGCCGGCGGCCTGGCTCGGCAGGTACCGCCGGTCATCGGCGCCAGCGGCCAGGCGATTGTCTACGGCCATGGCGTCTTCACCATCGGACGCAGCAACTTTGCCGAACCGTTTGATGCCCTGGTCGCCATCGAACGCTGGTGCCGGCAGGAGTATTTCCGCCGCTTTGATTGTGGCGATATTTTCGGCTAAAGTGCAGGAGCAAAAGATAATCAGCAGAATGGAGAGAGACAAGATGGCGACACGTTTGGGCGACCTGTTGTTGCAGCAAGGTTTGGTGAATACGGCGCAGCTCGATGAAGCCCTGAAATATCAAGTGATCTTCGGCGGCAAACTCGGCACCAACCTTATTGAAATGGGGATCGTGGAAGAAGACGACATTGCCCGGGTCTTAAGTCAACAATTCCATGTGCCGACGCTGACTGCCGAAGAGGTGATGGACGTCGAGCCACCCGTTCTCGCCCTCCTCCCCCGCGAACTGGTTGAACAGCACAGTGTCATTCCGCTCAAGCTGGAAGGGCGGCGACTGACCCTGCTCATGCCCGATCCATCCAACTTCAATCTTATCGACGACCTTGCCTTCCGGACCGGACTGATCATCAAACCGGTCGTTGCCGCCGAGGTGCGTCTCATTATCGCCCTTGAAAAGCATTACAACATCGGCCGCGACCGGCGCTACATTCACGTCACCAAAAAGCTGGCAACAAAGCGTCCGGCCCCGCCCACCGTCCCGGCCGAGGCAATAACACCGCCGACCTTGACCCCGCCGGTCACCACTGCCCCGCAAGACTTCTCCCTGACGGATGTCGCCAGCAGTGAAGAACTTGTCGAGATCGCACCTCTCGAAGAGATTCTTGATAGCGAAACTTTGTCTCTCTATCTCGCCGACGCCCGCGATCGCGACGATGTTCTCGACAGCATCGCGTCTTATCTCTCCCATGCATATGAGCGGGTCGCCCTCTTCCTCGTGCGCGGCAACGCCGCACATGGCTGGAAGGCGCGGGTCGATGGACAGGACCTTCCCGAATTCAAGCTGGCACAATTCCCCCTTGATGAACCCTCCATCCTCAAGACCGTCGCCGAGACCAGCTCCTTCCTCCTTGGTCCGATCCCCCGCACCCCCTTCAATTCGATGTTCCTGCAGGAGATCGGCGGACGCGTCCCGCAAACCGCCCTGCTCGTCCCCCTGCTGATGATGGGGCGGGTGGTCGGCATTATCTATGTTGACGGCAAGGGGGAGGAATTGGCAGAGAAACTCTTCGAACTGCAGAAGATCACCCTCAAGGCAGCCATGGCTTTTGAAATTCTGGTTTTGAAGAACAAGATCGTCAGTATGTAGAAAAACCGGAACCACGACAAAAAAGAGGCTGACACCATGACGGTGCCAGCCTCTTTTTTGTCGTGCGAAGGAGAAATTTACTTCTGGCTGGCGGACAGTGCCTGATCGATATCAGCGATAATGTCGCCGGCATCCTCAATGCCGACGGAGAGACGGATGAGGTCGGGGGTGACGCCGCTCGATTTTTGCTGCTCCGGGGAAAGCTGACGATGGGTGGTGCTGGCCGGGTGGAGGACGCAGCTGCGGGCGTCGCCGACATGGACGACGAGCGCGATCAGGCGTGTCGCTTCCATGAATTTTCGACCGGCCTCCGCCCCCCCCTTGATGCCGAAGGTGAGGACGCCGCTGCAACCCTTGGGGAGGTACTTGAGCGCCCGGTCGTGGGTGGGGTGACTGGCGAGACCGGGATAACGGGTCCAGCTGACCAGCGGGTGGTTTTCGAGAAATGTGGCGACGGCCAGGGCATTGGCGCTGTGGCGCTGCATGCGCAGATGCAGGGTTTCGAGGCCGAGGTTGAAAAGGAAGGCGTTGAGGGGGGCAGGCGTCGCCCCGATATCGCGCATCAACTGAACGCGGGCCTTGATGATGTAGGCCATCGGTCCGAAGGTCTTGACATACTCGATGCCGTGGTAACTTTCGTCCGGCTCGATCATCTCCGGGAAGCGGCCGCAGCCCCAGTCGAAGGTGCCGCCATCGACAATGACGCCGCCGACGCTGGTGGCGTGGCCGTCGATGTACTTGGTCGCGGAGTGGATGACGATGTGGGCGCCATGCTCGAAGGGACGGCAAAGGAAGGGGGTGCCGAAGGTGTTGTCGATAATCAGCGGCGCCTGCATCTCATTGGCGATGGCGGCGAACTTGGCGAAATCGAGGACGTTGAGGACCGGGTTGCCGATCGTCTCGGCAAAGAGGCAACGCGTCGTCGGCCGGAAGGCCTTCTTGATCTCTGCTGCGGAAGCCTCGGGATCGACAAAAGTAACTTCGATCCCCATCTTCGGCAGGGTGACAGCAAAGAGGTTGTAGGTGCCGCCATAAAGAGTGCTCGCCGCCACCACGTGCTGGCCCGATGAACAGATATTGAGGATCGCCAGGGTCGTAGCGGCCTGGCCGGAGGAGGTCGCCATGGCGCCGACGCCCCCTTCCATCTGGGCAATCTTGCGCTCGAAAGCGTCGCTGGTCGGACTGGCGAGACGAGTATAGAAGAAACCGGGCTCTTCGAGATCAAAGAGCTTGGTGACATGCTCGGCGCTGTCATACTTGAAGGTGGTGCTCTGGATGATCGGCAGGATCCGCGGCTCCCCTGATTTCGGCTCGTAGCCGCCCTGCACGGCAATAGTGTCAATTTTCCAGTTCGGATTCATGGAGCTTTCTCCTTTTTATTTGTGAAGATAATTGCTGATAACGATTCCGGGCCAAAGGCGTCGGCAGGCCTTTTTTCAGGAGTTGCGAAGGCATCTTAAAACCAATCCGACTTCCTGTCCACTGCTCAGACGTCCGACGAAGGCCGCAACCGCGCCGCCGAAAAAGCGATGCCGATAGCACAGAGACCGCAAAAGATCCACAGTGCCAGCTGCATACTGCGCAGGAACTGCGGCAGGGTCGCCGCCGTCACCGCGACATCGGCCATGAAGACCGAAAAGATCACGGTAATGATCATCATGCTCGTCATCATCCCCAGGGTGCGCATGCTCGCCCCGAGACTGGAGGCGACACCAAGATAGCGGGGCTCGACACTCCCCATGATAACGCTGGTATTGGGAGAAGAGAAGAGGGCAAAACCGGTCCCAAGCAGAGCCAGCGTCGCCATGATCCAAAGGAGCGGCGTAGCGGCGTCGACGCTGGCAGCCAGGCCAAGACCGAGGGCGCAGAGGGCCATGCCGATGGTGGCGACCCTTGAGGCCGGATAACGATCCGCCAGCCGCCCGCACAACGGGGAGAGGAGCGTCTGCAGCAGCGGCTGGACGATGAGGATCAAGCCAGCCTCACGGGCGGTCATCCCCTTGACGTATTGCAGATAAAGACTGAAGAAAAAAGTGACGCCGAAGGTGGCCGCATAATTGAGGAGCGCCGCCAGATTGGAGAGGGCAAAGACGCGATTGTCGCGCAGCAGGACCATATTAAGGAGAGGATACGTGGTGCACGACTCGATATAAAGGAAGAGGGCAATGCCGAACATGCCGGAAAGCATCAGCGCAAAAGCCCAGAGCCCGTGGTTGAGGTTGGAGGCGCCGGCGATCAGGAGCAAAATGGCGGCGGCGTAGACCAGCCCCCCCTGCCAATCAAAAGGTTCGCCCCGGGCGTCGGCCCATTCGCCGCGCAGCTTGAGGCTGGTGACCAGCAGAGTGAGGAGACCCAAAGGGACGCTGAGATAAAAGATCGAACGCCAGCCCCAGGTGGTGACGAGGATGCCGCCAAGGAACGGGCCGCAGGAGATGCCGGCATAAACGCTGGC
>DIKR01000084.1:0-2527 GCA_002424625.1 Desulfuromonadaceae bacterium UBA5613
CTGCCGAGCAGAAAGAGGGCGATGCCGGCGAAGCGGCCGAGCAGATAGCCGCCACGACTGGTGGGCAGAGTGAGGACGCTGTGGGTGTAGCGCCGCTCGATGTCCCGCCACAGGGAGACGCCGCCGAGGAAGATGGCCAGCAGCAGCAGGACGAAGGAAACCAGCGACAGGGCCAGGGTCAGGGCCAGTTCGGTGATCTGGCGCATCGACAGGGTGCTCAGCGCCGGGATCGCCAGGAAGACCAGCCCGGCAACGAGGATGCAGTGAAACACCCGGTCGCGAAGAATCCCTTTCAAGGTCACCGTCATCATTGCCATACTGTTTATTTACCTATTGCTTTTTAATATGGGCAAATCATCTCATAAAAAAAGCGGGATGTCGAAACATCCCGCTTTTTTGTAGACAGCCTAGAGGCTTAAAGAGATTTCCACCCATCACCTTCAAAATCAAAGTCGACGGTAATTTCAGCACCAACAGGTGTGCCAACTGCCGTTGCATCTTTAGTGAAAATAGAGGTACTGTCATGCCTAGACCCGAAAGCTTTGGTGCCACTCAAGTGTTGAGTCGTTAGTGCGTAGCCAACCGGTCCCGTCGCAATACCAAGGCCCACACCAGTAGAAGTCTTACCGATCAGGGGAGAGGTACTGTCCGCTGCATCCGCCGTTGAACCATACAAGGTCTTACCGGTATTTTCTTTAACAAGACTGATCTGTTGGGCGTCGGTTTCAGTTACGGTAACTTCCGGCTCCGTGGGAGGATCAGTCGGATCGGTCTGAGCGAAAGCTGGCACGGAGAAAAAAAACAACATGGCCGCGAGGATTGCAACTTTATTCATGAGAATTACTCCTTTCATTCATTGAATTTATTAATAGCTGATACTGGTGGGATACTGTTGATTATCGGCCATGAACGCTTCCATGCCAGTCTTCAGGTTCTTCAGGTCGCTCTGCGCCGAGCTGTTGTAGGCCTTGGCCCGGTAAGCCGAGAACTGCGGGATGGCGATGGCGGCCAGGATGCCGATGATTGCCACGACGATCAGCAGTTCGATCAGGGTGAAGCCCTTCTCGCCTTTGCGGAACTTCTTCAACATGGTGTGTCTCCTTTCGGTGAATGCGAATGGCCCGGCGGATCCGGACTGAATTCGAAATTTGCATTACTGGATAGCAACGGGCATGCCAAACCGGAAAAGGCAGAAAAATCAGGGTATTTCAGAAAGAGGCAGGATTTTCAAGAGGGGTCAGCGACCTTGGCGGGCCGCGGGAGTGACAATTGTTGTCACTCCCGCTTGGGGCTGGGGGCTAGGGACTGGGGGCTGTCCTACTCCTCCTCGCTGTCGTCGCCGTAGCCGAACTTGGCCAGGCGGTAGCGGATCGAGCGGAAGGTGATGCCGAGCAGTTCGGCGGCGTTCTTGCGCACGCCGTTGGTGCGGGCCAGGGCCTTGAGGAGGATCTCCTTCTCGATCTCGCCGAGGTAGGCATCGAGATCCATGCCGGTGGCGGGGATCTCGGTGAGGGGGGACAGCGTCCCCGGCGCCCCGGCCAGGAGGTTGGGCGGGAGGCAGTCGAGGGTGATCTTCCCTTCGTGGCCGAGGATGGTGGCGCGCTCCACGACGTTCTCCAGTTCGCGCACGTTCCCCGGCCAGTGGTAGTCGATCAGGCGGCGCATGGCGTCCTCGGCCACCTCGACCCCTTTCTGGCCGGTGAAGTGCTCCCAGAACCAGTCGATCAGCAGCGGGATGTCCTCGCGGCGCTGGCGCAGGGCGGGGAGGTCGATGCGGATGACGTTGAAACGGTAGTAGAGATCCTCGCGGAAGCTGCCGTTGGCCACCGCCTCCTCGAGATGGCGATTGGTGGCGGCGATGACGCGCACATCGGCCTGCACCGCGGCGTTGCCGCCGACCCGGCGGAACTCGTTTTCCTGCAGCACGCGCAGCAGCTTGACCTGCATCAGCTGCGGCAGTTCGCCGATCTCGTCGAGGAAGAGGGTGCCGCCGGCGGCGGTTTCGAACAGCCCCGGCTTCTGGCGGATGGCGCCGGTGAAGGCCCCCTTCTCATGGCCGAACAGCTCGCTCTCCAGCAGGTTCTCCGGGATCGCCCCGCAGTTGATCGGCACGAAGGGCTGGTCGCGGCGCTCGCTCTGGTAGTGGATGGCCCGCGCCACCAACTCCTTGCCGGTGCCGCTCTCGCCGGTAATGAGGATTTTGGCCGGGGTCGGCGCCACTTTGCGGATCAAGGCGATGACGTCCTGCATCGGCCGTGACTTGCCGACCAGCCCCTCGAAGGAGTAGCGCTTCCCCAACTCCTCCTTGAGGGCCAGGTTCTCCTGGCGCAACTCGCGCCGCTCCAGGGCGTTCTTGACGATCAGGCGGATCTCTTCGTTGCGGAACGGCTTGGTGATGTAGTCGTAGGCCCCCTGCTTCATCGCCTCCACCGCCTCTTCGGTGGTGGAGAAGGCGGTGACCATCAGCACCACCGTTTCCGGGGTGCGCTCCTTGATGTGGCGGAGCAGCTCCAGGCCGGTCATGCGC
>DIKR01000084.1:2639-2785 GCA_002424625.1 Desulfuromonadaceae bacterium UBA5613
TCGTCATCGACGACCAGGATGCGCGGCTTGCTTGCTTTAATCGCCATGGGCAGACTCCGCGGCCTCGGGCTGGAAACAGCTGTCGGGAAGATCGATCATGAAACGGGCGCCGCCCAGGGGACTGGCTTCGACGTAGACCCGCCCGC
>DIKR01000032.1:0-6427 GCA_002424625.1 Desulfuromonadaceae bacterium UBA5613
TTGGCGAAGGTGCCGCGCATCATCACCTGATGATTGCCGCGTCGCGACCCGTAAGAATTGAAATCGGCCGGTTTGACCCAGTGCTTCTGCAGATAGACGCCGGTCGGACTGTCGGGACGGATATTCCCGGCCGGCGAGATGTGATCAGTCGTAATCGAGTCGCCAAGGAGGGCCAGGACGCGGGCGTCGGAAAAACCAACAACCGTCGTCGCCGGCTCGGTCAGAGCAACAAAGGGCGGGAGACGGATATAGGTGGAGTCGCCATCCCAGGGGAAGAGGGTGCTTGAGGTGACCGGCAGTCCCTGCCACGCTGCATCGCCGTTAAAGACTCCGGCATAGCCGTCACTAAACATCTGCGGCGTGATCTTCGCCAGTTCAGCGGCCACTTCGCTGCTGTCGGGCCAGAGATCGCGGAGATAGACGAGGGTCCCGCTGCGACTCACGCCGAGAGGGTCGCGACTGAGATCGATGCGGACCGTGCCAGCCAGAGCAAAGGCAACGACCAGCGGCGGCGAAGCCAGCCAGTTGGCCTTCACCTGCGGATGGATGCGGCCTTCAAAGTTACGGTTGCCGGAAAGGACAGCGCTGACCGTCAGCATCCCTTCCTGTACGGCTTGAGCGATCGCCGGTGCCAGGGGGCCGGAGTTGCCGATACAGGTGGTGCAGCCGTAACCGACCGTTTGAAAACCGAGGGCATCGAGATCGTCCTGCAGGCCGGATTGCCGCAAATAGTCACTCACCACTTTGGAGCCCGGCGCCAGCGAAGTCTTGACCCAGGGTTGGCTTTGCAGACCGAGGGCTCGCGCCTTGCGGGCGAGGAGGCCGGCGGTGAGCATGACCACCGGATTCGAGGTGTTGGTGCAGGAGGTGATGGCAGCGATGACGACATCACCCTGGCGGAGTGGCCGTTCGAGTCCGGCGACCGCCATCACTTTTTCCCGCTCATTGAGCGGCAGGGTCGCATCAAAAGCCGCCGTCAGGGCAGAAAGGGCAACACGATCCTGCGGCCGTTTCGGGCCGGCCAAGGTCGGCGCCACACTGGCAAGATCGAATTCGAGGGTCGCAGTAAAACGGGGGGTGACACAGTCAGCATCGCGCCACAGCCCCTGCGCCCGAGCGTAGGCTTCTACCAGAGCGATTGTTTCTTCATCGCGGTCGGTAAAACGCAGATAATCGAGAGTCACCTGGTCGATGGGGAAATATCCGCAGGTGGCGCCATACTCCGGCGCCATGTTACTGATCGTCGCCCGGTCGGCAATCGGCAGAGACTCCAGACCCGCGCCGAAGAATTCGACAAATTTGCCGACCACGCCAAAGTTGCGCAGCAGTTCGGTGATGTAGAGGACAAGATCGGTCGCCGTCACCCCCGGCTGCAGGGCGCCAGTCAACTTGACACCGACCACTTCCGGCAGCAGCATCGACATCGGCCGGTCGAGCATTGCCGCTTCCGCTTCAATCCCCCCCACCCCCCAGGCAAGGACGCCGAGGCCGTTGACCATCGGCGTGTGGCTGTCAGTGCCAACGACGGTATCGGGATAAGCCAGACGCCTCCCGTCACTATCGCGGCTCCAGACCACTTTCGCCAGATATTCAAGATTGACCTGATGGCAGATCCCCGTCCCCGGCGGCACGACGCGGACATTGGCAAAGGACTGCTGTGCCCAGCGCAACAGGGTGTAACGCTCTCGGTTGCGCTCCATCTCCACCTGCACATTGTAAGCGAAAGCATCGGCGCTGCCGGCCCGCTCCACCGTCACTGAATGGTCGATGACCAGATCGACGGGGATGCGCGGATTCACCCGCTGCGCGTCGCCGCCGGCCTTGACCGCCGCTTGGCGCAAAGCCGCGAGATCGACGATTGCCGGCACGCCGGTAAAGTCCTGCATAAGGATGCGCGCCGGCATAAAAGCAATTTCGCGCGTCGAAGTGCACTGCTCCAGCCAACTGGCAAAGGCGGCAATATCGTCAACCGTGACGGTGCAACCGTCCTCGCAGCGCAGGAGATTCTCCAAAAGAATACGCAGGCTGAGGGGGAGGAAACGCAGATCACCGATCCCGGCCGCTTCGGCGGCGCTGATGCTGAAGTAATCGTAATCGACATTATTAACAGAGAGGATACGACGGGTGCGCAGAGTATCGAGACCGGCAGAGACCACGGAAAACCTCCTTACAGAGAAGAGTGGCGATCATTCTTTACGACGAGAGTTTACCTGTTTCCAGCAAAAACGCACCGAAAAATTCACATCAAGCACTCATCCCCGGCCCGAAGTGTGACAAAGGCGTCTCTTCGCCGCGGTTGTTGCCGCCGGCGCAGGTGGAACTCTCCGCCAGAGTCAAGAGCGTGGGGACCTGAACGATGACTTTTACGGAGCAGGGCTGGCTTCACGGGAAGATTCAAGCTCCCCCTTCATCACCTCACGCAGCACACTGGTCGCATAACTCCCTTTCGGCAAGCTAAAGGAGAGGAGCAATCCCTCCGCATCCACACTGACGGAGAACTCACCGAGCGGCACTCGCAGTGGCCGGCGCTCCCCTTCCATGTCGAGGCCATTGCCGAGGCGGAACATCTCCAGGGAGAGTTTCTCCTTGTCAAGGAGAGCCTCTTCGAGCATCCCGGCCATGCCAGTAGCGAGGGGAACCTTGCGGCCAAAGAGGGGGCCGGTCGGGCTGATCTCGAAGGCATCAGCGCGGGGCTGCTCGATGGCGGGATCTTCGACCTTGAAGACGGCGCCATTGACATGCTTGCAGGCGAGATCGCCGGCCCAGAGGGTGCCGAGAGTGGCAAGGCGCATAGTCACGATGCGATCGAAAAGGGACGACTGGTAAGCAGAGAGGAAGAGGCGCAACAGCGGACGCGGCAGACCAAGGAGGGCCTGCTGCGGGGTGGCCCCCTGCGCCAGGGAGCGCAGCACCTGGCGCTCGTTGCGGCAGCGCTGCGGCATCAGTTCGAAAGCGGCTACTGCCCCGTTTTCAGCGTAAGCGATGGCGGCGGACTGCCAGGCAGGATCGTGAATCGCCGCAGGTTCGCCGATCAGCTCACGACAGCCCTCGCTATAGTCGCCGGTCAGGATCGCCCGACCGATGCGATGCGAGTTACCGAGACTGCCGTAACGCTGGGTACCGAAGGAGTTCGGCACGCCGAGATCCTGCAACACATGGAGAATATCAAGGGCATGCTCGACAGCGCCGGGGAGGACATCGCGCAGACGGATAACAAAGCGGTTACCGGCGAGATGGCCGAGGCGCAGCTTGTTGCGATGCGGGATGGCGGAGAGGATGCTGACGCCGGGGATCTGCAAGGCCAAAGCCGCTTCGGCCTTGACACCGGTGAGGGAGAGGGTCTGAACGGTGACAGCGCGGGCATCCTTGAGACCGGCATAACCGATCTCGCGGGGCGGAAGTTTGAGGGCAGAGCTGAGTTTCTGCACGAGATCGCGGGTCGTTATCCCGGTCTTCTCGATCGTCACGTAGAGGTGCTCACCGCTGCCGGCCGGGAGGTAAAGGGGAATCTCTTCGACACGAAAATCGCCGGGGGTCTCTTTCAGGGTGCCGCCGGTGCCGGGGAGGAGGGCGGTCAGATAGTTGCTCATTTGCCGATCGTTTCCCGGCGCACCCGAAAACCGGCGCGCACCGCACTGGGCCGCGCTTGCGGCGGTTCAACTTCATTGTTTTTCCGGCGCAGCCGCACAAAGTGAATGGGCTGGCCAAGCTCAAGAAAACGCCGCATATATTTGGAGATCGGGTAATCGGACTGAACTTCGGTACAGTACGGCTCCGGAGTCAGGCGGGTAAAGCCGCACTCGTTGACAATCAGGGCCGAGACCTCTTCGGCGTAGTCAGCAACATCGGAAGCAAAGAAGAGTTCGCCCCCCGGCTTAAGGGCAAAGCGGACGACCTCGAGAAAATCAGCATTGACCAGGCGGCGTTCGCGATGGCGCTTCTTCGGCCAGGGATCGGGACAATTAATATAGATGGCAGCCAAAGACCAGGGATCGAGATAGCGGGCGATGAGGTGGCGCGCTTCGATACGCATGACCCGGACATTATCGAGTCCGGCCGCATCGATCTTGCGACAGGTCTTCAGACATCCCTGATTATAGATGTCGATGGCGAGGAAGTTGACTTCGGGACGACTGGTCGCGAGGGGGAGGATAAAATCACCGATGCCGCAACCGATTTCGAGAACCAGCGGTTGTTCGGGCCGGGGAAAGAGCGCTTGTGGCCGGAAGCTCAGATCCTGTTCCGGATCGGGGATAAAACTCGGGGAGGTATTAGGAACAACGCGCTGGGTCATAAACGGGAAAAAACTCCTGGGGGGAAAAAATGGGAGCGGCCGAATGACCGCTCCCATAAAAAAATTCGTGCAGTCAACATTACTGGGCCGGAGTCTCCGCTCCCTGCATCTTTTTGCAGCACGGCTTATGACAATCCGCCTTGACACAATTTTTCTGTTGCTGACAGGATGTTTGTCCATCTGTCATTTCGCCGGGAGGGCCGCAACGGCGTGGTCCAGGAGAGAGACCACAACAGCCTGTCAGGGTCAGAGTGCCGAACAAGAGCAGGGCGAGAAGGGTAATACCTTTGGCTTTCATCTTCTATACTCCTTATTTTCGGGTAAATTTTCGCACAGATTAGCGGAATGACGCGGTGATGTCAAACCACCACGGGACGACTTGACCTGGCTCAAGGCACCTGAGTCCAGAGCATGCGAAAGTGACAGAAAAACCAGCAGGGAGCCTTTATGACAACGAGCGAAACCATTGTGATCGGACTGATCTGGGCACTGTTGCTCCCCGGACTCTTCTTTATGCTGCGGCGGGCATGGCGGCAGCGTCAGGCTCGGCGGCAGAGGACGGAAAAGGATTGAATTTTCCGCTCACTCTGTTTAATCTGTCTCCCTTGCCAGACAAAACGATCCGTCCGCGGATCGAAGGAACAGGAAGAGAGACGTCATCTTTATGCTGATCGTTATGCACCACAGTGCCACGGACGTGCAAATCGACGCCGTGCATCGCGCCGTCGAAGCGATGAAGTTGCAGCCGGTCTCCATCCCCGGCAGCCAACGGACCGCCATCGGCGTCCTCGGCAACCAGGGCTACGTTGACGATTCGGCCATTCTCGAACTCCCGGGCGTACGCGAAGTCATCCACGTCAGCAAACCCTATAAACTCGTGTCCCGCGACTTCCACCCCAAGAGCACCATCGTCGACGTCAAGGGTGTCCGCTTCGGCGACGGCTGTCCGCCGGTGGTGATTGCCGGTCCCTGCTCCATCGAGAGCGAAGCGCAGATGCTCACCGCCGCCCAGCTCGTCAAAGTGCACGGCGCCGGCATGCTGCGTGGCGGTGCTTTCAAACCGCGCACCGGGCCGCACTCCTTTCAAGGGCTGGGACGTGATGGTCTCAAACTGCTGCGCCAGGCCGGCGATGCCGTTGGACTGCCAGTGATCACCGAAGTCATGCGCATCGACCAGCTCGATGATGTCTGCCGTTATGCCGATGTCCTGCAGATCGGCGCCCGCAACATGCAGAACTTCGATCTCCTCAAGGAAGCCGGCCGCCGCTCCCATCCAGTCCTGCTCAAGCGCGGTATGGCGGCGACGATCGAAGAGTTCCTTTCTGCGGCTGAATATCTCCTTTCCGAAGGGAATTCGCAGGTTATCCTCTGCGAACGCGGCATCCGCACCTTTGAAAAAGCGACCCGCAACACCCTCGATGTCTCGATCGTACCGCTGATTCGCAGTATCAGCCATCTGCCGATTATCGTCGATCCCAGCCATGCCACCGGTAAACGCTCCCTGGTCGCGCCGATGGCCAAGGCGGCACTGGTGGTCGGCGCGCACGGCATCATGGTCGAAGTTCACCCCGACCCGGACAAGGCGTTGTGCGACGGCGCCCAGAGCCTCGACGGCCCCGGGTTCACTCGGCTGATGGCGGAACTGCGGGCGNNTCCATCCCGATCCGGACAAAGCCCTCTGCGACGGCGCCCAGAGCCTTGACGGCCCGGCCTTCGAGGTGTTGATGGCTGAGATCAAAGGGTTGATTACCTATCTCGGCTATTGATTGTCGCGTTAGGGGCGCACCTGTGTGTGCGCCCNNCCGCCTTTGACACTTGCGGGGCACGGTACGCCGTGCCCCTTATCTTTTGAAAGAACTATGACCGACACCCTTCCCCTCATCGCCAGCGTTGCCGTCGCAGCGCCCCTCCCCCGCCCGCTCAGCTACCTGGTGCCGCTCCATCTGCACGAACGGGTACGCGCCGGGAGCCGGGTCATCGTCCCCCTCGGGCGGCGACAAGCGGCGGGGTGCGTCCTCAATGTGACACAAGGGGACGGCAGCGGGCTGAAAGCGTTGATCGATGCTCCGGATGACGACGCCCTCTTTCCGGCGACGATGCTCCCCTTCCTGTTGCGGGCGGCGGAGTATTACC
>DIKR01000032.1:6517-20381 GCA_002424625.1 Desulfuromonadaceae bacterium UBA5613
TGCCGCGCGGCGCGCAACAGTTGGCGGTTATCACCCTCCTCCGCCAGAAAGGCCCCCTTTCTGCCACAGACCTGCGCAAAGAAATGGCCGTCGGCAGCGATGTGCTGCGCCGCCTGCTTGATCATGGCTGGCTGGAGGAAGAACGCCAGGTGCGGCGCCGCGACCCCTTTCTCGATATCCCCGCGCCCGTCGATAGTGCTCCAATCCTGAATGCTGAACAGGTGCAGGCCCGCCTTGCCCTCCACTCCGCCCTGCACAGCAGCGCCTTTTCCCCCTTTTTGCTGCACGGCGTGACCGGCAGCGGCAAGACCGAAGTCTACCTCCATGCCATCGCCGACGCCCTCGCTCTCGGCAAGCAGGCGCTGATCCTCGTCCCGGAGATCGCCCTGACGCCGCAGCTCACCGCCCGCTTCCGCGCCCGTTTCGGAGCATCGACTGCCATTGCCGTCCTTCATTCCGGCCTCTCGGACGGTGAACGCTTCGACGCCTGGCGGATGATCAGTCGCGGCGAAGCGCAGATCGTTATCGGCGCCCGCTCGGCAATCTTTGCGCCCCTCTCCTGCCCAGGCGTCATTGTTGTCGATGAGGAACACGACTCCAGCTACAAACAGGGGGAAGGTTTTCGCTATAACGCCCGCGATCTCGCCCTGTTACGCGGCCAGATGGACCAAGCGACGGTGATCCTCGGCAGCGCCACCCCGGCGGTGACGACCTTTCACCGCGCCCAAAGTGGTCTTTGCGGTTATCTCCCCCTCACCGGCCGCGCTATCGGCCAGCCGATGCCGACCGTCGAGATCGTCGATCTCCGCCAGCAACCGAAAGGGACATCGATCATCGCCGCACCACTGCAGGACGCGATCGGCTTTGAGCTGGCAGCAGGGGGGCAGATCCTCCTCCTGCTCAATCGCCGCGGCTTTGCGCCGGCGATCCTGTGCCGTGATTGCGGCACCGGCTTTCACTGCCCGAACTGTGACATCGCCCTCACCTTTCATTCCCGCAGCCGCCGACTCCTTTGCCACTATTGCGACTACAGCATTATCGTCCCCTCCCTCTGCCCGACCTGCAACAGCCTCAACCTCGAAGCGGTCGGCGCCGGCACCGAACGTCTTGAAGAGGAGCTCCGAGCCGCCTTTCCGGAAGCGCGCATCGGCCGGATGGATCGCGACACCACCGGCGGCAAGGGGGCGCATCGCCAGATCGTCGACGCCATGCTGGCGCGCCAGACCGACATCCTTGTCGGCACGCAGATGATCGCCAAGGGGCATGACTTCCCCGGCGTCACCCTGGTCGGCGTCATTAACGCCGATCTCGCCCTCAACCTCCCCGACTTCCGGGCCGCGGAACGCGCCTTCACCCTCCTTTCGCAGGTAGCCGGACGGGCCGGACGCGGCGATCAACCCGGCCGGGTGCTGATTCAAACCTACGCACCGGAACATTATGCCGTCACCTGTGCTCTGCAGCACGACTACCAAACCTTCTACGCGCAGGAGATCACCTTCCGCCAGGAACTCGGTTACCCCCCCTTCGGGTACTTGATCAATCTGGTAATGAGTGGCAACGACGGCGCCCTCGTTGCTGACGGTGCGGAAAAGCTCGCTGCCGCCCTGCGGGGAAGCGAGCGCAACCTCGAAGTGCTCGGTCCCGCCCCCTGCCCCCTTGCCCGCCTGCGCGGCAAGCATCGTTTTCAACTCTTGCTCAAGAGCCAGGAGCGGGCCCCCCTCCGCCGCCTCCTCGGGCAGATCGACCTCCTCCGCCGCAAAGTCGCCGCGGGACTTACCCTGAGCGTAGATATCGACCCTCTGGATATGCTCTAAAGCACTCAAGGCCGAACTCATTTGAGCTTTTTTTTACACAGACCCACCTCCCCCGCCCGCCATATTGCCAGCAAAACAATCACAAGAAAATTATTTGACTAAATAATCACCAGATAATCAGGCAGTTTAAAATAATTTTTGCACTAAATTTGACTTCAGGCACGCATATTGTATTTTATTTGGGCTCATCTTGACCTTCTGCCTATTTTACAGGCTTAAGGGCTTAATCCTCCGCTCAAAAAAAAGGAGCCCCGCATGCATCTCGACAGCAGACTTGAAACTATCTACCAGGAAGTTATTAACCGTAATCCCGGCGAGAGCGAATTTCATCAGGCAGTTCGCGAAGTTCTCGACTCTCTGGGACCAGTCGTGGTCAAACATCCGGAGTACCTCGAAAGCAAACTCATTAATCGCCTTTGTGAGCCGGAACGCCAGATCATCTTTCGGGTTCCCTGGACGGATGACAAAGGGAATATTCAGATCAATCGCGGCTTCCGCGTCGAGTTCAACAGCGCCCTCGGCCCTTACAAAGGCGGCCTGCGCTTCCACCCCTCGGTCTATCTCGGCATCATCAAGTTCCTCGGCTTCGAACAGATCTTCAAAAACTCTTTGACCGGCATGCCGATCGGCGGCGGCAAGGGCGGCTCGGACTTCGATCCTAAGGGCAAGTCGGACGCTGAAGTGATGCGCTTCTGCCAAAGCTTCATGACTGAACTGTACCGTCACATCGGCGAGCACACCGACGTCCCGGCTGGCGACATCGGCGTTGGCGGCCGCGAGATCGGTTACATGTTCGGCCAGTACAAGCGCATCACCAACCGCTGGGAAGCCGGCGTCCTCACCGGCAAAGGTCTCAAGTGGGGCGGCTCCCTCGCCCGCACCGAGGCGACCGGCTACGGTGCCACCTTCTTCATCAATGAAGCCCTCAAAGTGCGTAAAGACTCCTTCGGCGGCAAGACCTGTCTGGTCTCCGGTTCCGGCAACGTCGCCATCTACACCATCGAGAAGATCCATCAGCTCGGCGGCAAATGTATCGCCTGCTCCGACTCCAACGGCGTCATCGTTCATGAAAAAGGCCTCGACGTCAACCTGATCAAACAGCTCAAAGAAGTCGAGCGTCGCCGCATCGAGGACTATCTGACCTACCACAAAGATGCCAAGTACATCAAAAACGGCAACATCTGGGATATCCCCTGCCAGGTCGCCATGCCTTCAGCCACCCAGAACGAAATCAACGGCAAGGATGCTCTCACCCTGGTCAAGAATGGCTGTATTGCCGTTGGCGAAGGGGCGAACATGCCGACAACTCCGGAAGGGGTCAAAGTCTTCCTCGACGCCAAGATCGCTTACGGTCCCGGCAAAGCAGCCAACGCCGGTGGCGTCGCCACCTCGGCCCTGGAAATGCAGCAGAATGCCCAGCGCGATTCCTGGTCCTTCGAAGAGACCGAAGCCAAGCTGGAAAAGATCATGGTCAACATTCACAAACTTTGCTATCGCACCTCGGAAGAGTACGGCGCCCCTGGCGACTACGTCCTCGGCGCCAACATCGCCGGCTTCATCAAAGTCGCCGACGCTATGGTTGCGCACGGCGTGATCTAATTCACAACGCTACACACACCACAAAAAAGCCCCCGGCTATTCAGTCGGGGGCTTTTTTGTGGTGAAAATCAGGGCATTGCCGTAGAGCTAAGGCAGCAAAGCACCGGTACAACTCGAGCCTTCGCCGGCAGTGCAGCAATAACAATGCTCGGAAAGGTAAATTTTCTTGCCGCTGATGCTGCTGTTATCCAGTTCTGAAAGATAGATCTCCGAGCCGTCAGCGGCGGTGATGGCCATGCCCAGAGCCTGATTGAAATCACAATTATAGAGTTTTCCTTGCCAATCGACACTGATCAAGCTGCGGCACATGATATTTTCCGCAGCGTCAGGATTGAAACGACCGGCGAGCAGTTGCAGATATTTCGTATAAGTGTCGGTGGCTTCGAGATGTTCACGAAAACGGCCGATCGGCGCGTTGGTGATCGTGAAAAGGTGGTTGAAGGTGATTCCGTGCCGGACCCGCAGCTCATCCTTGTAGGCTGCTTCCAGGTCGTGCTGCCGGCCGGGGATAAATTCTCCCCCGGGATTGTAGACGAGATTCAGCTCCAGGTCACAACCGTAGCCGAGGGCGTTCAGTTGCTTCAAGACCTGAATACTCTTCTGATAAACCCCCTGACCCCGCTGCCCGTCGACGTTCTCTTCGAGATAGCAGGGGAGAGAGCCGATGATCGTCAGTTCATGCTGACGACAATACTCCGGCAACCACTCCCATTCCGGCTCAGCCATTACCGCCAGATTGCTACGCAGCAGCCGGTGCGGTGCCAGACCTTCTGTCCTTTCAATGAGATAGCGGAAGTTCGGATTCATCTCCGGACAGCCGCCGGTGATATCAAGGGTGAGTTGGGGGTGTCGGGAAAGGAAAGTCGCAATCTGCTCGATGACTTCGATCCCCATGACTTCGGTCCCACGACGGGAGGCATTCACATGGCAGTGATGACAGTGCAGATTGCAGAGGTTGCCGAGGTTGACCTGAAGGGTCTGCAAGCTGGTGAAAGTTTCAAATTCCGGATTGACTGCAGATAAACGATCTTTAAATAAAGGGATCATGTCTTTAACTTTCTCTCCTTTTTTCTTGCTTGTCAATCTCAGTTACGTTTGAACTTGTTATACAACACCGGGATCAAGGCAAAGAGTCCCAGCAGCGCAAAGGAACCGAGGACCCGGGGGGAGGCAATCCCGGACAGGGAGTCGATGGTCGCCAGGCTCGCGCCGGCATTGACGTAGACAAAGCCGGCGGGGATGATGCCGATCATGGTGGCGAGGAAAAAAGTACGCAGCGGCAGATGGGTCAGGCCGGCGGCGAGGTTGATCAGAAAAAAAGGGAAGACCGGCACCAGCCGCAAAAAGAGGAGGTAGCTGAATCCCCGGCTTTCGAGTTCACGATTCATCCCCTCCAGTTTATTGCCAAATTTGTTGAGGACCGCGTCACGCAGCAGATAGCGGGTGATGAGAAACGCAAGAGTGGCGCCGATGGTGGCGGCAATGTTGGCGTAGACCGTCCCCATGATCGAACCGAAGATCGCCCCGGCCGTCAGGGAGAGGATGGCGGCTCCTGGCAGGGAGAGGGCCGTTGTGAGAATATAGATCGTCATGAAACTGGCGACCATGACCAGCTGGTGGGCGGCATAGTAATCAAGCAGCGCCTGCCGATTCGCCTTGAGGACCGCCAGGGTCAGAAAACGCTGTAAGTCGAAGGAAAAGAAGAGGGCGACAGCAAAAAAGGCAAAAAGAGCCAGGGCAATCTTTTTAATATTCATGTTTACCTTCTCTGCCACTTGAGCCATCTCGAAAACAAGTTCTTCACGAAAGGGGTCAGCCGCGTCCGGTTGTGGGCGTCGGCGAGGCGTTTGATCACCTCGGCCTGAGTCGGGTAAGGGTGGATGGTATTGCCGATGGCGGCAAGACCGAGGCCACTGGTGATGGCCAGAGAAAATTCGTTGATCATCTCTCCGGCGTGGCGGGCGACAATGGTGGCGCCAAGGATCTTGTCCGTCCCTTTGCGCAGATGGACGCGGGCAAAGCCTTCTATTTCGCCATCAAGGACGGCGCGGTCGATATCGGCAAGCGGAACGGTCAGGGTGGTCACTTCCATCCCTTTGTCCCTGACATCCTTTTCATACATCCCGACATGAGCGATCTCCGGGTCGGTGTAGGTGCACCAGGGGATGGTCAGCGCCGAAGTCTTCTGCCGTCCCATGAAGAGGGCATTGGCAATGAGGATGCGGGCCAGAGCATCGGCGGTATGGGTGAATTTGTAGGGCGAACAGATATCGCCGGCGGCATAGACATCAGGGTTCGAGGTTTGCAAAGTGTCACTGACCTTGACTCCGGCCTGATCGTAAAGAATTCCGCCCTGTTCCAGTTCGAGCCCTTCAAGGTTCGGAGCCCGGCCGACACCAACAAGAATCTCGTCCACCGCCACCACAATTATGACGCCGTTGCGTTCCATGCGCAGGATCTTCTCACTCCCGCGCTTTTCCACGCCGAGGATCTTGACCCCGAGCTGAAGATCGATCCCCTCACGGACCAAGGCGGCATGAAGGATCCCGGCGGCATCACGGTCTTCACGCCCGAGGATATGAGGCCCGAGCTCGATCAGGGTGACTTGACTGCCGAAGCGGGCAAAGGATTGCGCCAGTTCGCAACCGATCGGGCCGGCGCCGATCACCGCCAGACGAGGTGGCAACTCGGTCAGAGAGAAGACCGTTTCGTTGCTGAGATAGCCGGTCTCAGCCAGGCCAGGGATGGGCGGAGCGGCAGCCCTGGCCCCGGTGCAGATGGCGGCTTTTTTAAAAAAGAGTTTTTGTCCGGCGACCTCGACGCAATCCCGGCTGACGAAACTCCCCTGGCCGAGAAAGACATCCACCCCGAGTTCATCACGAAAGCGTTTGGCGGAATCGTGATAGCTGACCTCGGCGCGCAGACGACGCATCCGCTCCATCGCTGTGGCGAAGTCGAACTGGAGCCCGGCGCCGCCGAGCACGCCGAAGTCAGCGCCGTTCCTGGCGTCAAAGAACGCCCGCGACGCGCGGATCAACCCTTTAGAGGGGACGCAGCCGACATTGAGACAGTCACCCCCGAGCAGGTGGCGCTCGATGAGGGCAACTTTCGCCCCTAATCCGGCCGCGCCGGCAGCACAGATCAATCCGGCAGTGCCGCCGCCGATAACGACCAGATTGTAACGTCCGGACGGGGTCGGATTGACCCACTCCGGGGGGTGAACATTGGCGACCAGGGTTTGATTATGAGCATCTCGGGGGAATATTTCTATGTTTGCGGACATAGCAGCCACTCCACTTAAATTAGACGCTATATTATCCTACGTCATGTCCGTGATGTGATGATATTTCAACATATGCAGACGATATTTTTTCATGATGAATGTCTAGGGCAAATTTGACCGGAATCGTTGCGAGCACCCTCCTGTTGCCTCCATTCCGCACTGCGTGCTATCTTCCCGCCCATGAATCGACCGACCCCCCAACGTCCCGAGCTCCTCGCCCCGACCGGCAGCCTTGAAGCCTTCTTTGCTGCCATGGAGAATGGCGCCGATGCCGTCTATCTTGGCCTCAAGGAATTCTCTGCCCGCGCCAAGGCCAAGAATATCACCCTGACTGAGCTGGAGCGGATGCTGAGCTGGGCACACGCCCATGACCGCCGCATCTACGTTGCCCTCAACACCTTGGTGAAGGAGGAGGAACTCCCCCGCCTGGTCGAGACCTTGGCTGATCTCGATGCCCTGCGCGTCGATGGCATCATCATCCAGGATCTCGCGATCTGGCGGCTGGCTCGGGAACACTTCCCCAACCTCGAACTCCACGCCTCGACGCAGCTGACCGTGCACAATATCTCCGGGGTGAAGATGCTGGAACAGCTCGGTTTTACCCGCGCAGTCCTCGCCCGCGAATTGACTCTGCCGGAAATCACCACCATCCGCCGCGCCACTACCATCGAACTCGAACACTTTGTCCATGGCGCCCTCTGCTTCTGCTTCTCCGGGCAGTGCTACTTTTCGTCCTGGCTCGGCGGCAAGAGCGGTAACCGTGGCCGCTGTGCCCAGCCCTGCCGGCGCCGCTACCGTTACGGTCAGAAGGAGGACGGCTACTACTTCTCCCCCAACGACCTCTCCGCCATCGACCTTCTCCCCGAACTGGCGCAAGCAGGGATCTGCAGCCTGAAGATCGAAGGGCGGATGAAGAGCGCCGAATATGTCGCGAATGTCGTTGGCGCTTATCGCGCCGTCCTTGATGCCAAGGAGAAAGAACGCCCGCAGGTGATTGCCACCGCTAAGGAGAAGCTCAAGCTCTCCTTTGGCCGACCGCCGACCAAGGGTTTCCTCACCAGCAGCACGCCGAGCGATATCGTTTCGCCGCACACCGCCGGCGCCACCGGCCGCTTTCTCGGCGAAGTAACGACCTTTCGCGACGGCGCCATCACCTTCAAGAGCCGCGACCGCATCCATCTCGGCGACCGCCTGCGCATCCAGCCAAAGAGCGACAAGGCCGGACTCGCCTTTACCATCAAGGAGTTGCGCGAAGGCAAGAACAGCGTCAAGCTGGTTGTCGCCGGCAAGGTCGTCACCGTCCCCACCCCCTTTCCCGGCCCTTTCCGGCCTGGTGACAGCGTCTACAAAGTCTCATCCGAACAGGCCTTCACTCTCAGCGAAGCCGCCTGCAAACGGCGCCTCGACGGCCACGGCGCGCGCCCGGCAATCGTCAATCTCACCGTGACCATGGACGCGGCGCAGCTGCATCTGTCCGCTGAGGCCGATGGGGCAACTCTGCAACGCAGCTACGACATCACCACCTATCCTGCCGAGAGCCAGGGCCTCGATAGCAACATCCTGCGCAAGGTCTTTGCCGGCAGCGAAGGGGCGTTGAATCTCGGCACCCTCAGCGCCGAAGCATTACCGGCGGTGGTTGTGCCGCCGAGTCGCCTCAAGGAGATTCGCCGCGACTTTTACGCCGAGCTGGGCCGGACCCTGGCCGACTTCCGCCGCAACCAACGCCGCGAGCGGCTTGCTGCCGCCACTGCCGCTCTCCTTCCGGCCGGGCCGCTGCCGCCTGCCCGCAAACGCGCCTTTGATCTCGTCCTTGGCGACGGCCGCGACCAGCATGTCCTCAGCGACCCGTCGATCGCGCGGATCATCGTCCCCCTCACCGGCAGCAATGTCCAGGGGATCGCCGGCAGCAAGCGCAGTGGCGGGCGCGAAGAGAAGATCATCTGGGATCTCCCCTTTATCCTCCTCGATCCGGCTTGGGCGGAGCTGCGGACGCTGATCCGCATCCTTGTCGAGCGCGGCTACAAACATTTTCGCCTCAACAATCTCGGTCACTTCCCCCTCTTCAAGGGGATCGAGGGATTGACCCTGATCACCGGCACCCGCCTCTTTTCCCTCAACAGCCAGGCGCGCCTGGCCTGGAAGGAGCTGGGGGTCAAGGAGACGACTCTTTATATCGAGGATGACCGCGAGAATCTGGCGGCGCTGCAACGTCGCGACGTCGGCATCGCCGCGAGCCTGGTCGTTTATGCCAATATCCCCCTCCTCACTTCCCGCATCACTCTACGCAACCTCAAGGCGGATACGCCGGTGACCTCGGATCGCGACGAAGGCTACCGCGTCCAGCACCGTGACGGCCTGATGACCCTGCGGCCGGAGACCGATTTTTCCCTGCTCGGCCGCCTCAGCGAAATCGATCGCCTCGGCCTCGACCGTCTCGTCGTTGACCTGTCCCACCTCGGCCCCTTCTCGCCCCGCGGCAAGCGGGTCATGGAGGCGCTGAAGCGCGGCGAAGAGCTGCCGGACACCCTCCCCTTCAACTTTGAGCATGGCATGGAGTAGGGGCGCTGCTTGCCGCGCCCAAGATGGGCAAGGGCGCGCGCCCCTACGTAAACCATGCCGGGATACAGGAGTTCCCGCATGACGCCAACAACCTTTGATCTCATCGTCGTCGGCGGCGGCATCGTCGGCACGGCGACAGCGCTGGCGCTGGCCCGGGCCTATCCCGGCCTCAAGCTCGCCATCCTTGAAAAGGAAGACCGCCTCGCCGCCCACCAGACCGGCCACAACAGCGGCGTCATCCATTCCGGTCTTTACTACCGCCCCGGCTCCCTGAAGGCGCAAAACTGTGCCGCCGGGCGTGAAGCCCTTTACGCTTTCTGTGCCGAGCGGAAGATTGCGGTGGAGCGCTGCGGCAAGATCGTCGTCGCCACTCGCGAGTCGGAACTTCCCGCCCTCGACGAGCTCGAACGCCGCGGCATCGCCAACGGCCTCGCCGGACTGGAACGTCTCGATGCGACGGGGGTAAAGGAACATGAACCGCATGTTGCCGGCATCGCCGGCCTTTATGTCCCCCAGACCGGCATTGTCGATTATGTCGAGGTCACCAACGCTTATGCGCAGGTCGTGCGCGAAAGCGGCGGAATGGTTCGTACCAGCTGCCGGGTCACTGGCGTTGAACGTCAGGGGCAGGACTTTCGTCTCACCACCAGCCAGGGGGACTTCGCCTGTCGAACCTTGATCAACTGCGCTGGCCTGCACAGCGACCGCCTCGCCCGCGCCTGCGGCGTCGAACCCGGGGTGCAGATCATCCCCTTTCGCGGCGAATATTATCTGGTAGCGCCGCAACGCCAGAACCTGGTGCGCAATCTCGTCTATCCGGTCCCTGATCCCGCCTTCCCCTTCCTCGGCGTCCACTTTACCCGGATGATCCACGGCGGCGTCGAAGCCGGGCCGAATGCGGTTTTGGCCCTGCGCCGCGAAGGCTATGGCCGCTTCTCCATCTCCCTCCCCGACCTCTTTGAGACCCTGACCTATCGAGGATTTCACCACCTTGCCCGCCGCTTCTGGCGGGTCGGCGCCATGGAGTATCACCGCTCCTTCAGTAAAACCCGCTTTGTCCGCGATTTGCAGCGACTCCTTCCCGAACTGAAAAAGAGCGATGTGGTGCGCGGCGGCGCCGGCGTGCGCGCCCAGGCGGTCGACAGAGAAGGAAAACTCCTCGACGATTTCCATATCGTCAATGCTGAGGGGATGATTCACGTCCTCAACGCCCCGTCGCCGGCCGCCACCGCTTCCTTAAGCATCGGCAGTACGATTGCCGAATATGCCGGTAAAGCCGTACAGCGTTAAGGCCACCGGGTAAGCAATGTACTGCGGCGGCACTTACAAAAAAACAGGGTCACTCCTTCAAGAGCGACCCTGTCAACTTTCTGCAACTATTTTTCCTGAGAAATTACGGTTTTTCCTGATCTTTTTTTTTGCTTCCGTCACGCGGAAGCTGACAGCTGTCTGACATTCAAGTCTGGATTCCCATCCGCGGGAGAATCCAACGGTTAAGAGCAAACCAGACAAAAACAATTCCGGGCAAGATTAACCATTCCATGTTACGACTCCTTCTTTGAATGTTTCATATGATAGATGACACCTCACCCCAAAGTCAATCATCTATATATCTGCATGTTTTCTGAATTGCGGATTATCATCGACAATCAGGCCGAACGACCAAACCGACCCGCTGCTATCCCCCTTTCTGCTAGCAAATTCTCCCTCTTTCATGCTAAGATTCGTCCCTTAACTTTGAATCAAGCCAAGAAATGAGCGCAATGCAATACCAAGAACTTCTGCCCCTGATCAATCGTCCCACCCGCTATCTCGGCGGCGAGGCCGGCAGCATTATCAAAGAAGAGGACACCCGCATCGAGACCCGGATTGCCCTGGCCTTTCCCGATGTCTACGAAGTCGGCATGAGCCATCTCGGCCTGGCGATCCTTTATCATATCCTCAACGACCTCGACTGGTGCGCTGCCGAGCGCGTCTACGCGCCGTGGCCCGACCTGGAAATTCTGCTGCGCGAGCACCATCTCCCTCTCGTCTCCCTCGAAACTGAGCGGCCCCTCGCTGATTTTGACGCCATCGGCTTTACCCTGCAGTACGAACTGTCATACAGCAACCTGCTCAACATGCTCGACCTCGCCGGGATTCCGCGGCGACGCGAAGCCCGCGACGAGCAGCATCCGCTGATCATCGTCGGCGGACCCTGTGCCTACAATCCCGAGCCGCTCGCCGACTTTTTCGACTGCGCCTTGATCGGTGACGGCGAAGAAGCGATCCTCGACGTCGCAGCCTGTTTGCGTCAAAGCAAGCAGGAAGGCTGGAACCGCCTTCGCACCCTGGAAGAGTTGAGCCGCATCGAGGGGATCTACGTCCCGGCTTTCTATCGCGTCACTTATCACCCCGACCACACCATCGCCACGCTGCAGCCCCTCCCCGGCCAACCGGCCCAGGTAAGGCGCCGCTTCCTCACCGACCTCGATCGCGCCCGCTTTCCGACCAAGCCGCTGGTGCCGCTGATGCAGACCGTCCATGACCGCGTCGCGGTCGAGATTGCCCGCGGCTGTACCCGCGGCTGCCGTTTCTGTCAGGCCGGCTACCTCTACCGCCCGGTGCGGGAGCGCTCGCCACAGCGGATCGAAGCGATCGTTGCCGATTCTCTCGCCGCCACCGGCTACGAAGAGATCTCCCTCCTCTCCCTCTCCACCGGCGACTACGGCTGCATCGAACCCCTGCTGAAAAATCTCATGGCGCAGCATAGCGAAGACCGCATTGCCGTCTCCCTACCCAGCCTGCGTGTCGGCTCGCTAACCCCGGAGTTGATGGAAGAGATCAAGAAGGTGCGCAAGACCGGCTTTACCCTCGCCCCGGAAGCGGGAAGCGAACGGCTGCGCAATGTCATCAACAAGGGGATCAGCGAAGAAGATCTCCTTGCCGCTACCAGCACCGCCTTTGCCCTTGGTTGGCGGCTGATCAAGCTTTACTTTATGACCGGCCTGCCGACCGAGACGGATGAAGATCTCGACGCCCTCATCGAACTGGCGGGGAAAGTAAAAAAGAGCGGCAAAGGGAGCGGCGGCGCCGATGTCAATGTCGCGGTCTCGACCTATGTGCCGAAAGCCCACACCCCGTTTCAGTGGGAAGCGCAGATCGATGTTGCCGAGACCCGGCGCCGGCAGAGTCTGCTCCGTAATGGCCTGGCTGCCAAGAAGCTGCGCTTCAAATGGCACGAGCCCGATCTCTCCTTTTTGGAAGGGGTCTTTGCCCGCGGCGACCGCCGCCTCGGTCAGGTGCTGGAACGGGCCGTCGATCTCGGCTGCCACTTTGACGGCTGGCGCGAGCACTTCCGTTTCCCCCTTTGGCAGCAAGCCTTCAGCGATTGCGGTATCGATCCGACCTGGTATCTGCGCGAGCGCCGCAAAGACGAGATTCTCCCCTGGGAGCATATCGATTGCGGCGTGAGCAAGTCCTTTCTCCTGCTTGAGTGGCAGCGCTCCCGCGCTGAACTTTATACCCCCGACTGTCGCGGCGGCGCCTGCTCCGCCTGCGGCATCTGTGATCATCAGGAATTACGGATGCGCCTGTACCACGACGGCAATGGCGCAGCGGTTCAGCCAACCCCGGGCGAACCTGCGGTTGAAGAACGCCACCGCATCCGCCTTTGCGTGCAGAAAGCCGGCAAGGCGCGCTTCTCCAGCCATCTTGAATTCATGACCGCCATGCACCGGGCAGTGCGCAGAACGAAACTGCCGATCCGTTACAGCGGCGGTTTTCATCCCTTGCCGCGCATCTCTTTCCCCGACGCCCTGCCGACCGGGATCGAGAGTGACGCCGAGATTATTGATCTCGAACTCCTCGCGCCGCACGATCCGGCAACGCTGCTGACCGCCCTTAACTGCGCCCTGCCGCAGGGGATAAAGATCCTGACGGCGACGGAGATTCCGGTGAAAAGTCCGCCGCCGGCGGTCTGTATTATGGCGACCCATTATGGCATCATTGTCCCCGCCCCCCTTGCTGCCGGTCTGAACGAGCGCATCGCCGCCTTTCTCGCCGCCGAGACCGTGACCGGCCAGCGCGACAAAGGGCAAAAAGGGGTACAGAGCGTGGAACTGCGGCGCAACACCACAAACGTTGTCTTTGACGGTTCCACCCTGCATCTGTATCTGGTCAAGGGGAGCCCGATGATCCTCGCCGCCCATCTCCTCGGCATCAGCAGCGAAGAGATGCGTTTGCTGGGCGTCCGCAAGCTCGACGTGACGCTGCGCGATCTGACGATCCCGGCTGAGTGACTTTTTAATTCCGATTTAAATTTCGCAATAGATTTTCGCATGTATCGTTAACGCTTCAGAATCAAGAAATGAGGTCTGTTTATGGCCAAAGAACTGGTCATCAATACCACCTCCCATGAAACCCGGGTCGCCCTCCTCGAGAACGGCCACATTGCCGAACTCTATATTGAGCGCAGTCGTGAACGGGGTCTGGTGGGGAACATCTATCAAGGGCGGGTCATTCGCGTCCTGCCGGGGATGCAGGCAGCCTTCGTCGATATCGGTCTCGACAAGGCCGCCTTCCTTTACGTGGCCGATGTCCTCGACGAAATGGACGCGGTTGCCCAGTT
>DIKR01000032.1:20464-36765 GCA_002424625.1 Desulfuromonadaceae bacterium UBA5613
CAGATTGCCAAAGAACCCCTCGGCACCAAAGGAGCGCGCATTACTGCCCACATCTCCCTGCCGGGGCGTCACCTCGTTTATATGCCGACCGTCGATCATATCGGCATCTCGCGCCGCATCGAAAATGAAGAGGAAAAAGAGCGACTCCGCGCCATCGTCGAATCGATCCGGCCGCCCGGCTCCGGCTTCATCGTCCGCACCGCCGCAGAGGGGAAGAGTGAATACGACCTCCTCGCCGACATGGAGTTTCTTATCGGCCTGTGGGAAGGGATTGTTCAACGCAAGGAAGGGAAAAAAGCACCGGCGCTGATCCATTCCGACCTCGACGTCACCAGCAAAGTCCTGCGCGACATTCTCACCGAAGAGATCGACCGGATTGTCGTCGACAAGCAGGAAGAGTACGACAAGATCACCCGCTTTATCGACACCTTTATGCCAAAACTGAAGTACGTCATCGAACTGCACGACACCGACGAACCGATCTTCGATGCTTTTGGTCTGGAAGTGGAGATCGCCCGGGCGATCGGCCGCAAGGTCTGGCTCAAGTGCGGCGGCTACATTATCATCGAACAGACCGAAGCCCTCACCGCTGTCGATGTCAATACCGGCCGGTTTGTCGGCAAACACAATCTTGAAGACACCATCCTCAAGACCAATCTCGAAGCTCTGCGCGAGGTCGCCTTTCAACTCCGTCTGCGTAATATCGGCGGTTTGATCATCATCGACTTCATCGATATGGAAAAAGAAGCACACCGCGAAAAGGTCCACTCCGCTCTGGAGGAAGTCCTCAAGAATGATAAAGCCCGGACCAATATCCTCAAGATTTCCGAGCTCGGCCTGGTCGAGATGACCCGGAAACGGGTACGCGAAAGCATCGGTCGCCTCCTTTGTGAGCCCTGCCCTTACTGTGAGGGGAAGGGGTCGATAAAAAGCCGCACGACCATGGCCTACGAAATGTTCCGAGAACTGCAGAGGAGTATCAGCACTCTCCCCGGCGACAAAATAACCTTGCTGGTGCACCCCGATGTCGCCGCCCTCCTTTGCGATGAAGAGCGGGGGGGGATTGAAGAGTTGGAAGAACGCTTCAACAAGAAGATTCAGATCACCGCCCGACCCGGCTTTCATCAGGAACAGTTCGAAATTCTTGCCGGTTAACCGCCCGTTCGCCCACCGGGCGAGAATTGACAGGGAGCAAGATTTTCGCTAATCTTCCCCGTGTATTTTGCCGCAGGGGAAAATCTTCCCCTGACATCGCCCCGGACTGACGGTCCGCGAGGGAGGTTTCATGGCTAAACTGGTAGACAATCCCGATCTTGCCTTTCGCCTGGCGCGCGCGATTATTTCGGACGTCGCGCTGTATAATCAGGAAAAAGTCAGGGAAGGGATCAAGAATGACAATATCTTCGAGACCCTTGTTGACGAATTGCAAGAAGGGCGCGAGCACTTTTACGGACGGGTCTCACCGGATCTTCCCGATCGTGACCACCTTTTTGATCGCGCGATTGTCGATGTCATGATCAAGCAGGCCGGCAAGATCGAGAGCTCGATCTGGTAGAAAATCTTTCCATCCCCCAAACCTTCCTGGTCGCCTACGGTCTGCCCGCGACGCGGCTGGATCTGTTCCTCACGGAACAGTTGCCGGAACTGACGCGCTCGCAGCTAAAACGCTTGATCGAGCAGGAGCAGATTCTCGTCGACAACCACCCCGCCAAAGTCGGAGAAAAGCTGAAGGGGGGGGAAACGATCTGTGTCACCTTCCCTGCCGTCCGCGCGACGGAAGTCGTAGCGCAGGAAATATCGCTGCAGGTTCTTTACGAAGACGCGCACCTGATCGTCATCAACAAACCAGCCGGACTGGTGGTCCATCCGGCGCCGGGACACAGCGAGGGGACCCTGGTCAATGCCCTCCTCCATCACTGTCACGATCTCGCCGGCATCGGCGGCGAACTCCGACCCGGCATCGTTCATCGCCTCGACAAGGACACCTCGGGAGTAATGATGGCGACCAAAGATGACCAGAGCCATCTGCGCCTCGCCGAACAGTTCCAGGTCCACTCGATCACCCGCCGTTATGTTGCTTTGGTGCACGGTCTTTTACCCCGGGACGTTGGCAAGGTCGATTGTCCCATCGGTCGACACCCCCTGGAACGCAAAAAGATGAGCGGCAAGTGTCGCAACGGCCGGCGCGCCGTGACTCACTGGCAGGTTCTCCAGCGCTTTCCTGATGACCGTTTGACCCTGGTCGAATTGAATCTCGAAACCGGCCGCACGCATCAAATCCGCGTTCACTTTGCCGAGATGAACTTTCCCCTGGTCGGCGACCCCCTTTACGGCAAGAGCAGCCGGATTAAAGAGCTGAAGGATGTGGCGTTGCGCACCCTGTTACTGGCCCTCGGCCGCCAGGCTCTGCACGCGAAAATTCTCGGTTTCACCCATCCGATCAGCGGCAATTACATGGAATTTGAATGTCCTTTGCCGGATGATCTCCAGGTTATTTTGACCTATCTGCACCAGAAATACCGGTACGACGCCGCTTAAGCGCGCGAACCGTTTTCAGGAGAACTCCATGAAGATTACCCGGCAGGGGAAGATCAGCTATTTGCAGCCGGCATGGGCTGACAGCAAAAAGATTCAAGCCGGCTTCACCACCCGCAACGGCGGAGTGAGCCGCGCGCCTTACAACTCCCTGAATCTCGGCCTCAACACCGAAGACCATCGCGCCAATGTTGAAGGGAATCGTTCCACCGTGGTGCGCGCCTTTGACCTGCAGCCGCACATGCTTTTAACCGTGCAACAGAGCCACGGTAATAATATTCTGGTGATTAACGAACCAAATCATGATCTGTCCCACTTTCAGAGTGTTGAATGTGACGCAATCGTCACCAATCAACCCGGTATCATGCTCGGCATTCTGGTCGCCGATTGCTATCCGGTCCTCCTTTTTGATCCCGCCCGGCGTGTTGCCGCCGTCGTTCATGTCGGCTGGCGCGGCGCCGCCAACGGTATCCTCCCCAAGACAATCGCCTGCCTGGTCAATGACTTTGGCGTCAACCCCGCCGATCTCAAAGCCGCTATCGGCCCCGGAATCGGCGCGCATCGCTACGAGGTCGATCGGCCGGTGCGCGACGCCTTTCGCAGCGGCACTAACAACTGGAGCCAGATCGCCAAGGAGACCGAACTTGGCAAGTGGCACCTTGATCTGCGGCGCTCCTGTGAATTGCAGTTGGCTGCGGCCGGGTTGCCTGAGGCACAGATCGATATCGTCGAGGAAGACACCTGTTGTCACCGCGAACTCTTCTTTTCCTACCGGCGCGACAATGGCCAGACCGGAAGGCAGATGGGTTTTGTCCTGATTCCGGAGGAGTAAAGGGAGCCGGAGGGGAAATGGACGACGCTCTTCGACGGCAAAACGGGGAGATTAACAGGAAAAACTGTCGTGCTCTGCTGACAGCGCAGCAGGGAGGGGGAATTATGGTCAGGAAAAAATCACTTCTACTCACCGGACTGATTACACTTAGTGCTTTGGGCGCACTTACACTGCTGGTGACGGCGCCTTCCTGGTCGTCGTCGGTGCTGCTCTTTGTCAGCAGCACCGCGCCGGAAAATCTCCCGATGGCGGGAGATGAACTCACCCTGCACGGTAGCGGCTTCTCCCCGGCAACCCGTCTCTGGCTCGTCCCGGAACTCACTGCCCGCTCTGCCACCACCGCCACCCTTGAAACCTTTGGGCATCCCAATCACATGGTCCGCCACAATGACCGCCTTTATGTCGCCAACGGCACAAAAGGTTTTCTGATTGTCCAGGGGTTGCAATCGCCCGTCCCGTTTATCAGTGGTGTTCTCGACAGCGGTGGGCAGGGGATGGAGGTCGCCCTGCGCCAGGATGAAGCACTCCTGGCGGCGGGAAGGGGTGGGCTGCAAGTCATCGATATTCGTGACGCTGCCAACCCTCAACTCCTGTCTTCGCTCGACTCGGTCGCACCGGCCCTCAGTATCGCCAGCAGCGGCAGGATCGCCTACGTTGCCACGGGCAAATCAGGGGTGCAGATCGTTGATCTCGAGGATCCCCGCCATCCCCGCCACCTCGGGGCGATACCGGGTCTCCCTGATGGCTACAAGCTTTTAAGCGACGGCAAACACCTGATCATCGCCACCGCCAGCGCTGGGTGGATTTACGACATCAGCCTGCCCGAGCAGCCGCGACGCTTGGCGATGCTGCCGGTACCGGGGGGATTTAATACCGTTATGACCCGGAAGGGAGAGACCCTTTATTGGGCCACGAAAACTGCACAGGAAAACCGCCTTTATGCGCTCGACCTGAGCCGACCGACCGCGCCGCGCCTGTTGAGCAGCATCCCCTTAAATGCCACTCCCTTCGGTATCAGCTACAGTGAAGATCAACTTGCCGTCGCTTTAGGGAAAAACGGGACTCAGATCTTTTCTTTGCCTGCCGAACCACAGTTCGCAGCGGATAACACGATTACGGCAAAGATCCGGACACGCGGCGTCCTTCTCATTGACAACGATCTTTGGGTCGCTGACAATGGCGGCGAATTACTCCGCCTCGACCTGAGAAAAGCGCAAGCGTTGACAACCGCACCGGTCCTCCCTGACTACTCCCCTAGCATTATGCCGATAATCACCCAAAATCATTACTTACTTGGCGACGAGACCGGTCTCTCTATCTATGCCCGCCAGGGAGAAACCACGCCCCGCCTCGTGGCGCGACTACCTATCACCGGCCTACAACAGCAATACTTGAGCACCGATCAGCACCGATTATGGCTGACGACTCGCGCCAAGTCACCAGCCACTAACGGGAAGCTGATCAGCGTCGATCTTTCTCTCCTCCATGCCCCCAGGATTACTGCAGAAATTCCCTTGTCATACTTTCCGGTCATCATTGCTGAGCAGGAGACAACTTTAGTTATTGCCTCCTCCAGCAAAAAACAGCCATATGTCCCTATCCAAACCTACAAATTTGACTCTCTGCACTTTATCGATGTTTCACAACCACAAACTCCGGAGTTCATTGCAAGCTATCCCCTGGGAAATAACCTCAGCGGATTAAGCATGACAGAGAACGTCGTTGTACTCATGCAAACAGACGGGCTCTTTCGAGTGATCGATATCAGTGTGGCGGAGGCACCACAGGAATTGGGATCGCTGCAAATGCCCTGGCTGCAAAATGCGGCATGGGCGGGGGGGGTCAACATTGTTGTTAAAGATCAGGTGACGTTTATCTCTTCCCCTTTGGGAAAGTTATTCCTCATCGACCTGCATGATCTTCGGCGGCCGAAAAGTCTTGGGGTCTTAACCCTCCCGGGGCCGGTGACCTCGCTGTTAGTCAGCGATCATTTCCTGCTTGCTCATGTCAATAAAGCGGGACTGGTCGTGATCGATTTGAAAAACGTCCAGGTGCCGGAGGTTCTCGGGACTATTCCCCTCCCCGGCCTGCTTCAAAACAGTATCGTACAAGGGGAAAAACTCTGGTGTGTCGATCCAGAAATTAACGGTCTCTACCCCTTCTCCTTGCCGCGGCGTCTGCAGAGCTCCGTCGTTAACGACCAACTTGTCGCCAGCCTCGGAGAGGAGTCGCCACCAGGAGCATACCGCTTATGGCTGACCGACAAGGGGAAACAGATCCTGGTTCCGGGCATCTCCTGGCAAAGTCGCTAGCGAAAAACCGGCAAGACTTAAAAATCGTAGGCAACTCCGGCCCAGAACTGGCGGCCCATCTCGTAAGTGGTTGTAGAACCGCCGGTTTGGGTGCGGGAATTAAAGACATTGTTAACTTCGAGGGAAAAGTTCAGCAACTGCTGGCGGTAAACCGGGGTGCTCCAGGCGAGTTTCCAATCGAAAATTACCTTGCCGGAATGCTTGATCTCTTCGTAAACCGCGACCGCATCGAGGATCTCTTCACCGCTCATCGGATCGACCTGACTGACAGCATCAGGGAGGGGACGAAACTCGCCGGTCGGGACAATCTTGCTATAACCACTGCGATAACGGCTGAAATTGGTAAAGGTAAAGCGGGCCGGGAGTTCCGCCACCCAGATCAGATTAACGATAATCGGCCGGTTTTGCACGCGAGCCGGCAGATCGCTTTTGTAGATCAACTCATTGTTGTACCAGACCCGACTGTCGATCTCCTCCTCTGTCAGCACCGTATCGTAATTCTCATGGTTCGTTGTCGTTTCTTGCCAGGCAGCATTGAATGCCAGGAAGTGGCGCGCCCATTGGCGCTGCCAGGCAAGACTGTAGCGTTCATGCTGACTCCGGCCGAGATTGTTCAGCGTATAATAGCGGAGCCCGTCCGGCTGCAGCGGCGAATAGCTACGGGCAAACTCGTCGCGCCCCTCACGGTACAGATAGTTGAAATGAAAGATTCCGCCGACCACGTTCTGATCAAGGCCGACAGAGAGTTCATCCGCGTAAGGGGTCTGCAGTTTGGTGAATTGCGTGACACTCGGCCCCGTGGTTGAGGCCGGGACCCAGGCGGTCGGGCGATTCTGGTACGAAGTTCGGCTCTCGGAACTAAACGGGGCCTTAGCCTCGCGCAACTTGTCGGTGAGCAGCGTGGTGCCGTAATAGCGGTTTGCGCCGGCACGGAGTATTGTTGCGCCCCGACCGAACAGGTCATAACTCGCCACAAAGCGCGGCGCGAAATTGGCCTGCTCCATCAGGTCATTGTAATCGAGACGCAGACCGGGACGAAGTTCGAGACGACGGTAACGAACGACATCCTCCCCGTGCAGCCCGATCTGATTGATGTAAGCCTGGCTCTTGCCGGCAGGATAAAGGGTGCGCGTCGTGAAGAACTGTTCGTTCTCAACACAATCAAAGTCATTGCTACCGCAAATGATGTCCGGAGCAAGCTGCGCCCCCTTATAGACGTATGTTGGGCCTAACCGTTCGAAACTGCCCAGAGTACGATTAAAATCGATACCACTAGTGAATCCATGACGGACAGCACCGATCGAAAGCGGTTCAAACCGCAGCAGGCCCTTGAGATCGAAACTCTCCTGCTGCTTCTCGATCGTGCCAAAGCCCCCCTCAACACTAAAATCAGATCCGACCAAACGCCCCCAGTCCTTGCTGTCGGTGGCGGCCCAGCTACGGAAATACTGCGGAGCGCTGCGGTTATTTTTACTGCGACGATAAGCCGAATTGACTTGCACTTCGCCGGTCGCGAAGAAATGTTTCCACTCCCCCTGCAGGGCCAGCCCCTCCATCTTCACCACATAGTCGCTCCCCAGGACGTTATTGATAAAGCGCTCCTCGCGGTACGGGGTGCTGCTCAAACTAAGCTCCAGGCGATCATCGGCTGAGACATCCCCGACATATTTCATAAAGTAACTCTGCTGCTGCCGCGACTGAGTCCTGGTGCCAAGGAAATACGGCAAGGGAATGCGCGAATCGAGCTGTTGCCAGGAAGCAAGGAGTCCGCTCTGTTCCGTCAAGGGGAAAGAGAGGGTGGCGCCATAATCGTTCTTGCTGAATTTCGGCTGTAAATCTTCATGACCACCGGCTGTAAAGTCCCCTTGTTCCTCGCCGGAAATATGAAACTTGGTCCATTGATGACGGGTGGTACGATAAGAAAGATGCCCCTCAACCTCGCGGCCGGGATTGCGCGTCATCGCTTCGACGACACCACCGGCAAAGTTGCCAAACCGGGCGGGAACATTGCTATCATAAAGGGTGACACTGTCGATCAGATCACTGTGCAGGAAACGCTCCTGGGGATAGCCGAGGACATCCGTAACGATGTCACTTCCCTGGGCAGCGGGATCGATGAGGTTATTGTTGGCAATACCGTCAACCAGAAAGTTATTTTGATAAATCTTCCCGCCGGAGATTGAGATTGTCGGGGGAAGGATCTCGCCGCCGCTCTTGGCGCGGTTGTAATCTTCGCTGAGATCGATCCCGGGGAGGAGGCGCAACTGCTCGTTGAGACTGCCGTTGCCGATGGGGAGTTGCTGAATAATTTTTCGGTCAAGGGAAGAATCCGGTGCAGGGAGAGACTCGGTGCTGCCGACGACAACGACCGGCGGCAAAACTTCAACCCCGGCGAAAGGAGGGATCGTCAGTTCATCCTGCGCCGAAGCAAGAGGAGACCAGAAGAACAGACAGGCTCCGGAGATTATCGCCAATAACGCGGCGGAGTGAATATGCAAGGTGCTCACTGCGATCTATCGTCGAAGAGGGGGCGAAGATCTTCGCTATCAGGGATCCCGTCGCCATCACTGTCGTCGTCCAAAATCAGACCGGATCTGACAATCTCTGCCGCACTGGCCAAGGGGTTGAAGAAATCCGGCTGGCCATCAGCGTCGCTGTCAATACTGGCAACCCAGGTATCAGGGAAATCGTCCCGATCGATATAAGCGTTAGCCAGGGTTTGTATGGCCTGATTGCGCTCGGTCGTGTATTTCAGTGACAATGCCAGCGCCCAAGCCATCTCATATTCCTGGACTGCGGTATAGGCCGTAATGATGTTGAGAAACTTCTTGAGCCGGTTAGCAACGACAGCAATTTGGCGCGAACTTTCCCCGGCGGCAGCAAGAGCATTCAGCGCAGCGTTATGATACCCCGCACGATCGAGATAAAGGGCAGCGCGGAGCAGGGAGTCACATTCCTTGACGGCAAGTGCATCATTTACCGTTCCTGCTGTGTGGATCTCTTGCGCCCACGGTTGCAAATGGTTGAGAGAAATTATATGGACAAGGCTTTTTTCACCGATTTTTTCGTAAGCCTTTACCAGCTTTTCGTAAATGATAGTTGCAGCTTCAGCCGGGGTGGTCGGACTCGGGACTAAATCGACTCGGGGTTTAGTCGGGTCGATTATTGCCAAGCTTTGAGCCGAAGCCAGAATGAAGAGAGCATTATCTCCCAGGTTGAGGTTATGATAGCCCAAAGCAATTTCGACCATGACATCGATGAGATAGACATCGTCAATCATTTCTTCCTGTGCTTTTTGCAACAGGGCAGCGGCTTTTGCCTTTTCCCCCATCAAGGCATAAAGCTCAGCGACTTTAACGTAACCATAACGAATGCGCGCCAGATTGCTTCCCGGGATCATGCCGTCCAGTAACCGCTCTGCCTCTTGCAGTGCCAGTTGCGCTTCATTAAAGCGACCGGCATTGATCAGCATTTTAGCGACATAGGGTCTTGAGGGAGAAAAATAGGTGAGAAGTTCGATCTGATCTGCAATTTTTGGGAAGTAGGACGTATTATTAGCAATATTGAAGGCTGCTGCCAGGTTGCCTTGCAGGGCTTCATAGGTCGCTACCAGTTTGAAGGCTTTGCTTTGATCGGTTGTGCCAGCGGGAATGGTGTTTGCAAGATCTAAGGCCGCCACCTTGGCACCGACACGATAAAGGCTCTCTATCAAGGCTACAACCGGAGCCCAGTACGTCGCTTCGGCCGAACCTTCAACTTTTCGCAACGCTTGTATCTTGCTGAAAACATCCAAGACCATCGCGTTATCACCAAGGTCCGCATAACGTCTGGCCGTTTCGCTCCAATTAAAAACACGAAGTTTATAAGTGCCCAGGTGGGCGGGGGTCAGTCCGGAGTAATAGCCCATCTTTTCAATAAGAGGAGCAGCAGCTTCAAGGTCACCGTCAGCGATATAAGCATCTGCGACATTCTTGATGCCGGTTATCAGCTTGCCATAGATTATGGCATCACTAACCAAAGCCTGAGCGATAGCAGCAATATCATCGAGAAGACTTTCCGCGTTGCGCAGATCACCGGCCTTACGGTAAGCAGAGGCCGTGGCCAAGAGATTCGCCACATCTGTGGCACTGCTGCTGGCTATCCCTTTGGCGGCAATAACCTTCCGATATAGATCTCTGGCAAGATCAAGGAGGTCAAGCGCTTCCTGCGGGCGATTAAATTTGATCAGCGCATTGGCGAGGGACAGATAAGCATGAGCTTTCGGCTCGCTCTGGACAATCTGGGTGGCAATGATCGCCCGCGTTTCGTCGATCAAACCGGCATTGGCCTTCCCTTCGATTATTTTCAACAGCACTGCATCGTTGATAGCGTCATCAAATACCTGTCCGATTAACTGTTCCGCCTGAAAGTAGGGAGAGAGGTCTGTTCCGTAAAAATAAGCGAGGCGCTGCTGATTGTCGTTGCCGGGGAGTTCGGTCAAAAGCAGCGGTGAAACAATACTATAAATCGAACGGTTGCGCGCTATCTCCGCAACCCAGGGGTCTTTCGCCAAGGGCAGAAGATTTCCCGCAAAAATAACAGGATCGACCGTCAAACTCTCCCAAGTGCGGAGCTGGTAGTTGAACAGGATATAACGGGCGATCCGTTGCGGAATCGTCCCTCCCAGGGTAATGACTTCACTGCCGGCAGCTTGCAGCGTTATTTCTGCAAGAAACTGGAGATTTGCAAGGTAGTTGGGGTTTTGCGGATCAAAGGAAACCGAATCGATGAGCATTTGTTCAATATTTGCCGCAAAAGTATCTTTTAACTCGGCACGTTTGTAAATAAAGACCGCTTCTTCAACTGTTGCCACCGTAGTGAGGAGCATTTGCAATTCTTTTATCCGCGCTTGTGCATCAACTTCGAGACCAAGAATACTCATGACCTCTGAATTGGAGATGGCGGCATCCAGCGTCTCCGCTGCAATCATCTGCGTACGGATAGTAGAAAAGGGGCTGATTGTCTTATCCGCGGCTTTGATTTCAAGGGCAATTTTACTTAGAAGCAGGGTACGAACCTGGAGATCTGGACGCAATGTAGGCCGCGCCGCCAGATTTGTGTCTGCAGGGAGGTTTAGCCAATCGCACAAGCGATCCTCTGCCTCGTCAAAAGAAAAATCCTGGTGATCATGAAGCTCCGCAATTAAAGTTGTCAGCGGTGAAACTACAATGGCCGTCATCTCCCCCGGAAAGAGCCCCAGGGGACTACGCATCTCCAATAGGTTAAAATCTATCCCGGTGTCGCGATCGATCCCGCCAACGGCGATCACACTCAAGTTGGTAAAATTAATCCCGGCGTTGACCTCCAGAGAGAAGGCCCCGTTCGCGTCGGTCCTGATTTCGTAATTATCATTTCCCTGAGCATCAATCAGGGGGTAGAAAGTACCGTCGCTATGCCGGAGAGAGATTTTGGCGCCGGCAATAGGGCCGTCCTCAACAACGCCGCGCAACGGGACAGTTGCAGACGAGTTCGAAGAAGAAAGAGAGCTTTCATTACCGCCGCACCCCGCGAGACTGAGCAGGAGCAACGTTAAGACGCCTAGACAATAAAGTTCTGCTATTTTTTTCATCCAGTTTTAATCCCGACAGGAGAAAATCCACTCAGAGCACTTGAAGGCATTCAATTTTTTATGCGGCAACCGCAGGCGGACAATGATAACATCAAGTCGTGAAATGCAAAATTAGCCATTAGCAGTCAAAATGACTACTCCAGAGAAAACTTCAAAATCAAACGATTAAAGACCATAATTTACTTTGTTTTTCAACGACAAACTCACCCTGCAACAACAATAACGCTTTGTACTGCGAGGTTTTGTGCCTGATCACCATCGACATGACGGGTTCATTTGGGCGCTGATCCTTTCGCTGAGCATCAACCTCCTCTTTGTCTTTGCCCTCCTGGCGCAGCGTTCTGCAGACAAATTGCCGAATCATCAACCCTTCATTGTTTCCATCACCGCAACCCCGCAGGTGCTGACGGCTGATTCCCCTGCAATTCCTCGTCCGAAAGTTGTTCCGGCGGCGACGAAAAGAAAAGAAACAGCTGAACCACTTATCCCGACACAAAACCCGGATGTCAATCCGGCCCTGCCTGCACAAAATAATGGCAAAGGGACAACGATCAGTCCGGCGATAGCCCTGGTGACCGGGAAAACAGCAGCAGAGACTGATCTCACCCCCGTGACCCCAACAGGGGAGAGTGCCGCGGCTTCGATTGACAAGGAAACTGCTGGCGGTCTGTCGATTTTTGGGGACAAAACGCCGGGAGACCATTACACTGCACCGGAATTTCTTGCGGGTGAAAAACCGCCTTATCCGAAGCCGGCAGAACGTAACGGCTGGACGGGGACAGTGCTTTTGAATTTATCGATCAATGCCGCCGGAGAGGTAGAGAAGGTGGGGATTGCTAAAAGCTCCGGATATAGAATCCTCGATCAACAAGCACGCCAAAGTGCCAGTGTCTGGCGCTTTAAACCCGCCAGGCGCAACGGCATGGCCATTGCTATCACCGTGCAGCAACCGATCGTCTTCCGCTCACCTCCCCCGGAAAAAAACCGATGACTTCTATCCGCCAGCAATTGCAGCGAAGCCTCCTGGTGACGATCGCTGTCATTGTTTTTTTGATGACGATCGCCTTCTTCCTCGTTGAAGTCGTCTCCTTTCGGCAACTCGTGATCGAGTCGGTCGTCCCCAAGGCCGAGCTAGTAGCAATCCATCTGCGCCGCCCCCTGGCAGTGCGCGATTCCTGGAGTGCACAGGAGATCCTTGCAACCCTGGCTACCGACCCGTCCATTGAAGGGGCGTATCTCTTTAATCAGCAAGCGCAACCCTTTGCCTATTATCAGCAGAACCAGAACGCGAGTGGGATGAATTTGCAAGGTGTGGAGTTGCCGCTCCGTGACAAGACCGAAATTCTTCCCCTGCTCGCCACAAAGTCGCATCATATTCTCTTTTCCTGGCAACACCTTTCGGTCTTTGTGCCGATCACTCATAACAACGAAACGATCGGGACGGTTTATGTCGTCAGCACCCTGACTCCTTTTTACCTGCGGCTCCTTTGGTGGCTGCTGGCGGCGATTGCGGCAACAGCGATTGCGATCTTTACCGGGCTGACGATTGCCCGTAAACTCCAGGAACGGATCACCCAACCGATCAGTGAACTGGCCGGGATGATGCACATTGTCACGCAGGATGGAGATCTGACACCGCGCGTCGAAGTCCGGGGGCAGGGGGAGATTGCCACCTTGACCCACGGCTTCAACCAGATGCTGGAGGCGATTAACCTCCGGGACGACGAATTGTTAACGATCAACTTTGGACTAGAGGAGCGGATTGCCGAGCGAACTCAGGCTTTAAACTGCTCACTGCAGGAAAAAGAGTTGCTGCTGCGGGAAGTTCATCACCGCGTCAAGAACAACCTGCAGATCATTTCCAGCCTTTTGTCTCTGCAAATGAAGAAAATCTATGACCCGTTGGCAAAGGAGTCGTTGCGTACCAGCCTGAGCCGTATCCGCTCTATCTCCCTCATCCATGAAAAACTCTACCTCACCGGCCGCCAGGCACCAAGTAACGATCTCGGCGCTTATCTGCGCGATCTCGCCGAAGAGATCTTTCGCCTGCATTCGATTGCCCCGGAGCGGATCCAGCTGCAACTTGATCTGGTCAGCGTTGAGACCGATTTTGATCGCTTGATCCATCTCGCCTTGATCTTCAACGAACTTCTCACCAACACCTTCAAACACGCTTTCTCCCCGACCGAGTCAGGGGAAGTGACGATCCGCTTACGGCAACGCAAGAATCAGGTCATCCTCACCGTTCAGGACAACGGCAAGGGACTTCCCGACAATTTCCTGCTCGCAACAACTTCGACTGTCGGATTGCAGCTGACCAGCAATCTTATCCGGCAAGCCAAAGGTCAATTCAACCTGCTGCGTAACCCGCCAGGGACCGAAGCGGTCGTTTCCTACCCTCTGGCCACTTCATGATAAGGAGAAACTGGCGGCATGGCTGAGCAGACACGTATCTTAATTGTTGAGGACGAAGCAATCATCGCCATGGACCTGCAGGAGACCCTTGCAGAAGCCGGCTACGCGGTTATCGCCGCTGTTGCCAGCGGTGAGGAGGCCCTGGCGCTTTGTGCCAAAGAGACCCCCGATCTGGTACTGATGGACGTCCACCTGCAAGGGCAATTGACCGGCATCGAAACCGCTCAACAGTTACGGAAAAGCTATGCTATCCCCTCTGTCCTGTTGACCGCACATTATGATCCTGCAACCCTGGCCGCGTCGCAACAGGCGGGGGTCTTTGCCTACCTGATCAAACCCTACGATCAACGGGAACTTTGTGCCACTCTGGCCACGGCCTTGACCCGCGCCCGCAGCGAAGAAGAGCTGCAGCGCCAACTGCAAGAACTCCGCTGCTCCTCAACGACCCTATCCGGACCGAACCCTGAGCTGCTGAAGATCTGTACTCTCTGCGCGCCCCCTTCTCTGGAGTTTCAGGGCAAAACGGTCCGCGGTGATCTTTTTCCCCGGACGCAACGCGAGATGCTCGCTCTCCTCTTGTCAGCACCCCACCTCCGGGTCGACCGGGAAGTCCTGGAAGCGGAGCTTTGGCCGGAGAGTCCGGCCAAACAGGCCCGCTCCTCCTTTGATGCGACGCTGGGGAGATTGCGGCGGCTCTTTAATACGGAGACCGGGAGTTCAGCGGGGATGGATCTCTTCAGCTTGAAGAACGGGGTCGTTGCCATTGAAAATTGCTGCGTCGATCTGCACCACTTTAAAGCCCTCGACGAAGAAGGGGTCGCCCTGCGGCGAAACGGCGATGAAGATGCGGCAATCGGTGCATTCGTTAAAGCCGTTGCTTTGTGGCAGGGGGAATTTCTGGCCGGCTTTTCCAGCCACCACAACGTCCTGACCCTGCGCCAATACAACACCCAACGTGTCTTTGATCTGTCTCTGTGGCTGGCAGATGCCTTTGCAAAACGCCAAAACAGCGAGGAACAACTGGCGGCAATGCGCCTCGCTTTACGAGCGATTCCGACAAGTGAAAAGACCATCGGAACCCTTTATCTTCTCCTGCTCGCTCTGGAGCGCGTCGAAGAAGGGAAAGCCCTGCTGAAGGACTTTGCCAGAGAACTTAGCCGGGATGGTCTGGAGCAGCAACAAGTGCTGGTGATCATGCGCCGTATTGAGCAGCGCGCAAGCTTCGAGCGTTGCCAGCGCCGGACGGCTTGATGCGCTTGTCAGCTGATCTCCTCCACTTCACTGCGTAGCGTCTCCAGCCCCAGCATGGAATTCCGCCGTGCCCTCGCCAAAACCGCCACCCCCACCTCCCCCGCCCCTCCACTGTGCAGCACCGTTGCACAGATCCGTGCGGTTGTTCCGGTCGTCATGACATCATCAATCAGCAGAACTTTCTCCCCCGCGAGGGGTCGCGTTAAAGCAAAGGCCCCACGGAGATTCTTGTGCCGCTCCCGCGCCGTCAAACCGGCCTGCGCCACTGTCGGCAGGATCCGGGCCAGGAGATGGGGATCGACAGGGAGCTGCCGGCTCCGGCCAAGTTCACGGGCAATCAGCAGCGCTTGATTGTAGGTGCGCTGTCCAAGGCGGTGGGGATGGAGGGGGACCGGAACGATGAGGTCGGGAAGCCAGGCGGGAGCCGTGCGCTGCCAGGCCGTCTCCAAAAGGCGGGCAAGAGGGCGATCAAGATTAAGTCTGCCGTCGAACTTGAAGCGATGAATGGCGTGGCGCAGCGCCTCTTCATAAAGGCCGGCGGCGACAGTCCAGGCAAAATCCGGCGGCTGCAGGAGACATTCCCCGCAAACATGATCGTTGCCGCCGATGGTGGCAAAGGGCAGAGCACAGCGCGGACAACACGGGGAGGTGACGGGGAGAAAGCCGTCAAGACAACACGAACAGAGGGAGGGATCGAGGGACTTCCCGCGAGGGGCATGACACAGGAGACAAAGAGGCGGAAAGAAGAGATCAAAGCAGTCCTTCACTTCGGTGCGAAACCCGGACCCGATCATTTCCCCCTCCTGTTACTGATCTCTTCAGGACTGCAAAAGACTCTTTCCGCTCATTTCTGCGGGTTGCGGCAAGCCCAAAAGTTCCAAGATCGTTGGCGCCAGATCAGCGAGACGGCCACTTTCATCCTGACGTAACGAACGGTGCGCGGCGTCGACGAGGAGGAGAGGAACACGGTTCGAGGTATGGGCGGTGTGCGGCTTCCCGGAAGCATCGGTCATCTGTTCACAGTTGCCATGGTCGGCGGTAATCAACGCCGTCCCCCCGGCTTCCAGGAGAGCGGCAACCAGACGACCGACACAAACATCGACCGTCTCCATCGCTGTAATCGCTGCCGGCATGATGCCGGTATGTCCGACCATATCGGGATTGGCAAAATTGAGGACGATCAAGGCATAGCGGCCGGATTGCAATCGCTCAATGGCGGCGGCAGTGACCGCCATGGCACTCATTGCCGGTTGCAAATCGTAGGTTGCCACTTCCTGGGGCGAAGGGATCAGCACCCGGTCTTCACCCGGTGACGGCACTTCCGAACCGCCGTTAAAGAAGAAGGTGA
>DIKR01000032.1:36846-38467 GCA_002424625.1 Desulfuromonadaceae bacterium UBA5613
ACGGGCAGGGGGAAAGTTTCGTCATATTCGGCCATACAGACAAAAGCAGCCAAACAGGGGGTGCTGGGGCGCGCAAAGGCGGTAAAGGTGGGATCGGTCAACGCCCTGGTGATTTCCCGCGCCCGGTCTGAACGGAAGTTAAAGAAGATGACGGCATCATGGTCGTTCATCTGCGCCGGCGCCTGACCGGGGGGAGCAATAATCCAGGGCTCGACAAATTCGTCATTCTGACCGGCGTCGTAAGCCGCGGCGATGGCGGTGGCGCTATCGGCAGCGATCTGCCCCTCGCCCTGAACCAGCGCCCGCCAAGCCCGCTCGACCCGCTCCCAGCGATTGTCGCGGTCCATGGCATAATAGCGGCCGATGATCGTGGCGATCCGCCCGCCGCCGAGCCTGGCCATCTCCGTCTCCAGCTCCGCAAGATACTGCGCGGCGCTGCGCGGCGGTGTATCGCGACCGTCGAGAAAGGGGTGAACCAGGATCTCTTCGACGCCTTGCGCCCGGGCCATTTTGAGCAGAGCATAAAGATGGGTATTGTGTGAGTGAACGCCGCCATCGGAGAGGAGCCCCATGAGATGGAGCTTCCCCTTGCCGCCGGCGACCGCCTGCATCGCTGCCAGCAGGGCCGGATTGGTAAAGAAATCGCCGTCGGCAATACTTTTGCTGATCTTGGTCAGATCCTGATAGATGATACGCCCGGCGCCGATATTAAGGTGCCCGACCTCGGAATTCCCCATCTGCCCGTGCGGCAGGCCGACATCGAGCCCGGAAGCGGCCAGGGTCGTGGACGAATATTGAGCAAAGAGGGCATCGAGATGCGGGGTCCGCGCCGCGGTTACTGCATTTCCCGGCCCCGGCTCGGCTTTCCCCCAGCCATCAAGGATCAGCAAAGCGACGGGCACACTCATACCGTGCCCCAGGTTTCCCGTTCACCATGATGAATCGGCCGCAGCTGCGTTGTTGCCGTCATCGCTCCCCGCAGCGATTGGCGACCGACCACGCTTAAACTCGCCCACTCACCGCAGGCAGGACAACGACTCTGCCACTCGGAACTCTCTTCAGCGCAGAGATCACAGACATAACCGATGGAGAGCCGGGAGGTGACGCCGAGAGCCTTTTTGTACTGTTGGATGGCAATATCAAGACGTCCCCGCCGACTGTGTCCTTCGGCGAGGAGAAGATGAATCTGCGGGGAGTCGACGCCGGAACCCTCGACCAGCTGTAACTGTTCCAGCCCTTCCTCGATCATCTCCAGACGCAGACAGAGTTTGCCGTAAAAGAAGCGGAGCATGAGGTCGTTGGCCTTCTCCCGCACGAAATCACGATAAAAACTCAGAAGCGTCGCCGGATCTCCTTCGTCGAGAAAGAGGGCTTCAAGTCGTTCAAGAAAGACGCCGCGGCCGAGAGAACGATACCCTTCCTCCCAGACAGAGGAAGCTTCTAATGGCGCCCCGAGCCGCCGCAAAACATCGCCGAGCGAGACATGTCCGGGTAAAAAGTCCGGAGCATCTTTAACAATTTCCTGCAAAGCGGTCCTGGCACTTTTGAGTTCTTTTTCGTCGCCGTTCAGCCCTTGACAAGCCACCTCGTAACGGAGCGACAGCATGCGCCGCTCCTCTTC
>DIKR01000043.1:0-13646 GCA_002424625.1 Desulfuromonadaceae bacterium UBA5613
TGATAATTGAGCAGATCCGAGCCTTCGCCGAAAAGGACGGCGGGGAGCTTCATCCTGACCTTGATAACATCGTCCGCCACTAGTCGATGCCCCTTCAACACCAGATCGAGAGCACACTCACTCTTGCCAACGCCACTTTTGCCGACCAGCAGGACACCGACGCCCAGAACATCGACCAACACTCCGTGCAGTGTCGTTGAAGGCAACAAGCGCTCTTCGAGATAGGTGGTCAACATCGAAATAAAGGTGGAGGACTGGTGATGCGTGCGCAGCAAAGGGATATGATTTGCTTCGCATTCTTCCACCAGAAGAGGAGGGGGCGACAAGCCTTTGGTGATGATCAGACTACAGATATTGAGGGTGCAGAGTTCGTGAATATTATGCTTTGCCTTGTCAGGATCCAGAGTCAAAAGATAAGAAAGCTCTGTCTCCCCTAAAACCTGAAGACGGTCTGGATGAAGATTCGCCGTATAGCCGGCCAAAGCCAACCCCGGTTTTTGAATGCGCGGCACATGCACCGAGCGATCAAGCCCTTTTGCGCCTGCCAACAGTTCCAGGTCGAGCTTCGACTCCTTTTCGGCAAGGAGTTCTTGGATTGTCATTCCAGCCATGAGAAATGCGGGCTCCTTGCCAAAAAAAGACAGTTAATCTTCCTGGCTCAAAATGCTCAGCAGGGTCGCCGCATCAGGAGCGTCGAAAAGTTGCTGCCGAACATCCTCTTTGCGTAAAAGTTTTGAAATCCTGGCAAGGGCTTTCAAGTGCAGCGTCGCTTCATTCTCAGGGGCGAGAAGGAGAAAAAAAAGATGGGCCGGACGATTATCCATGGAATCGAAATCGATTCCATCCCTTTTCCGCGCAAAGGCCATGAGTAAACGATCAAGCCCCTTGAGTTTGCCATGCGGGATTGCAACCCCGTCACCGATACCGGTACTGCCAAGTTCTTCGCGACCGATCAACACTGCCAGCAACTCTGCGGCATCAAGATCCGGCTGTACCCGGCGCAGGAGGTCGATCATCTCGGCCAAAACTTCCGTTTTTTGAGTGGCGGTCAACTCGGTAGAGATTGCTTTAATATCGAGAAGGTCGGCTATTTTCATTAATAACTCTAAGTTCTTTTCCTGAAAAAACAGGGCCGGACAAACAGTTGTCCGGCCCTGTAGAGATGATTGATTAACCTTTTTGCGGAACGATCAGACCATAGTTGCCGTCTTTACGGCGATAGACAACGTTAATCTCTTCACTCTTGGCGTCGGTAAAGACGAGAAATTCCTTGTCAAGCAGATCCATTTGCATCACCGCTTCTTCAACAGACATCGGCTTGACCGAAAAACTGCGACTGCGGATAATCATCGGTTCGCTGGTGCTGTCTTCGATGCTGTCGGCACTGAAGACTGTTTTGCTGACTTCCCGCCCTCTCTCATTCGAAGGTTTGTGCGCCTTGAGTTTTTCTTTGTAGCGTTTAAGTTGACGCTCGATCTTGTCGACGACGCTGTCTACCGCTGCATACATATCGTCGGTCTCTTCTGTCCCCTTGATTGTGATCCCTTTGGCAATCAGGACAACCTCGGCTTTGTGGCGAATCTTCTTCTCCACCGATAAAGAGACCTGCGCCTCGACCGGCTCATCAATGTACTTTTTAACCCGGGACAACTTCTCTTCAACATAAAGTCGAACCGGTTCGCTGGCTTCCATATGTCTGAACGTCAGGGCTATCTGCATAAAAGAACCTCCTTTTTATTCCCAATGTTGGGGTTGACTACACTCTACCAGTTTTCCATATTATAAACCGGATCATTCTTTTTTCTATTCAAAAAAGACACTTACGTTCACTCGAAGAACGAATTCCGATCATCTCCCGATATTTGGTCACAGTCCGTCGGGCGATGGAGATTCCTTTTTTCTCGAGAAGTTCAACAATCTTCTGATCGGAAAACGGCTTCTTCGGATTCTCTTCCGCGACTATTTCTTTAATGCGGCTCTTGACACTCTCCGAAGCAATAGAATCTCCCCCGGTTGTGTTAATGCTGCTGTTAAAAAAATACTTCAACTCATAGAGACCTTGCGGGGTCTGGACATATTTGTTAGTGGTCACTCGACTGATCGTCGACTCATGCATTTCAATATCTTCAGCGACATCACGCAGGACCAGTGGCATGAGGTAATCGATCCCGCGATCGAAAAAATCTTTTTGAAACTTGACAATACTCTTGGTCACTTTGTAGATCGTCCGCTGCCGTTGATGGATACTCTTGATCAGCCAGACCGCACCACGCATCTTCTCCTGAATATATTCCCCGGTTTTACTGTCGACCGCTTTCCCTCCTGACAGCGCACTGCGATAAAAGGAGTTGATCCGCAAATTGGGCAGCCCTTCGTCATTCAAGGTGACGACGTATTCATCGCCGATCCGATGCACAAAGATATCAGGGAGGACATAGTGCACATCCTCCTGACCATACGCCCTCCCTGGATGAGGATCAAGGGTCGAGATGAACCGAATAGCAGCGAGGACATCATCAACCGCAATCTCCAGTTCTTTGGCAATGACGTTGAAACGACGCGCCTCAATACTGTCAATGTGGTCGCGCAGCATGATCTCAACCAGCGAGTCCTGCATGTCGAGCTGCCGGACCTGGATCAGCAGGCACTCCTGCAAACTGCGGGCTCCGACGCCGGCAGGATCAAACTTCTGCACCAGATTGAGAATGCGCTCGACATCATTGACGTTGGCAGAGACCGCCTCAGAAATCTCCTCGAGAGGGACCTTGAGATAGCCGTCTTCATCAATGTTGCCGATCAACTCCGTTGCAATGTGACAATCCCGGGGGTGGATGCGGGACAAGCCAAGCTGCCACAATAGGTGCTCTGCGAGACTCGTCCCCTTGGTCAGCAGGCTTTCGTAAGAAGGTCGATCTTCATCCTCTTCATAGTTATCCGCGGTCGTGCCGCCAATACTGTAGCCTTCGAGATACGACTGCCAGTCAATATCTGCCAGCCCTTCGCTCTCGCCGCTAACTTCCGGGATCGAGTCCTGGACCGGCAGCTCTTCGCCAATCGAATCGTCGGAGCGCTCACCCTCGGGGAGCCCATCCTCTTCATCCAGAGCCTGATCACTCGTCTCCTCAAGGATTGGATTCTCCTCAAGTTCTTGACGCACGAGATCAACAAGCTCTAACCGCGACAGTTGCAAGAGTTTGATCGCCTGCTGCAACTGGGGAGTCATCACCAGTTGCTGCGACATCTTCAGTTGTTGTCTGATCTCCAAAGCCATAGATCGTCCGTCAGAGTTTAAACTTTTCGCCAAGATAGATGGCTCGGGCGCGGGGACTTTCGGCTATCTGTGCCGGTTCGCCGTATTCCAGAATCTCGCCGCGATTGAGAATGTAGGCCTTGTCACAGACACCGAGGGTCTCACGGACATTGTGATCGGAAATCAGTACGCCGATATTGCTCGCTTTCAATTGGGCAATGATATTCTGGATATCGATGACGGCAATCGGGTCGATTCCGGCAAAAGGCTCATCCAGAAGAATAAAGGTTGGTTCAATGACCAGGGCCCGGGCGATCTCAACCCGCCGCCGTTCCCCCCCCGAAAGGGCATAGCCATAACTCTTCGCCACATGAGTCAGGTGAAATTCTTCGAGGAGATGATCCTTCCGCTCGATGCGCTGCGGGACCGTCAGATCAAGGAGCTCCAGGATTGCCAGGAGATTATCTTCGACTGTCATCTTGCGGAAGACCGATGCTTCCTGTGGGAGATATGAGATTCCCGCCGCCGCACGGCGATACATCGGCAGATTCGTCAATTCCAGATCATCAAGAAAAACCTGGCCGGCATCCGGACGAATCAGACCGACGATCATATAAAAAGATGTGGTCTTCCCTGCCCCGTTGGGGCCAAGGAGTCCGATAACCTCACCGGTCTGCACCGAGATATCGACGCCGCCGACGACTTCACGGCCCTTGTAACTTTTGCGCAATCCGCGCGCAGACAGAACCCGGCTCAAGGCTTCCCTCCCGACTCACTCGGATGAAAGATCGCCTGCACGCGACCGCCTTTTTCAGCTTTGATAATGCTCTTCTCTTCGTTGATAAGGACGGTAATCTCTTCCCCGGCGATCGAATCCTTTCCCTGAAGAAGTCGAGCCGACCCGGTCAGAACGATCTTCGCCTCTTTCTGATAAAGGGTCGCACGCTCTGCTGTGGCAATTCGATCATTCTGAATGATCCGCACTTCACCACTGGCGACAATCTCCTCGATATCACCCTTTCCTTGCAGATAGGTCACAAGAACCTCATGCGCATAGAGAGTAACGTCGCCACGGCGGACGATGACATGACCGATAAATTTAACCTTTCTCGCCATATCGTCGGCTTCAAGGCGATCAGAGACAATTTTAATCGGCAGACTCTCCTTGCCCAACGATGACAACGTTTCGCCAACCGGGGCAGCAAAAGCAGAGGGCAGCAGAAAGAGCAGTAAAAAGAGTGATAAATATAAAGGCTTCATCCCTGTCCATGTCCGGGTTTGAATTTAACCAATCCCACGCCGAATTCCCCACTGACATCATGGAGTAACTGTAAATGTTCCTGCGCGGGGGCGACGATAAGCCCGCGTCCCCGCAACACTCCTTGCTCCGATTCGAGCAGGACCGTTGCATCGGTCTGCAAACGGTCATCTTCTTTATTATAGGTCAGATGATCCGTCTTCAGGACGAACCCCTGAGCGCCGTTCAGAACGACGTCCCCACGCAACTTGACAGAGTGATTGTTTCCGGAAAGGTCACCCTCATCAGCGCGCAGCCACATCGTCTCACGGCCGTCGGCATCAAAAAACGTCACCGCGATATTGTGCATCAAGGAGATACCATGGGCACTGTAGGTGGCAGAGTCTGCCGCCAGGAGATACTTGCGAACCCCCAGGCGGGTTTCACTGAAACGAATCCCGGTCAGTTCAACATCGACCCCGGGCTGGAGAGTTTCGATAACTGCACGTCCCTCACCCGCGTGCCAGCGCAACAGCAGTCCGCGGCCGGCCACACCGGCAACGGCGATCACCAGCAGAACCAGGATAACGGCGAAGAAACGGCGCTTATTCATGATCAGAACTATAACACTGGCAAATTTTCGAGTAAAGTTGTTTCGTAGTTATTGGCACGATATTTGTATCACTTTTCTAGTTTTCCTGAAGACCCTTGGGCTTTTGAGAAAAAATATCCGCCCATCACCGCCTGCCAATCGCCTCGCGCCTTTAAAATCAAGTCGCAAACTTCCCGAACGGCCCCTCGCCCGCCGCAGCGATTCGTCACATAATGGACATAAGGCCGAATATCGTCGACGGCATCGGCGGTGGCCACGGCAAAACCGACTCGGCGCAAAATCGGCAGATCGACAACATCGTCACCGATATAAGCGATCTCCTCATCCCGCAATCCGCGCTGCCTGATAATCTCGGCATAAGGGAGGTCCTTGTCCGTAATCCCCTGATAAAGAATCTCAATGCCCAACTCTTTGGCGCGGACATTGACAACCTTTGACGAGCGCCCGGAGATAATCCCGACCTCGATGCCGGCCTTTTGCAACATCTTGATCCCGTGACCGTCCTTGACATCGAAGGTTTTGATCTCGGTGCCGTGCGCATCATAAACAATCCGCCCGTCGGAAAGGACACCGTCAACATCCAGGAGCAGGAGACGAATCGGAATAAGGCGGGTCTCCATCTCAGACCACCCCGGCTTTCAGCAGATCGTGAAGGTGAATGATCCCGCAGGGACGCAGAGCAGTGGCGTCCTCAAAGACAAAGAGCGAAGTAATCGTATGCATTTCCATGAGCTGCACGGCTTTCGCCGCCAGTTCGCTGCGCCCGATCCGTTTCGGCTGGCGCCCCATCAAAGCACCAACCGGCTGATTGAGCAGGTCAAGCCCCTGAGCAATGGCCCGGCGCAGGTCGCCGTCGGAGAAGACCCCGACCAGTTCCCCCTGAGCATTGCAGACGCCGGTGATCCCCAGCTTTTTACTGGTGATTTCAAAGAGGGCATCGCGCAGCAAAGTTTCTTCTTTGACCAGCGGCAGCGCCGCACCGCTGTGCATTAAATCTTCCACCTTCAGCAGCAGCTTTTTCCCTAAAGCGCCACCTGGATGATAAAGAGCAAAGTCCTCTGCCTTGAATCCCCGTTTCACCAAAAGGGCGACCGCCAGCGCATCGCCCATCGCCAGGGTCGCAGTGGTACTTGCCGTCGGTGCCAGCCCAAGCGGACAGGCTTCTTTGGCCACGGAGATATCGAGAAAAATATCCCCGGCCTTGGCCAGAGTGCTTTGCGGCCGACCGGCCATGGCGATCAAGGGGAGTCCCATGCGCTTGACGACCGGCAGGATACGGGTCAACTCTTCGGTCTCGCCGGAGTTGGAAACGGCGATGACCACATCGCCGCGGGTGATCATGCCGAGATCGCCGTGGATCCCTTCGGCAGGATGGAGAAAAAAAGTCGGGGTGCCGGTCGAAGCCATGGTTGCTGCAATCTTTTGACAGATCAGCCCCGATTTCCCCATGCCGGTAATCACCACACGACCCTGGCAACCATAGATCAACTCGACCGCCGCATCAAAGCTGGCGTCAAGACGCTCCATCATTGCCTGCAACGCTTCGATCTCGACCTGAATAACCTCCCGTGCCTCGGCAAGCAGACTCACTGTGCATACCCCTTCTTGACCAATCGATCGATGGCAATCAGCTCTTCGAGCATTGGTCGCAGACTCGTCAGCTTGAGAGAATTCGGTCCGTCGCAAAGGGCAATATCCGGATTTTCATGCACCTCCCAGAAAAGGCCATCGATACCGATCGCCACGGCCGCCCGGGAAAGGGCGCCGACATATTGCCGCTGCCCGCCGGAAGAGGTGCCGGCGCCTCCCGGGAGCTGCACCGAATGGGTGGCGTCAAAGACGATCGGACAGCCGCTGACTTCGCGCATGATCACCAGCGAACGCATATCAACAACCAGATTATTGTAGCCAAAGGTTGCGCCGCGCTCGGTGAGCAGGACATTCTGATTCCCGGTCTCCTGCACTTTGGCAGCGACATTGCGCATATCCCAGGGGGCGAGGAACTGCCCCTTCTTGACATTGATCGTCTTGCCGGTGGCACCGGCGGCGGCGAGAAGATCGCTTTGCCGCGATAAAAACGCCGGAATCTGGATAATGTCGAGAACCTTTGCTGCATCGGCAATCTGCGTCTGATCGTGAATATCCGAGACGACCGGCAGGCCATACTGCGCTTTGACCTTGGCCAGGATGTTTAATCCCTCCGCCATCCCCGGCCCGCGAAAGGCACTCGCCGAAGTGCGGTTCGCTTTATCAAAAGAGGCCTTGAAGACCAGCGGAATGCCGAGCTCTGCACAAAGATCTTTGAGAAAAGCGGCGATACGCAGCGTCAACCCTTCTTCTTCGATGGCACAGGGTCCGGCAATCAGGACAAAAGGCCGGTTGCCGCCGAAAGTGACATTGCCGACCTGAACTTCCCGCGAAATCAGCATGGTTACTTCTCCTTGCGCTCTTTGATGCAGGCGCCGACAAAAGACTCAAAGAGGGGGTGCGGCAGCATCGGGCGGGAACGGAACTCGGGATGGAACTGACAGCCGAGGAACCAGGGGTGCTCGGTAATTTCGACGATTTCGACCAGGCCGCCATCCGGATTGACCCCGGAGATGGTCAGTCCGCAACCTTCCAGCTTTTCGGTATAAGCGTTGTTAAATTCATAACGGTGACGATGCCGTTCCTGAATCTTCTCCTGGCCATAGATCCGGCGCGCCAGGGTTCCGGCCTTGAGATCACAGGGGTAAGCACCGAGCCGCATGGTCCCGCCCTTCCCCTTCACCCCCTTCTGGCTCTCCATGATGTGGATCAGGGGGTGCGCAGCATCTTCATGGAATTCGGCCGAGTGCGCCCCTTCCAGAGCGCAGACATTGCGGGCAAATTCCACAACCGCCATCTGCATGCCGAGACAGATGCCGAAGAAGGGGAGTTTCTGCTCACGGGCATAACGAATCGCTTCGATCTTCCCTTCACTGCCGCGCTCGCCAAAGCCGCCCGGCACCAGGATACCGTCGACCCCGGCAAAGGTTTCAGCATCGATCCCGTGCCGTTCCAACGACTCCGAATCGATATATTTCAGGTTCACCCGAGCATTATTGCCGATGCCGCCATGGGTTAACGACTCGGCCAGCGACTTATAACTCTCGGTCAAATCGACATATTTACCGACAATCGCAATCGTCGTCGTCTCTGCCGGTTCCTTGACCCGCTTGACAATCCGCTCCCAGTCGGAAAGATCGGGAGATTTCGTCCAGATATTGAGGTAATCAATAATCCGTTCATCGAGACCCTGCTCGTGCAGGGCGATCGGCAGTTCGTAGATCGAAGCAACATCGCGCACGGTAATGACCGCTTCTTCTTTGACGTTGCAGAACAGAGCAATCTTTGCCTTCATTTCAAAGGGGATATCACGATCGCAGCGGCACAGGAGGATGTCGGGCTGAATGCCGATCTCCCGCAACTCCTTGACCGAGTGCTGGGTCGGCTTGGTTTTAAGCTCACCGGCCGTGGCAATATAGGGGACGAGAGTGAGATGGATATATAAGACATTTTCATGGCCGCGCTCGTAGCGAAACTGACGAATGGCTTCAAGAAAAGGGAGGGATTCGATATCGCCGACCGTACCGCCGACTTCAATAATCGCCAGATCGACGCCCTTGGCGTTTTCGAGGATCTTGCTTTTGATCTCGTTGGTAATGTGGGGAATAACTTGCACCGTACCGCCGAGATAATCGCCGCGCCGCTCCTTGCGAATCACGGTATCGTAAACCTGTCCGGTGGTAAAATTTGATTTACGCGTCAGCGGTGCCTGAGTGAAACGCTCGTAATGGCCAAGATCGAGGTCGGTCTCCGCCCCATCGTCGGTAACGAAGACTTCGCCGTGCTGAAAAGGGCTCATGGTGCCGGGATCGACATTAATATACGGATCCATCTTCTGCATGGCGACATGCAGACCGCGGGCTTCCATCAATGCAGCAATGGACGCCGCCGAAAGACCCTTGCCAAGGGAAGAGACGACTCCACCGGTAATAAAGAGAAATTTTGTTTTCATCATAACTCCAAAAATTATCCTGACACAAAAAACGACAAAAAAGGACGAGAAACAAAGGCCGAATCATACACGACCTTTTTTCTGAAAGAAACTTGTAAAGATCAAAAAAGCTTATCGGATGCCTTTCATTAACAACTGCCGCACCCGGTCGAGATCTTCCGGCGTATCAACTCCAAAGGAGGTCAGACTGGTCTCGGCAACCTTCATTCGGAAACCATTTTCCAGGGCTCGCAACTGTTCAAGTTTTTCCAGCTGTTCCAAAGCAGTAGGCGCCAGTTTATGATAAGTCAGGAGGAAATCACGGCGGTAGACATAAAGGCCAATATGTTTATATGCCTCAATCTCGGCAAAGTTTGTCTCCAGTTGATCGATGAGGTCGCGGCCAAAGGGGATGGGAGCCCGGGAGAAATAGAGAGCATAATCGTTGCGATCGGTCACCACCTTGACGACGTTCGGACTCAGATACTCTTCCGCCGTCAAAATCCGGCTCTTCAACGTCCCCATCGGTACGCCGGTATTGCGCCGCATCGGCTCAATCGCCTGCTCAATCATGCGCGGGTCGATGAGGGGTTCATCCCCTTGCACATTAACAATCAAGGCCGAATCAATCTGCGCTGCCACTTCAGCAAGGCGGTCGGTTCCGGTCGGATGATCGGCCCGCGTCATCGCCACCTCTCCGCCAAAGGCGCGGACAGCACTGGCGATGCGTTCATCGTCAGTCGCCACAATCACCCGGTTGACAGCAACACAACGGGCAGTGCGTTCGTAAACCCACTGAATCATCGGTTTACCGCAAATATCAACTAAAGGTTTACCGGGGAAACGGGTCGAAGCGTAGCGAGCGGGAATAACGGCGGTCACACGCATAGAGAAGGTCAATCCTTTCAATCGTTACGAGAGAACGAAGTTGTCACAGTAAAAAAAAGCGGGGGGGAAGTCAAGGACTCTGGCGACAGGAGATCAAAGTATGAACTCTGGCGCCGAGCGAAGTCGTACTGGACGCGGCAACGCTACTTTTACGCCCTGCGCATCGAGATTGACGAAGGTGATCGTCGTTGAAAAGACATGGACCTCTTGGCATGCACCGGGGGCATCGGCATAAATGTCGACGCTGTAACGGACTGAAGTCGTACCGACATGCAGCGGCAGAATAGAAAAGCGCAGGATCGAACCGTTCTCCACCCGTTTACGAAAAGCGATGGCATCCATGCCGACCGTGACCAGCGAAGAACCGGTAAAATCGCGGGCAGCGACCAGCCAGGCATATTCATCGACCCACTTCAACAGGACACCGCCAAAGAGATAGCCGTGGTGGTTGAGGTGTTCGGGGCGGACCAGGGTAAAGTTATCCATACGCGTCCTTTCTACTTGCTTGTCCAGTGGGAGAATAGCATGAAGAGGGGAAGTCGGGGCAAGGGAGAATGTCATTCGGCCAGGGAAAGTTGTGCGCAGACAAAACGAACCCTTGACCCTTGCCGCATTTCACGACAAAATCGCCGGCAGCCAGATAACGGCTGCAAGCATACCTCCTCTACGCATCTACCCGTCTGCCTCTTACAGGAAGCATCGTCGCCATGGCCCAACCGCCATCAACATTAAAGCTCTGGTTCGGAAGATTGCTGATCCTGCTCCTGCCGATCGCGATTGCTATAACCGTCCGTTTTGAGTATCAACTTTTTTATTTGACGCAACGGATCCCCTTCTCCCCGAGCATCCAGATGCTCATCCTCGTCAACATTAATCTGTTGTTGATTATTCTCCTCTTCTTCATACTCGCCCGCAATATCATCCGTCTCCTCATCGAACGACAGGAAGGGGTTTCCGGCGCACGCCTGCGCACCAAACTGGTTGTCGCCTTTGCCGGCATGTCTTTGCTGCCGACAGCCCTCCTTTTCATGGTCGCCTCGGGCTTTATCTCAACCTCGATCGACAACTGGTTTAATGCCGAGATTGAAAGCGCACTGGAAGAATCCCTCGACGTTGCCCGGACTTATTATCAAAACTCGGCAGCCAATGCCCTGTATTACGCCGACCAACTCGCGCGCATCGTTAAAGACGAAAAACTCCTCAATCAGGAGAATCTGCCGCGCCTGCGCGAGGTCATTGCCCAGAAGCAACAGGAATACAATCTCGGCATTGTCGAAGTCTTCTCCGCGACCGGAGAAGAACTGGTGCGGGCATCGAATCCGCAGGTCCCGACAGGGGATATTACCCCTCCTTCTTCAGAGTTTTTGCGTAAGTCAATGCAGGGGGAGAGCAACTCCCTGGTCGTTCCGGCCGGCAAAGCCGATTTGATTCGCGGCATTGTGCCGATCCATTCAAACTGGAATCCTGCAGATGTCGTCGGTGCTCTGGTCGTCAACTACTATGTTCCTTATTCCCTCACCAGCAAAATGAAGGAAATTTCAACGAATTTCGACCAATACAAAAGCGCCAAACAGTTTAAGGGCCGCGTCCGGAAAGTCTATATTACCGTCCTCTTTCTGATCGTTCTGGTCGTCCTCTTTCTGTCGACCTGGGTCGGCTTCCGGTTGGCCAAAGGGATCACGGATCCAATTCAAGATCTCGCCGAAGCCACGGAACGGGTCGCCGGCGGAGACCTGACCATGTCTCTCACCCCGCACAGTAACGATGAAATCGGTTATCTCGTGAGCGCGTTTAACGGTATGACCACCGACCTGCGCCAGGGGCAGGAACGTTTGCAGGCCGCCAACCGGGAGCTTGAAACCTCGAATCAGGAGATTGAAGCCCGGCGCCTGTATATGGAGATCGTCCTCAAAAATGTCACGGCCGGCGTCCTTTCTATCGATCGTAACGGGCACATCCTCACCATCAACCAATCGGCGGAACGCCTCCTCCACATCAACGGAAAAGAGGTGATCAACCGCAACTTCTTTGAAGTTCTCGGCAGCGCCCACTTCCCGCTGGTGCGCGACTTCATCAGCCAGATGACCCATTCCGGCAAGGATTCCCTCCGCCAGATCGTCCCATTAATGGTCGAAGAGAACGAACTGGTCCTGCAGGTGACGGTCACCGCCCTGCGCGACGAAGCCGGCGAAGTGATCGGTTCGGTCATTGTCTTTGACGATCTCACCCAACTGCAAAAGGCGCAGCGCATGGCCGCCTGGCGTGAAGTTGCCAAACGCATTGCCCATGAAATCAAGAACCCGCTCACACCGATCCAGCTTTCAGCGCAGCGTCTACGCCGCCGCTACCTTGAACGCCTCGGTCCGGAGGAGGCTGTCTTTGACGAATGCACCGCCATGATCATTAAACAGGTTGATGAACTCAAGAATCTGGTCAATGAATTCTCCAGCTTTGCCCGCATGCCCGCTATCAATTCGACCCTGAACGACCTGAATTCTCTGATTGAACAGACTCTGGTTCTCTTTCGTCAAGGCCATCCGGAGATCGAATTTATTTTTACCCCTGACCCGGAATTACCGCGAGTCAGTCTTGATGCCGAACAGATCAAACGGGTCCTGATCAACCTGATCGACAACAGCATCGCTGCCAGCGTCGGACAAGGTCGCATCGAGCTGGAAACGAGTTTTGATCACAACCTCAACATGATCGCCATGACAGTGAGTGATCAGGGATGCGGCATCCCCGCTGAAGACAAACCGCGTCTCTTTGAACCGTACTTTTCAACGAAAAAATCAGGCACCGGCCTCGGACTTGCCATTGTCGCCACAATCGTTGCCGATCATCATGGCTATATCCGCGTGCGCGATAACCAACCGCGCGGCAGCCGCTTTATTATCGAACTGCCGGTGACTGCACCCGACCTTACCTGACCACAGCCTTTTGGAGTTTGCATGAAAACGATTTTGATTATTGATGATGAAGACAGCATTCGCGCCAGCCTGCAAGGGATTCTGCAGGATGAGGGCTACCGGGTCCTCCTCGCCGCCGACGGCGGCGCCGGCCTCGACCAGCTGCGGGAAGAGAGTGTCGACATCATCCTTCTCGATATCTGGATGCCAGGGATTGACGGCCTTGAAACGCTGCGACGGATTCGCGAAATGAATCCCGAACAGTTGGTGATCATGATGAGCGGGCACGGCACCATCGAAACTGCGGTCAAGGCCACGCGCCTCGGCGCCTACGACTTTATCGAGAAACCGCTGTCGCTGGAGAAAGTCCTCCTGTCCCTGCAAAATGCCCTGCGCGTCAGCGGGCTGATCGAGGAGAACCGCACTCTCAAGGAGCAGCTCGGCAAAGAATCGGAGATGATCGGCGAAAGTCCGGCCATCCGCGATCTCAAGGCCCAGATTGCCATCGCGGCCCCGACCAGCGGCTGGGTGCTGATCACCGGCGAGAACGGTACTGGCAAAGAACTCGTCGCCCGCGCCATCCACAGCTTGTCAAAACGTCGCGACAAACCCTTTATTGAAGTCAATTGCGCTGCTATCCCGGAAGAGTTGATTGAATCGGAACTCTTTGGCCATGAACGCGGCTCCTTTACCGGTGCCACTGCCCAGCGCCGCGGCAAATTCGATCTTGC
>DIKR01000043.1:13812-16993 GCA_002424625.1 Desulfuromonadaceae bacterium UBA5613
TTTCGCGAAGATCTTTACTACCGGCTTAACGTCATCCCCTTCCATGTGCCGCCACTGCGCGAACGCAGTCGCGACATCCCCCGCCTCGCTGAAAACTTTCTCGCCCTCTTCTGTCAGCAGGAAGGACGTCCGCTCAAGCGCTTTTCCGACGGAGCGATCCGTGCGCTCTGTGCTTATCCCTGGCCGGGGAATGTGCGGGAGCTGAAGAATATTGTCGAACGCCTGGTGATCATGTCGCCGGATCAACTCATCACCGAAGCGCAGCTGCCGGCGATCTTCACCGCCGGCGATCGGCTGCAACCCCGCCTGGAGAGTGACGATTGCGAATGCGGCAGCCTTGAAAGCGAAGGAGCAACCCTGCGCGCCGCTCGTGACGAATTTGAAAGGGACTTTATCCTGCAAAAGCTCAAGGAGTACGACTGGAACGTTTCCCGCACTGCCGATGCCATCGAAATCGAACGTTCCAACCTGCACCGCAAGATGAAAGCTTTCGGCATCGAGCCGAAAAAGGTCGGAGGATGACAAACCTGTGCTCTTTTTCGACAGCGTCCTGTCCTCACCGCGAGATACAAAAAAGCCCCGATCACGTTCGGGGCTTTTTTGTATCTGAATCCTCAAAAACAATATCTTGGACATTTGTAATCTTATGAATTTACGATATAATGCGAAACGCAAAATCCGGTGAATCAAAGGGAATACGGCAACAGCTCGGGGAAATTAATGACAAAAACAGGGGCGAGCAGGACAGAGCAGTAAAAGAAGGGATGACCTTTATGTCAGACCAGCAAAGCGAAGCAGCCCGGCAACGCGAAGCGACCGATCTGCAGAGCTTGTCTTCCGATGAAGCGCAGCAGCTCTTCCATGAACTGAGGGTGCACCAGATCGAACTGGAGAGGCAGAACGAAGATCTGCGCCGTACCCGGCATGACCTGGAAATTTCCCGCAGCCGCTACTTCGCCCTGTATGACCTGGCGCCAGTCGGTTATCTGACCCTCAACGAGCAGGGGAAGATCAAAGAAGCCAATCTCGCGGCCGCAACCCTTTTGGGAACGGACCAAAAAAACCTGCTCAATCATCCCGTCTCGCAATTTATCTTCCCTGACGATCAAGAACTCTGCTCCCAGCACCGCAAACAGATCGTCGAAACAAATCAAGCCCAGGACTGGCAGATGCGCCTGCTGCGGACTGACGGCTCAACCCTTCAGGCCCATCTGCGGGGGATTCTGGCCCCAAGCGGCGAGTACTGGATCACCTTGAGCGACATCGCCGAAAGCAAGGAAACGGTGGAGGCGCTCCGGGCAAGTGAGGCACGGCTCAACAAGGCCGAGAAGATCGCCCACCTTGGCAGCTGGGAACTGGACATTTCCACAAACCGGCTGATTTGGTCAGACGAGGTCTATCGCATCTTCGGCTTTAAGCCGCAGGAAACTCCCTCCACCTACGAAATATTTCTCGCGGGTGTGCATCCGGAGGATCGTGCTGCGGTGCATGCGTCCTTTACCAACTCGGTGCAAGCCGGGAAGGACAGCTACGAGTTCGAACACCGGGTGATCCGTAAACCCACCGGCGAAATCCGCTATGTTCAAGAAAAATGCGAAAATATCAGAGATGCTTCCGGTCAAGTCATCCGCTCAATCGGCATGGTGCAAGACATCACTGAATGCAAACGAGTCGAAGAACAACTGAAAAGCAGAGAAGAATCACTTAAACGACAGAACAGCCTGTTCTCCTCGCTGCTAAAAAACCTCCCCTTGGGCGTCTTTATGGTCGAGGCGCCCACGGGAAAGCCGCTGGTGGCAAATGATGCGGCCCTCAAACTTCTGGGGCGAGGAATTCTTCCCAATGCCACCTGCCACAATCTGTCGGAAATCTACAAAGCGTTTAAAAAAAGCAGTCACGAACCGTATCCCCCCGAAGAAATGCCCATCCTCTTAGGGATGAACGGCGAGACGTCACATGTGGATGACATGGTAATTGAGCGTCCTGACGGCAGCGCAATTCTTTTGGATATCATCGGCTCCCCGGTGAGGGACGACCAAGGGAAAATCTGGGCCAGCCTCGTGAGTTTTGCCGACATCACCGATCGTAAACGGACAGAAGAAGAGTTGCGCCAGGCCAAAGTCGCCGCAGATGCGGCCAACATTGCCAAAAGCCAGTTCCTGGCAAATATGAGTCACGAAATTCGCACACCGATGAATGGCGTCATTGGTCTGATCGAACTCCTGCTGACAACGGAATTGAACAAGGAACAACGCGAATATGCCGAGTTGGTCAAACTCTCCGGCAAAAACCTCGTCGAACTCATCAGCAATATCCTCGACCTCTCCAAGATCGAAGCCCACAAAATCGAACTCGAGGAGAGCGGCTTTGATCTGCGCAAGGAGATGGCCGGCACCATGGCCCTCTTCTCTTTACGCGCAAAAGAAAAAGGACTGGAACTGGGCACACAGATCGAGGCAGATGTCCCCATATTGGTGAAAGGCGACGTGGTGCGACTCCGACAGATCCTCACCAACCTTATCAGCAACTCCATCAAGTTTACCGAAAGAGGTTCTGTCTTGCTGCACATCAGCAAAGAGAGGGAAGACGATTTGCAAACAACGCTGCGTTTTCTCGTGCACGACAGCGGCATCGGAATTGCGGCCGAAAAACTCGAAGAAATATTCCAGCCCTTTAGCCAGGCGGACGGGTCCACCACCCGCCAATACGGCGGCACTGGACTCGGGCTGACGATTGCCCGCCAACTCGCTCAGTTGATGGGGGGAACGGTCGGCGTCGAAAGTGTCGAAGGAGAAGGGACCTCGTTTTGGTTTACGGCCGTCTTTGCAAAACAGGAGGAAAGAAGAACTTCTCCACGTAGCGCCACCCGGGTAAAAGAACTGTCAAATTCCTTCTTCCCCGCGGCAGCCACCACTACCAACAGCCGCATCCTTGTCGTCGAGGATGACTTTACCAATCAGCTCATGACCAAAACCATCCTGGAAAAAATCGGTTACCAGGTCAACGTCGCAAACAATGGCGCTGAAGCTTTGAACTTTCTGGAAAAGACCGACTATGCCCTGGTCTTGATGGACTGCATGATGCCCGAACTCAACGGCTTCGAAACGACCGCCGTCATCCGCGATCCGACCTCGGCCGTCAGGAACCATGCTATTCCGATCATCGCCCTGACCGCCAAGGC
>DIKR01000115.1:0-6958 GCA_002424625.1 Desulfuromonadaceae bacterium UBA5613
ACGACCGCCCAGGCGAGCAGACCATAGCGCCCGAGTTTTCCGGCGCCGACCAGAGGAATAAAGAGGGTCAGACGTACACGAAAAATCCCGGCGATGAGACAGAGAGGATCGCCGATCAGCGGCACCCAGGAGAACAACAGCGACCAGATGCCGTAGCGATTATAACGCTCCTCGGCTCTTTTTTGCGCCTCGGCATCGATGCGCAGGCAGCGGCGGATGAGAAAATCTCCGCCATAACGGCCGATTAGCCAGGTCGTCACCGCCCCGAGCAGGTTGCCGAGAGTCGCAATAACGACGAGTAAAACGGGCTCGCCCCCCTTGAGGAGCAACGCCGCCAGCAGCCATTCCGAACCGAAAGGAAGGAGGGTGGCGGCGGTAAAACTCACGGCGAAGAGGGCCAGATAGCCGGTCGCGGGGTCAAGGTTGGCAAGATCCATACTGCGGCAAATTAGTCGACTCCTGGGCGCTTGTCAAATTTCACAAACAACTATTTCGTTTAAAAAATTATTTTTCTTTGTCACACAGGCTTTTATGTAGACGTAATGCGCGTTCATACCGTATCTTAGAGGATAAACTCAACCACACGCGCTAAGAGAAAGGGATTCATATGGCACAGGTAAAAAAAGGGGATCGCGTCCGAATCGATTTCACCGGAAAACTGGAAGACGGTACCATCATCGATTCGACCCGTCCCGGCGAATGTGATGACGAAGGCTGCGGCTGCGACGATTCGAGCTGCGAAGATAGCAACTGCTGCACAGATGCGGGCGACGATTGCGGTTGCGACTCTGAAGTTGGCCCGATGGAGCTGACTGTCGGCGAAGGCGACTTCTTTGAGCTGATTGAAGAAGGTCTGATCGGCATGACGCCAGGCGAGACCAAGTCGATCGTCATTCCCGCCGCGGAAGCGTTTGGTGAATACGACGAAGAGCGGGTCATGGTCATCGAGCGCAGCGAACTGCCGAGCGATCTCATTCCTGAGATCGGTGCGGAACTCGTCCTCACCGACGAAAATGACGAAAGCATGGAAGTTGTCGTCATCGATGCCGATGAGAAGACCATTACCTTTGATGCCAACCACCCCTTGGCTGGCGAAGATTTGACCTTCGACATCGAGCTTATCGAAATCCTTCCGGCTTAATTGCCACACTCCCGACAGCGAAAAGGGGCGCCAGCAAACGGCGCCCCCTTTTCTTGTTAACAATGGCAGCCTGCCCATGACCAACGCCGCCCGACGCTCCCTCCTGGCAGAACTCTCCCGACTCGATGTTGGTCTCTGTACCTTTGCCGCGCCCCTGAGGGATTACTGCACCTGGCGCATCGGTGGTCCCGCCGACCTTCTTGTCGAGCCGCAAAATATCGCCCAGATTCAGCGCCTCCGTCGCATTGCGCATCAGCACGATCTCCCCTGCGTCGTCATCGGTCAGGGGAGCAATCTCCTTTTCAGCGACGCCGGCGTGCGCGGCATCGTCCTGCGCCTCGGCCAGCACTTTGCCCGCCTGCACATCGCGGGAGAACGGATAAACGCGGAGGCGGGGGTCTGGGTCCCCGGCCTCGCCCGTCAAGCCCAACAGGCCGGACTGGCAGGACTGGAACATATTGTCGGCATTCCCGGCACCGTCGGCGGTCTGGTGCTGATGAACGGCGGCAGCCATCGCCAGTGCATCGGCGATCTGGTCGAGCGCGTCACCCTCGTCGACCCGGAAGGGGAGATTCAGGAATTGAGCGCAACGGCGTGCAACTTTTCCTACCGCCACAGTGCTTTGCAGGGAAGCGGCGGAGTCGTCGTTACAGTGGAACTCACCTGCCCACGCGGCGATCAAGCCGAAATCCGTCGAGCAATGCTCGCCGATCTGCGCGAACGCCGGCGGAAATTTCCTTTACGTCTCCCCAACTGCGGCTCGGTCTTTCTCAGCAGCGCAGCGATGCACGCCAGCGTCGGCCCGCCCGGCCGCATCATCGAAGAACAGGGCCTCAAAGGACTGCGTGTTGGCGGGGCAGAAGTCTCTCTGCGTCATGCCAACTTTATCGTCAACCGCGGTGGCGCCAGTGCCGACGATGTCTTGACCCTGATCACCGCCATTCGCGCCGAGGTGCGCAAAACCATCGGCTTTGAACTCGATTGTGAAGTGCGTTATGTCACTCCGGAGGGTAAAATCGTTCCGGCGCATCACGCCTGCCCGCTCCCCTGAGCGTTTTAACCTGATTATGAGACGACAAAAGGCATCCCGGGAACGCGGGGTGCCTTTTGTCGTTATAAACCTGACATCGTGATCAAACGCCGCGCAGCAGCCAGTGCCAAAGAGCAAGAGTGAGAAAGGAGAGGGGAATACCGATGCCGATCATGAGATTACTCAGCCGCGGGTTGAGCTGATGGTCATTGGCGATGATGCCGGCGGAGATCATCGGGGCCATCGCCGCTTCGAAGATCGTCACCTGCAGCGTGGTGCCGCTGCCGCCGAGAAGGAGGACAAAGATGAGGACCATCAAGGCCGGCCCGATAAGAAGTTTGTACAAAAGGCCGGTGCTCAGCGCCTTGAGTTCGCCGCCGATGCCGGCAAAATGGAGCTGAAAACCGACCGAGGCCAGGGCCAGCGGTGTCAGGGTATCGCCGAGGCGCTGCAGCACAATGATCAGCCATTCCGGGTAGGGGACGGGACGGAGGAGAAAGGCGATGACCAACGCCTGAAAAGGGGGAAAAAGAAGGATTTTGCGCAGCATCATCCCCGCCGAGACCGCTCCGGATGAACAGTAGGTCGCGACAGCAATGCCGAGGGTGGAAAGGACGAGGAAGGAGCCGAACTGGTCGACGATCAGACCGACCGGGAGGAACTCTTTACCGTAGTAGGCTTCGATCATTGGCAGGCCGACAAAGGAGGTATTGCCAAGGCCGCCGACGAGGATGAGGACACCGATGCTCGGTTTGTCGAGGCGAAGTAACTTCCCCACCCCCCAGAAGAAGGGGATAGCCGCGGCAAAGAGCAGCCACGGCATCAGGGCCGAATAGATCAGGGTCGGATCGAGTTTGAGTTTGTGAATGTGCAGCAGCGTGATCGCCGGCAGCGACACATGAATGATAAAGCCGTTGAGGGTGGCCGCAGCCGACTCGGGAAATCGTCCGGTCTTACGCAGGCCGATGCCGATGAGGAAGCAGGCGATGAGAAGGACAAAGTTGTGCATGGACCAACTCCCGACGGAGCGTTACAGCTCGAAAAAAGGTTCCTGCATCTGCGCCAGCTGTTCGCGCAGTTCATGGATATGGGCTTCCCAGTAGCGCGAGGTATTAAACCAGCTAAAGGTCGCAGGGAAGATCGGATCGCTCCAGCGGTTCGCCAGCCAGGCACAGTAGTGGAGCATGCGCAAGGCCCGCAGCGCTTCGATCAGGCGCAGTTCACGGCGGTCAAATTCGTGGAATTCGTCGTAACCGGACAGGAGAATTTCGAGCTGGCCGCGCTTGGCATCATCGTCGCCGGACAGCATCATCCACAGATCCTGCACCGCCGGCGCCATACGTGCGTCGTCAAAGTCGACAAAGTGCGGGCCGTTGCCGCGCCAAAGGATGTTGCCGCTGTGACAATCGCCGTGCGTACGGATCAGCTTCACTGCGTCGGGCGCGGCAAAGTGGGTATCGATGGCGGCAAGGAGATCGCTGCTGACGGCGGTGTAATTGGCGAGATATTCGGGCGGAACAAAGCGCTCGCGCAGGAGAGCGACGCTTTGCACCCCGAAGGTGACGCGGTCGAGGGTCGGGCGATGGCGGAAGGAACGGACCGCACCGATGCGGTGGATGCGGCCGAGACAACGGCCGAGGCTGAGAAGCTGCTCGGGGTTGTCGAACTCCGGGGCATGTCCGCCTTCGCGGCGATAAAGGGCAAAGTGAAAACCGGCAAAGTGGTGGAGAGTGACGTCATCCTCCCCGTAAAGAGGGGCGACAACCGGGAGTTCGTGGCTGGCGAGTTCAAGGGTGAAGCGGTGCTCTTCCTGGATCTGGGCAACACTCCAGCGCTCGGGACGATAGAATTTGACAATGAGTGGTGCGCCGCCGTCGATGCCGACCTGATAAACGCGATTTTCGTAGCTGTTGAGGGCAAAGGTCCGGCAATCGCAGCGGTAGCCGCAGCTCTCCACCGCATCCATGACCCGCTCGGGGGTGAGGGTGGTAAAGGGATGCTCGCTATTCTTCATTTCAGCCCATCCGTCGCTGCAACAGCGTCAGATCAGCGAGGACCAGCGCCGCCATTGCCTCGACGATCGGCACGGCGCGGGGGACAACGCAGGGGTCGTGCCGACCCTTGGCGGCCAGAAGGGTCGGCTCGCCGCTAAAGTCGACAGTCGCCTGCGCCTGACCGATGGTCGGCACCGGTTTGAAGGCGACACGAAAGAAAATCGGCTCGCCGTTGCTGATCCCCCCCTGCACCCCGCCGCTGTGGTTGCTGCTGGTGCCGAGCCGTTCCCCTTTCATGACAAAGGGATCGTTGTGGGCCGAACCGCGCATNNCGGCTGCCGGTAAAGCCGGAGCCGATCTCGAAGCCCTTGGCAGCCGGGAGGGAGAGCATCGCCTGCGCCAACAAGGCGCCCAGCTTGCCGAAGACCGGCTCGCCGAGGCCGGACGGAACGTTGCGACAGACACAGGAGATGATACCGCCGATCGAATCGTGCTCGGCGCGGGCGGAAAGGATCTCCTCCTCCATCGCCTGCGCTGTCGGCCCATGCGGGCAGCGGACGATGGTACGGTCGACGAGTTCGCGGTGAATGGTGAGCGGATCGACAGTTGGAGCGTCGATATGGCCGACACTGCTCACCCAGGCGACAATCTCGATGCCGTGGCTGCGCTGCAAAAAGAGTTCGGCGATGGCGCCGGCAGCGACACGGCCGATCGTTTCGCGGGCACTGGCGCGGCCGCCGCCGCTGGCAGAGCGCAGCCCGTACTTCATCTGGTAGGTATAATCGGCATGGGACGGGCGGGGAATCTGACTCATGGCGCCGTAATCACCAGGGCGCTGGCTGCTGTTCTCCACCAGCAGGGCGATGGGCGAACCGAGGGTCAAGCCCCCTTCGACGCCGGAGAGGATGCGCACCTGATCCGCTTCAACGCGCGGCGTCGCCACCGCACTCTGGCCGGGGCGCCGCCGGTCAAGCTGACTCTGGATCTCGGCAGCCCGGAGCGGCAGCAGGGAAGGACAGCCATCGACGATGACGCCGACACCGTCGCCATGTGATTCGCCAAAGGTGGTACAACGAAAGAGGGTGCCGAAAGTGCTGGACATGGGGGCCTCCTGAAAAAAACTAAGGGAGTATCAGCTCCGTAGATCATCGACCTTAGCTTATTTGCGGAGGAAATTCCAGAAAGAAGCGGGGAGAAGGAAATTAGCTCAGGTCGGGATGCCGGCAGCGACAAGGAGGACAACCGCGTGGGCGGAGATCCCTTCGCCGCGCCCTTCAAAACCGAGCTCTTCGGTCGTCGTCGCCTTGACGTTAACCTGCTCGATGCTGCAACCACAGGCGATGGCGAGCTTTTCGCGCATGAGTGGGATAAAAGGGGCAAGTTTCGGGCGCTGAGCGATGATCGTCGCATCGAAATTGCCGAGGCGATAACCGCGCAGCGCTACCTTCTCCAGTACCGTCGCCAAGAGCTTGAAGCTGTCAATTCCTTTGAAGCTGGCATCGTTATCAGGGAAATGTTTGCCGATATCGCCAGCACCAATCGCGCCGAGCAGGGCATCGCAGAGAGCATGAACAAGGACATCGGCATCGGAATGGCCGAGAAGGCCGAGGGGATAGGGGATGGTTACGCCGCCGAGAATCAGGTCGCGGCCGCTCACCAGGGTATGGACATCGTAACCGTGACCGATACGGATCATGATCAAACTCCTTGGGCCGCCAGAAAGGCACTGGCAATGGCGAGATCTTCGGGGGTGGTGATCTTGATATTCCGATAACTCCCCGCCACCATCGTTACCGCATGATCAAGGCGTTCGACCAGCATAGCGTCGTCGGTGCCGGCAAAGCCGTCGGCGCGCGCCTGACTATGAGCGGCGAGGAGGAGTCCGTAACGAAAAACCTGCGGCGTCTGCACCTGCCAGAGAGAGCTGCGCTCCGGAGTGGCGACGATGACCCCATCCTGCACCTGTTTGATTGTATCCTTGACCGGCACCCCCAAAACCGCCGCGCCACTTTTGGCAGCAGCATCAAGGAGAGCGTCGAGGTCGGTGGCGCGTAACAAGGGGCGGGCGCCGTCGTGGATAATCACGAGATCATCGACCGCAGCATTGCAGCCGAGAAGACCGTTAGCAACCGAATCCTGGCGGGAAGGACCACCGGCGATGATGGCACTGACTTTTTCCAGTCCATACAGCGCGACGATTTCGGCACGGCAGTAGTTTATCTCCGCAGCCGGGACAACGACGCAGATCCGGTCGATACGGGGGTGAGCAGCGAAGAGGGCAAGGGTATGAAACAGGATAGGGCGACCGGCGAGCAGAAGATACTGCTTGTTGATACCGGCCTGCATACGACTGCCGGTGCCGGCGGCGGGGATAATGGCAATGTTGGCCATAAGTTCTCGCGAGGGGGGCTTACGGGGGACTCAATGAAAAGACCGCTTATAGCAGCGGTCTTTTTCATACGACTGTTACAGCGGCCCGGCGGACCTTTACATGTAGGTGCCGTCGACACGGGCGGCGACGAGATCTTCTGCCGAGCCCTGCGACAAGGCAATCTCCTTGACCAGCAGACGGCGGGCGTGCTCCAGCACCTTCTTCTCACCGTAGGAGAGTTCCTTGCCACCGCGAATCAGGCAAAGTTCCCGCAATACTTCGGCCACGCCAAAGATGTCGCCGGTCTTGATCTTGTCCTGATACTCCCGCTGCCGTCGACTCCACGAAGTCAGGACCGGGCGGATTTCCAGCGGCTTGCCAAGGAGCGAGAAGACATCACGAATCTCGTCGTCCCCCACCAA
>DIKR01000115.1:7036-24414 GCA_002424625.1 Desulfuromonadaceae bacterium UBA5613
CCGCCAAAGTCTTTGGCTTCGATCGATTCGACGATTCCTACCCCTTGGGCCGGATAAACGGCCATTTCGCCAATTTTATACATTTGTACCTCCATGCAACTTAAAGAAGATACCAGTCAAATCCAGAAAAGTCAAGTCAATGCTCGAAAAAACGCGGGCTTACAGAAAGACAGGTCAAACAAGCAAGCGCCTTAATGACCGCGCTGAGCGAGGCCAAAAAGCTTGATTCTGCAACGAAAATCTCTTTGCCTTGCCGGCCTTTCGCGCTACAATGGCGCGCCGCTTAAGGCTTAATCTTTTCAAGGAGCCCCTTCCGTGACTGCTATCCCTTCGAAACAACAAGATAAACTGTGTGCCGACACCCTGCGCCTCCTCGCTGTCGACATGGTCGAAAAGGCCAACTCCGGACACCCCGGCCTGCCGATGGGCGCTGCTGACATGGCCTACGCCCTGTGGACCCGTCATCTTCGTCACAATCCCGCTGATCCGACCTGGCCGGATCGCGACCGCTTTGTCCTCTCCGCCGGCCACGGCTCCTCCCTCCTTTATTCGCTCCTCCATCTCACCGGCTACAACCTGAGCCTAGACGACCTCAAGGCTTTCCGTTCGTGGGGGAGCCGCACCCCCGGCCACCCCGAGTGTCACATGACCCCTGGCGTCGAAGTCACCACCGGCCCCCTCGGACAAGGGATTGCCAATGCCGTTGGCATGGCGATTGGTGAGCGCTATCTTGCCGCCCGCTTCAACCGCGACAACTTCCCGATCGTCGATCACACCACCTACACCCTGGTCGGCGACGGTGACCTGATGGAAGGGATCTCCACCGAAGCGATCTCCCTGGCCGGTCATCTCCGTCTCGGCAAGCTGATCTGCCTCTATGACAGCAACGGCATCTCCCTTGCCGCCGACACCCGCCTCTCCTTCACCGAAGATATTGCCGCCAAATTTATTGCCTGCGGCTGGCAGGTCCTGACCGTCACTGATGGCCACGACGCTGCCGCTATCGACGCCGCCATCGTCGCGGCCAAGGCTGAGAGCGACCGTCCGACCCTGATTGTCGTCACCACCCACATCGGTTTTGGCAGCCCCAATCGTCAGGACAGCTGCGACGCGCACGGCTCCCCCTTGGGTGCCGACGAAGTTGCCAAGACCAAACTCAACCTCGGCTGGAGCGCCACCGAGCCCTTCACCATCCCCGCCGAAGCGCTGGCCATCTACCGCGCCAGCGTCGACCGCGGCGCGACCAAGCAGAGCGCCTGGGAAAAGCTCCTTGCTGATTACGGCCGTGCTTATCCGGAACAGAAGGCCGAATGGGATCTCTTTCTGGCCGGCCAGCTCCCCGCCGGCTGGGATGCCGCTCTCCCTGTCTATCTGCCGGGGAAGACCATCGCCACCCGCGCTGCCAGCGGCGAGATCGAGAACGCCATCGCTGCCAGCGTTCACAACCTTATTGGCGGTTCCGCCGACCTCGACCCCTCGACCAAGACCAACCTCAAGGGGAAAGGGAACTTCCAGTCACCGCTGATGGAAGTCGCCGGCCTGCAAGGGACGGAAAAGGGCGGCTGGGGCTACCACGGTGCCAACATCGCCTTCGGGGTGCGTGAACACGCCATGGGCGCCATCGTCAACGGCCTCGCTGCCCACGGCGGCCTCCTCCCCTTCTGTTCGACCTTCTTCGTCTTCTCCGACTACCTGCGCCCCGCGATCCGCGTCGCTGCCCTGAGCAAGCTGCGCGGCACCTATATCTTCACCCACGATTCAGTCGCAGTCGGCGAAGACGGTCCGACGCATCAGCCGATTGAGCAGCTCGCCAGCCTGCGCGCCATGCCGAATCTTGTCATCCTCCGCCCGGCCGATGCCAGCGAAGCAGTCGAAGCCTGGAAGATCGCCATGACCCGCAACGACGGACCGGTCATCCTGCTGATGAGCCGGCAGAATCTGCCGATCCTCGACCGCTCCGTCCTTGCCCCGGCGAGCGGCGTGCAGCAGGGTGCCTACATCCTCGCCGATGCACCGAACGACGAGCCGGAGATTATCCTCATCGCCACCGGTGCCGAACTCCATCAGGCCCATGATGCCTGGAAGGAACTCACCGCCGCCGGCGTTGCCGCCCGCCTCGTCAGCATGCCCTCCTGGGAGCGCTTCGAAGCGCAGAGCGCTGAATACCGCGCCAGCGTCCTGCCGCCAACCGTCAAGAAACGCATCTCGATCGAAGCCGGCTGCACCTTCGGCTGGAGCCGTTATGTCGGCGACAGCGGCCTCAGCATCGGCGTCGATCACTTCGGCGAATCCGCCCCTGGCGATGAAGTCCTGCGCCGCTTCGGCTTCACCAGCGCCAACATCGTCGAAAAGGCCCGCCAACTGCTGCGCAGCTAGTTTCATACGCTTCTCCGCACCGATCTGATTACCCTCCTCGTCCTCCCCGGCACTGTGCTCGGGGGGGACGAGTCGTTTCGACTCATCAACATCGAAAGGACATCCTGTCCGATCCATTTAAGGCTTTGCTGGACGAGGAAGCGGAGAAGAAAAGATGAGTCACATTGGACTGCGGTAACAGAGGAAAGCGAACAGGCGAACAAAAAAGCCGCCGCCTCGATTAATCTCAAGGCGGCGGTCAATATACGTTTGGACGGAGTGTCCCTTCAAATTTTTAAAACAACAATGTTCAAGCTTTGCTGAGCGCAACCGTTTCAGTGTTGGAGCCAAAAGAGGGGAGAATCGCCTGCACATTAACATCCGCACAGTTGTATGGAACGAAACAGACGCCGACCGGGACCGTAGCCAAAACCTGAACCGGTCCTTCGAGAATCCCCTGTTTTGAAGTGACCCTGAGCTTTTCGCCGTCCTTAACACTCAATCCCGCAGCATCAATCGGATTAATGGCAATGTAGCCGCCGGGAACGACGACATGACTTGCCGCTGAGGCACTGTTGGTCGCTGCCGCATAATAAAGGTCTTTACCGGCAAGGAGGACGGGAGATGGCAGCGGCTCTGCGAGCGGCATCGGCGCCACCCGCAAGATCGGAAACGGAGCGGAAATAACACTGCAACGGGCGACTTCCGCTGCCAATTGCTCGGGATCGAGGACGGCAGCCGGAGCAATCCGGGCAAGAAGATCAGCGAGAATTTGCTGATCAGGGCGAGCCGAGCCAACCGGGTCAATCGCCGCAGCCAAAGGACTGAGCTTGTGGGCCGAAGAAGTGACAGTGCCGCTCTTCTCGACAAAGGTGACGCCGGGGAGGACAATCTGCGCCATATCCGTCAATTCCGAGGCAAGGCAATCCTGCACAATCAATGAGTCGAGTTGAGCCAGAGCTTTTTGCCAGCGCCCGCTTTCCGGAAAAGCCAGCGGATTGGCGCCAGCAACAAAGAGAGTACGAACTTCTCCGTTTTCAATGGCGGCCAGGATCTCTCCGAGATCACGCCCCGAAATTGACGCTTTCTGACCGCCGGGGAGGAGATCACTGGACACACCCATCTTCAGCAACCCCTGGCTGTTAGCGCCGGCCCCGATCGGATAGAGACCGCCGACCTCACCCTGAAGGGCACCACTGATCAGCGCTAAGTTGAGGATGGCCCCGATCGTCCCGGAAAACTGTGACTCGCGATAGATGTCTCCACCAAGGACGATAGCAACGGAAGGAGCACGCCCAAGGTGATCGGCGGCTTCTTCAAGAAGCTCACGGCTAACGCCGCAGGCGTCTGCTGCCTGATCGATGTTGACGCCGGCCAAAGCGGCGCGCAGTTCCTCAAGGTTTGCAACATTGGCGGCGAGCCAGCCGCTATCCGCCAGACCCTGATCGAGGATCAAGCGGGCCAGAGCCCCGGCCACAATCCCTTCGCTGCCGGGACGACAGGTCATCGGTACGTTGGCGTACTGGCTCAGCTTAACCGTGCGGGCATTAACAACAATCATCTTGCCGTCGTTCTTACGACAAGCCTGCTGGGTCAGCCAGTCGACGGCCGGAGCTTCGGCCGTCGGATCGGCGCCGATCACCAGGACCGCGGCAGCGTTGGCGATACGGCCGAGGCCGGCCGTCCCGCCCTGCATCCCAAAGTGGGTTTGCAGGAGATCATAGGCCCGCTGAATCCCGAACCGGGACTCGCTGTCGAAATCGTTGCACCCCAGTCCCTGCCGGAAGAGGTGCTGAAAAAGGAAAGCCTCTTCGTTGGTCAGACGATTACCGGCAATGCCGGCGACCTTACCGCTTTGCAGTGCGGTGGCTGCAGCATTCAAGGCTTCGTCCCAATCGACGCTGCGCTGCCGGTTGCCACTTTTAAGTAACGGTGCGGTCAGGCGCAACGACGAATGGACATAATCGCTGCCAAAGAAGCCGTTAAAGCAGAGATTGCCATCGTTGATCGTTCCCTCGTCGGAGGTCACCCGGAAGAGGCGATTATTCTTGACGTTGAGATCGATCTGACACTGGCTGCCGCAACTGGTACAGGTGCTCGCAACCTTGGTCAGTTCCCAGCCGCGCGCTTGAAACTTGAAAGGTTTGGAGATCATCGTCCCGGTCGGACAGACCTGAACGCAGTTGCCGCAGAATTCGCACTTGGCGAGGTTCTTGTCGATAAAAGCGCGATCCCCCTTGAGATTGACGCAGAGGGCATCGGCACCGACAACTTCGTGACAGACCTTGACACACTTTTCACACATCACGCAGCGGTTCGGGACCTGTTCGATCAGTGGCCAGCCGGTGATTGTCGCGGCGTTGACATCCTCGGCCACAAAGGGCTGGGCCGTGACGTCGTGCTCATAACAAATATTCTGCAATTCGCACTCACCGGCAGCATCGCAGACCGGGCAGTCGAGGGGGTGATTGACAAGGAGGAGTTCGATGACCTGTTTGCGAATTTTTCTCAGGCGCGGCGACTCGGTGGTGACCTCCATCCCTTCTTCCGCCGGGGTATGGCACGAGGCCATCGGCTTCTCGGCACCCTTAACATCGACCACGCAGATACGGCAGGCGCCGGTGGGGGAGACCTTCTTGAGATAGCATAGGGTGGGTATGCGAATGCCGGTCTTCTCGGCTGCCGCGAGGATAGTGGCGCCCTTTTCGATCTGGACCGTCTGTCCGTTAATCTTCAGAGTGATCATGAATCGGCTCTCTCGTCTTTAAGCAATAGTTCAACAAAGGATTATTCCGGTCTAGGACAGCATCCGGCAGGACGATCTCAGGAAACTGACACCATACCGACGCGATAGCAACGCAGACAGCGCTCTGCTTCACGCACTGCCTGGCTTTCCGGCATGGCAAGTTCGAGCTCATCGTAATTCTTCGCCCGCTCGGCGCCATTGATCTTCGGCTGATGTTCGCGGTGCAAATGGCCGATAATGCCGATATTTTCGTTTGGATCGAAGGCGCCAAAGTTGTTGACGATATCCTCCATGGCATCCTCGTCGTCGAGATAAGCTTTCCCTTCGCTGAGATAACGATGCATGGCGCGGGCAGCGCGACGACCATGTCCGACCGCAACGACGACGGTCATGGCACCGTACTCGCAGTCGCCGCCGGCAAAGACCCCGGCGCAGTCGGTCATCATCGTGCCGCCTTTGGTAACGATACTGCTCCACTTGGTCATCTTGATGCCGAAATCTTCCGGCCCGAGATAATCGAGATCGGGATCCTGGCCAATAGCCGGAATGACAAGGTCGCAGGGGATAACATATTCACTGCCGGGGACCGGCTTCGGGCTGCGCCGACCGGAGGCATCCGGTTCGCCAAGGGCCATGACCACGACCTCGACGCCGACGACTTTGTTGTTTTCGGCGATCAGGCGGGTCGGATTACGCAGGAATTCGAACTGGACGTTCTCTTCTTCGGCGTCATCGACCTCGTACGGTTCGGCCGGCATCTCCTTGCGGGTGCGGCGGTAAACGAGAATCGAATCTTCGCACCCTTCCCGCAGTGCGACACGGACGCAGTCGATGGCGGTATTGCCGCCACCGACGACGATAACGCGCTTCGGGGTGACGATCGGCTCACCCAGGGCGACCGCCCGCAGGTAGTGGATGCCGCCGGGGGAGAAGCCTTCGTAGCCGGCATCTTCGCCTTCGACTCCCATCGGTTTCGACTTGAAGGCGCCGGTGCCGAGAAAGACCGCATCATAGTCTTCTTTTAGCTGCTTGAGGGAGACATCACGACCGAGCTTGACGCCGTATTCGATCTCAACGCCAAGACTGGCAATAATCTCGGCATCGCGGCGCAGTAGAGGGCGCGGCATGCGATAATCCGGGATGCCGACCGCCACTGTGCCGCCCGGCTCGCCAAGCATGTCAATGATCTTGACCTTGTGCCCTTCGAGAGCAAGGTAGAAAGCGCAGGTGAGGCCGGCCGGGCCGGCGCCGACGACGATCACCTTCTTGCCGGTTGGGGCTTTGGCAACCATCGGCGGTTGCTTGTGGTGCATCCATTCGTGGTCGGCCGCGACCCGCTTGAGGACCATGATGCTGATCGGCTCATCGACCAAAGCGCGGCGACAGGCCTTTTCACAGGGATGGGGACAGACGCGGCCGCAGACCGCCGGGATCGGCATGTTGCGCCGGATGGCACCGAGGGAATCGTCAAAACGGTAATTTTTGATCTCTTCGATATAAGCGGGGATGTCGATATGGGCGGGGCAGCGATCCATGCAGGGGGCGGTTAACTTCTCTTTATAGGCCTTAGCCGCTGGCAACGTCCGCTCACCGCGAATGTAGGCAAGATAATCGGGCCGATAATGCCTGACTGTGTCGAGAACCGGCACCACCGAGGTCATGCACAGGGTACATTTGCAGCTTTGCAGCAGATCAGCGACCGTTTCGATGGTGTCGAGGTCCGCTTCCTGCCCCTGGCCGTTGACAATCCGCGTCAGCGTATCCTGCAAGATCCGCGTCCCGCGTTTTCCCGGAGTACATTTAGCGCAGCAGTACTTCTCCTGGACCCGCGTCATATACTCCGCGGCCATGGCGACAACGTCGGTAGCGCGATCAAGGACAACGATCCCGTCCCAACCAAAGAAAGCGCCAACCTTCCCCTGCTCAAGATAAGTATCGCTCAACTTTAACTTGAGTGAGGCAAGATCAGCATCGCCACCGCTCACTCGATGATCGACAACCTTGCGACCCCAACTGGAAAAAACAACCTGAGACAAAGCAACCTCCTGTCCGGTCCGGATAAAAGTGACTCATCCATCCCTACCGGCTACAGATGACAGACGGGAAGATCGTGCTGCCGCACAAAGCGCAGACGAACCCTATTCTTGTATACAGCAGAGAGCTAAATAGCACATGAAGGTGCGCAAATCAAGGGGAAACTTCCCCGCTTAAACGCGGGAAAAGACGGTAAAATCCTGAATCTTCCCCTGTTTCCTTCTCTATCTTTTCTCTTCTTTAAGCTATGGCAGACGGTTCAGCAACGTCGTAATCTGCCAGCGGCAGGGGAGGAGTCTCCCCGCGTCGATACAGCTCCACTCCAGAGGGATGTGGTTATTTTTGACCGAGACCGAAGGAGAGCGATAATATTCAACCGTCAGAATGCCCTGCACTTTATCACCCACGGCAGGGCCGCCGGCATCGTGACGAACGTTGGTCACCTGCAGCCCCTGATCTTCACCATAAGCAGCCAAAAATGCAGGGCGGGCGCTTTCGGCAAAGAAGGGAGCCGCCAGAATCGGCCCTCCCCAGCGCAGTGACCGGGAAAATTCATGACCAATCTCCGGCCACTCTTCACGAGGCGGGCGGAGAAGATTGGTCATGCAACCGGAAAGGAAAATGGTGAGCAGGACAAGAACGAAAGCGCGGGAGATCATCTCCTCGCCCCGTCCATAGCGTTTTGCCGCAGCAAAGCGATGGTTTGTTCGTAATCCGGAGTGGAGAAGACGGCGCTGCCGGCGACAAAGACATCAGCACCGGCAGCGGCAATGCGACGGATATTATCTGCCTTGACGCCGCCATCGACTTCGATCTCGACACACAGACCTCGCTCTTCAATGCGCTGACGCAGGGCGGTAATCTTGGCAAGGGTTGCAGGGATAAAACTCTGGCCGCCGAAACCGGGGTTAACGCTCATGAGCAGGACAAGATCGAGGTCGTCGAGAATAACGTCGAGAGTTGAGACCGGCGTCGCCGGATTGATCGAGACTCCGGCCTTTTTGCCGAGACTCTTGATCAGCTGAATCGTGCGGTGCAGGTGCGGGACTGCTTCCTGATGAACAGTGATCAGATCAGCGCCAGCCTTGGCAAAGTCGGGGATGTAGCGGTCAGGATTCTCGATCATCAGATGGACGTCGAGAGGTTTAGCCGTGACCTTGCGCACCGCATCGACCACCAGCGGGCCGATGGTGATATTCGGTACAAAGTGGCCATCCATAACATCGACATGGATATAGTCGGCGCCGCCGACATCAATGGCGTGGATTTCTTCACCAAGACGGGCAAAGTCGGCAGACAGGATGGAGGGGGAGATTTTGATCATGCGAAACTCCTGGAGGGGGCTAGTCTCTGAGGTGAGTAATAGCTGACCAACGCCTCAGCCAAAGCGTGCAGGGTATATTCCGCCGGTTCTATCACTACCGGCAACCCCAGCTGGACGCAACGCTGACTGGTAATCGGCCCGATCGAGGCAATGGCCAGGGGCGCCAGCAGACGATGGAACTCGGCCGCGCCGAGGATGGTGTGCAAATTTTCAACGGTAGAGGAGGCGGTAAAACAAACCGCATCGATCCCGCCCGACTCCAGGGCGGCAAGGGCATCGGCCGGTAAGGCAGCGGGGAGAGTATTGCAATAAAGGACCGGCGCCAGCACCTTAACGCCACGCTCGGAAAGTCCGCTGGCAATGACATCCCGGGCCTTATCAGCCCGGGGAAAGAGGATCTTCTCACCCCCGCGCAGCAGGGGAGCAAGTGACGCGACCACCCCTTCCGCCTTGTAATCGGGCGGCACCAGATCGGCATTGACCCCGAAGGCGCGGAGGGCAGCGGCGGTCCTGGGACCAACAGCGCAGACCTGACAGTGCCCGAGAACGCGGGCATCGAGCCCCAGCGCCGCCAGGCGGGCAAAGAAGAAACGGACCGCATTCCCCGAGGTGAGGATCAGCCAGGAACAGGTCGACAGCTCCGAGATCGCCACATCGAGTTCTGCGGGATCAGCGATCGGGTCAAGGCGGATTGTCGGGCATTCAACCACCCGGGCGCCGAAATTCTGGAGCATCATCGAAAATTCTCCGGCCTGTTCCGCTGCCCGCGTCACCAGGATAGTGCGACCGAAAAGCGGCCTGCGCTCGAACCAGTTCAACTGTTGCCGCAGGGCCACAACCTCACCGACAATGATAACCGCCGGTGGCTTGAAGTCCGCGGCTGCCACGACAGCGGCAATCTCGCTCAGCGGGGCGACGAGGGTCTCCTGGCACGGCAGCGTCGCCCAGCGGATCACCGCGACCGGTGTTTGCGGCGCGCGGCCGTGGAGAATCAGCTCCTTGGCAATGGTGTCGAGATTGCTCATCCCCATATAAAAGACCAGGGTGCCGACGCCGGTAGAGAGTTTTTCCCAGTCGAGGGTCGAAATTTTCTTGGCGGGATCTTCGTGACCGGTAAAGAGGCCGAGACTGGTGGTGTAATCGCGATGGGTCAGGGGAATCCCCGCATAGGCACCGGCGGCGAACGCGGCCGTGACACCGGGGATCACCTCGAAGGGGATACCCGCCTGAGCCAGACACAGGGCCTCTTCACCACCGCGGCCAAAGACATAAGGGTCACCACCCTTAAGCCGGGCGACAATCTTCCCTTGTCTGGCCAAATCGACCAGCAAAGCATTAATTTCTGCCTGCGGGAGATGATGCAAACCCTTGCTCTTGCCGACGTAGATCCTCTCGGCCTGGGGGGCTTCGCGCAGCAATGCTGGATTGGCGAGATAATCGTAGACGATCACTTCGGCGCGGCGCAGACAGTCGCGACCGCGAACGGTAATCAATCCCGGATCGCCGGGGCCGGCGCCGATGAGATAAACGATACCGGAATTCATCAAGTCATCCCGTTAAAACAGGCAGGGACACGGCGATCCGTGCCCCTGCAGTCATGCATAAAAAGCAAAAAACTAGACATCTTCCCGTTGCGCATTAAAGGTTTCGTACTGATAAACCTCATTGAGGATCTTGCCGGCGCCGAGAATGAGGAGATCGTCGCCGAGGGAGATGCCGGTCGCTTCCGCGGCTTCGACCGGACAGGTCACCGTCTTCTTCAGCATCTGCTTCCCTTCGACATCAGAGACGAAGCCGGTGAGGGTGAGAGTGCCGCCGGCGACCGAACCGAAGGCGCCGATCGGAACCTGACAACCCCCTTCGAGCCGCCGCAGGAAAGCGCGCTCGGCCTTGACCGCCCAGGCAGTCGGCGCATGGTTGAAAAAGTCGATGAGCTCGTTGATCTCAGTATCGGCAATCCGGCTCTCGATGCCAAGCGCGCCTTGGCCAATGGCCGGGATCGACAGCTCGGTCGAAAGATATTCGCTGATCTGTTTTGCGAAACCGAGACGATTCATCCCGGCGGCGGCGAGGACGACAGCGCCAAGATCATCCTCGGTTAATTTGCGCATGCGCGTCTCGACATTGCCACGGATATCGACCATGACAAAATCAGGACGGAGATGGAGGAGCTGCGACTTGCGGCGCAGCGACGAGGTGCCGATACGGGCGCCGTGCGGCAAATCCATGAAGCTGGTGATGCCGGGAGCGAGAATAAGAATATCGCGGGGGTCTTCGCGTTCGGTGATACAGCGCAACCCGAGCCCGGGGGGGAAGATCGTCGGCACGTCCTTCATCGAATGGACGGCAATATCAATCTCATCGCGCAGCATTGCTTCTTCGATCTCTTTGACAAAGAGCCCCTTGCCGCCGACCATCGCCAACGGCACGTCGAGGATCTTGTCCCCTTGCGTCTTGATTTTGGTCAGAGTGACTTCCATCTCCGGATAACGCTTGTTGAGTTCGGATTGAACCCAGTTGGCCTGCCAAAGTGCGAGTTGACTGGCGCGGGTACCGATACGCAGGAGTTTTCTTGCCATCTTCTTATCGTGCTCCTTTATGCTGGGGAATGATTTCGTTATTGATTTTCAGCCGAGTCGTCGAGGTCTTCAAGTTTCCCCTCGGGCTTGGGCGGTTCGAGATTGAAAAGAGTGCGGACAGCATGAACCGAGCTGTCGGTCGAGTCGTCATTCTGCTCCTGCTTGAGGAGGGTGATCGGTGCGTGCAGCAGCTTGTTGATGATCGCCGAGGTCAAGGCCTCGACAGAACGCCGCTCCTTATCCCCAAGATTCTTCAGGGCGGCACCAAAGGTTTTATCGACCTCGGCGCGGCGGATCTCTTCGAAACGACTGCGCAGAGCAACGATCGTCGGCACGACATCGAGGGTCGCGAGCCAGCGATCAAAGGCGACGATCTCTTCCTCGATGATCCCTTCCGCCTTCTTCGCCTCTTTGTGCCGCTCCTTGAGATTGGCGGCGATGACCCCTTGCAGATCATCGACATCGTAAAGATAGACGTTAGCGACATCATTGACGCGCGGATCGATATCGCGAGGGACAGCGATGTCGATAAAGAACATCGGCTTGTTCTTGCGTTGCTTGATCACCTCTTCGACCTTCTTCGGTCCGAGGATAAAGGTCGAAGCGCCGGTGGAGGTGAGGACGATATCGATCTGATGAAGATGATCGGGGAAGTCATCAAAAGCAATCGCCCGCCCCTTGAATTCTTCGGCAAGCTTGACCGCTCGCTCGAAGGTGCGGTTGGTGACGTGGACCTGCGATACACCATTATTGATAAAATGGCGGGCAGCGAGTTCGCACATCTCGCCGGCACCGATCAACAGGACAGTCTTCCCTTCTAAGGTGCCGAAAATTTTGCGCGCCAGCTCGACGGCGGCAAAGGCGACGGAGACGGCATTGCCGGCAATGGCGGTCTCGGTCCGTACCCGCTTGGCGACAGAGAAAGCTTTGTGAAGAAAGCGGTTGAGGATCAGGCCGGCGGTCTTGAACTCGGCCGCGTAACCGTAGGAGGTTTTAATCTGACCAAGGATCTGCGGCTCGCCGATGACCATCGAATCGAGGCTGGAGGCGACACGGAAGACGTGGCGGATCGCTTCCTCCCCTTGATATTCGTAAAGGTTTTCGTCGAGACTCCCGGCTTCAAGGCCGTGATAGGAGGTCAAAAAACGCCGCATCTGGCTGAGCGCCGCTTCGGGCTCACGGCTGGTGGCGTAAAGTTCAACACGATTACAGGTCGAGACGATGATCGCTTCGCTGATCGCCGGCAGTGCGAGGAGCTCGTGCAGGGGGCGCTCCATGGCGGTCGGCGCGAAAGCGACCCGTTCCCGCACCGCCACCGTCGCCGTTTTATGACTCAATCCAACAACAAGAATATTCATGACGTAGCGACTCCTGCTCCCTTATTCCCCACGCATGGATTTGAAGGTGTGGGCGCCTTCAAGGAGGAGATTAACTCCCAGAAAGCTGAAAACGAGGGCAACAAAGCCGATAATGGCGAAGATGGCGGCACGGCGGCCGCGCCAGCCGATGGAGAGACGCCCGTGCAGCAGCGCCGCGTACCAGAACCAGGTGATCAACGCCCAGGTCTCTTTCGGATCCCAGCGCCAGTAGCCGCCCCAGGCGGAATTAGCCCAGACCGCGCCGGAGATAATCCCCAGGGTCATGAGCGGAAAACCGAAACTGAGACATTTGTAGTTGATGCTGTCGAGGACATCAAGGGAAGGGAGTTTATAATACAGGGCGGAAAAACGTTTGCTCTTGAGCATCCGCTCCTGCAGGAGGTACATGATACCGGCTGCAAAGGCAACGCCGAAGACGGCATGGCCAAGAAAGGCAAAGGTGACATGCACCGGGAACCACTTGCTCTGCAACATCGGGTTGGCCTGCTGCGGTTCGACCCCGCCAATAATCACCGCACTGCCGACCAGCATCAGGATCACTGCCAGCGGACAGACAAAAGCGCCGAGAACCACCAGGCGATAACGCAGGTCAAAGAGGATGAAGGTACCGACCAGCGCCCAGGCGAAGAAGGAGAGGGATTCATAGAGGCTGGCGACCGGCGTGTGCCCGACCTCGATAAAACGAAAAAGGAGGGCAGCACAATGGAAAACAAATCCCCCCCAAAGAATCCAGCGGGCGACACCGACGGTTTTGAGATGGCGGGTCGAAACCTCGACGAGAAAGAGAATGGTGGAGATGAGATAAAAGAGCAGAGTGACATTAAAAAGGAGGATGTTGATGCTCATGTCGTCCCTTTCCCGAAGTTAATACCCAGATCGGCCAGTGTCATCTCTATGCCGGTCACCTGCGTAAGGAGGTGATTGATCGCCATTTCATCCTGGCGAGAAAGGAGGCGGGGGAGATCGGCTGCAAAGAGATCGTTGATAACCGCGCGATTGTATGCGCTTGCTTCCCCGCCTGTCAATCGCTTTTGCCTTAGCGCTGCAGCAACCGCACAGAAAAGTTCCCACTCGGGGCCGAGTTTTGTTGCCAGCTGATCGCGCAGCTGGGCGGCAAAGGCCGGGCTGCCGCCGCCACTGCTGATTGCGAGCAACAGGTCGCCGCGCTGTAAAATTGCCGGGAGATGAAAATCACTTTCCTCCGGATCGTCAGCGACATTGACCAACACCCCTTGCTGCCGCGCCGCCGCAGCGACGGCGGCGTTGACGAGGCGGTCATTGGTGGCGGCAAAGACGAGAAACGCGCCGGCTAGATCGTCCGGCAAAAAAGAACGACACGTCAGTTTGATCCCCGGCAGTGACTGCAATTCCGGGTGGAAATGCGGCGCAATCACCTGAACCCTGGCGCCCGCGGCCAGGAGACCCGCCACCTTGCGCCGCGCCACCTTGCCACCGCCGATCACGACGCAGCGGCGACCGGTGAGGCGAAGAACGACCGGATAAGCGGCGCCCTCAGTGTTCAAAGAGTTCTGCCTCCACCAGTTCACAAAGGAGATGGGCAAAGACCACCGCTGTTTCAACAATCCGTCCGGGACTCGAACTCTCCAGACGGAAGAAGATCTGCGGCGGCACTTCGCCGGCCAAAGCAATCTTGGCGGGGGCCACGGCTGCGGTCGTCATACCGATGCGCTCGGCAGTGAGCAGAGCTTCGTTGAGAGCCGGATCCGGGTGAAGGTCGGAAAAGAGCAGGAGGATGTCGTTCTCGGATGCGAGGGGACGGAGTTGCCGGGAAAAGATCTGGCGCGCCAGGCCGTCGCGACTGAGGGAATAAAGGAGGGTGGCATCGTGACAAAGAGAGATCACCGGCAAGGCCGGTCGCTCGAAGCCGAGGCGGTACAGGAAGAGATTGGCAGTGAGATCGGCGACGACTGTCATCGGGCCGCTGCCGCAGATAAAAAGTCGTCCTTCCCGTTGGAAAGCTTCACAAAGACGCCCGGACAAAGCCGTGAGAATGGCTTCCTGCGGTACGATTGCATCGCGAATCAGCGCCACATGATCCTGCAGGGCACGGGCCAGGCGTTCGTTCTTCGGCATCGCAATTGCTCCTCAAATGCTGCGGCAAAGTTCCCTTGCAAACCCCGCAGCTTCGGCTATACTACCGTTTAGCGCTTGTCTTTTGCTCCCTGCCGTGCCAACATATTGGGGCATCAATTAGCACCATTATCCCGAATGAAAGAGAGATAAGAACGATGGCAGGAGAGAAAGTTATTGAATTGACCGATGACAGCTTTGATGTCGAAGTTCTGAAATCGACCACCCCGGTCCTCGTCGACTTCTGGGCCACCTGGTGTGCCCCGTGCAAAGCGATCGGGCCCCTCGTCGACGCCCTCGCAGTCGAGTACGACGGCAAGGTCAAGATCGGCAAGGTCAACGTTGACGATAACCCCGCGACTCCGGGGAAATACGGCGTTCGCGGCATCCCCACCCTGATCCTTTTCAAAGACGGCAAGATTGTCGATCAGGTCGTCGGCGCCGTGCCGAAGAACCAGCTCGACGCCCTGCTTCGCAAAGCCCTGTAAGCAACAAAATCCCGCAAGAACACAAATCAAGGGGAGCCGTCTGGCTCCCCTTTTTCATACTTAAAACCTAAAACAAAAAGCTTAAACCGCCATCTCAATCTGCTTGATAAAGCGGGCCCCCACCTCGGTCGCGATCCGCTTGACCGTCGCTTCGTCCAGAGGCGAATCGATGGAGAAGACCACCATCGCCTCCCCTTCTTCTTTCCGCCGCCCCAGATTCATATTGCCGATATTGATTCCCGACTCGCCAAGGATGGTGCCGATCTTGCCGAGCATTCCCGGCCGATCCTGATAATGCATGACCAGCATGTGCTCTTCCGGGGTGAAGTCGGTGAGAAAATCGCGGAGCTTGACGATCTTGGCAATCCCCTCGAACATCGTCCCGGAAATTGTCCGCTTCCCTTCCGGCGACTCCATGACCAGCGTAATCAGATTCGAGAACGATTCCGACTCGGTATTCCGCACCTCCTCGACGACAATCCCCATCGTCTCGGCAACAAGGCGGGCATTGACCATGTTGACATCCTGATCCGTGCGCCGGTTAAGGAGGGCAGCGAGACCGCAAACGGTGAGAGGAGCGCAATCGTAGCGGGCGAGCTTGCCGTTATAGATAAAGGTGACCTTGCCGGCGTGGGCCGGGGCCAGCTGCGCCAGAAAGCAGCCCATCTGCTGGATGAGATCGAGGAAAGGCTTCATATGTTCGAGAAGATCCGGATCGAAGCGGGGGATATTAACGGCATTCTCCATCGGACGACCGTCAAGATAGCTGACGATCTCACGACTGACGTCGACCGCGACATTCTTCTGGGCTTCAAAGGTATTGGCGCCAAGATGCGGGGTAACAATCATACGCGGATGGCCGATAAGCTTCATCAGGGTCTCCGTCGCCGGCGGCTCTTCACTCCAGACGTCAAAGGCCGAACCACTGATCTTGCCGGACTCGAGGGCCGCCAACATCGCCGCTTCGTCGATGATCCCGCCACGGGCGCAGTTGATGATAATGACGCCGTCCTTCATCTTCGGGAAATGTTCGGCATTGATCATGCCGCGGGTTTCAGCATTCAGCGGCGTATGGACGGTGATGATATCGGCATAGCGGACAATCTCTTCGAGGCTGACGAGCTTGACGCCGAGATCGTCACCGCGTTTTTCAGCGATATAAGGATCGTAAGCGATGACTTCGGCTTCAAAAGCCTTGCAGCGGGTGGCAACACGGCCGCCGACCTTGCCGAGGCCGATAACGCCGACGGTCTTCCCCTTGACTTCGGAACCGGTAAAGGGGGCGCGCTTCCATTCGCCGGATTTGAGGCTGGTGTTGGCCACCGGCACATTACGGCACAGAGAAAGGAGGAGAGCCATGGTATGTTCCGCCGCCGAGTTGACATTGCCGTAAGGGGCATTAACAACGATAATCCCCTTCTGGCTGGCGTAATCGACATCGACATTGTCAATGCCGACGCCGGCGCGGGCGATAATCTTGAGATTCCGGCCATGATCAATAAGAGCGGGATTAACCAGGGTGCCGCTGCGGGTGATCAGCGCTTCGTAGCCGCCGATGAGCTGATGGAGTTCAGCCACCGGCAGGCCGAGGCGGATATCGATCTCCATGCGGGGATCATCAAGGAGGGGCTGCAGCCCTTCCTGAGAAATTTCGTCGGTAACAAGGATCTTCATCTGGGACCTCACAGAAAGAAAAAGAAAAATAAGCCGGCAGGACCGGCCGCCAGAAGGGAGGCAATTTACGCCTTTCGCCCCGTCATGTCAATCTACAATGCTGCTGGAAACGGCGCAACCCGCTAATCTTCCACTAAAAGCCGGCGCAGAACATCGTTGAGCAATCCCCCCTGTGCGAAAGAGACGACCTCATCGGCGGTATCGATGCGGCTGAGGACCGGCAGCTCAAAAGTCTCGCCGCCAGCGCGCTGAATCCGCAGTAACAGTCGCTGCCGAGGTTCGATCGCCGGAGCGGGGAGCAGATCGATCCGTTCGCTGCCATCGAGGCCGAGACTACGGCGGCTGGCACCGTCAAGAAACTGCAGCGGGAAGATCCCCATCCCCACCAGATTGGAACGATGGATCCGTTCAAAGCTCTCGGCGAGAATGGCGCGGACCCCGAGGAGCTTGGGCCCCTTGGCTGCCCAGTCGCGGCTCGAACCGGAGCCGTACTCCTTGCCGGCAATCACCAGCAGCGGTACCTTCTCCAGAGCATAGCGCTCGGCGGCAGTAAAGATAGTCATCATCTCCTGCGACGGTTGATGGCGGGTAAAGCCCCCTTCCCGTTCACTGATCATCTCGTTATGGAGACGGACGTTGGCGAAGGTGCCGCGCATCATGAACGATTCGATGGTCGCGTTCTGGTTGGGCTTGCCCGGTTCGATCAGG